>DASUZP010000032.1:0-52736 GCA_036376775.1 Solirubrobacterales bacterium | reverse complement strand
CGCCCGCCACCGCAGCCGAACGGGGTCGTGTGTCCGCTGAGGTCGACGTCGTCCTTGATCGCGACGGGAACTCCCAGAAGCGCAGCGCCCTCGCCGTCGCCGAGGCGGCGATCGGCCTGCTCGGCGGCGGTCAGGGCCTCTTCGGAGCAGATCACCCGGAAGGCGTTGAGCGTCGACTGGGCTGCCTCCGCTCGTCCCAGCGCCGCCTCGACGAGCTCGCGCGAGGACACCTCTCCGGCCCGCAGCCGCAAGGCCTGCTCCTGCAATCCCCCGCCGGGATCGTGTTCCAGCCGGCCACCATCGGCATCTGCGGCAGCTCTCTCTTCGGTCCTGGTCGACATCCGGCCCCCTCGCCTGAGATTGTTCGTTCGAACGAACGATAAGCGAAACGGGTAGGCTGGCGCTTCTTGGCCACCGTTGCGTCCACTCAAACGCGTGAGCGGATTCTCCGTGCGACGGTCGAGCTGATCGGCAGCGAGGGCATCTCCGCCGTGACCAATCGCCGGGTCGCCACGGCGGCCGGCGTCGCGCTCGGCTCTCTCACCTACCACTTCGCCAGCCAGGTCGACCTGCTGCGGGAAAGCCTGCTCCTCTTCGTCGGCGAGGAGGTCGCCCGGCAGGAGGAGATCGCCGCCGAGCTGCGTCGCGCGCACCCGAGCGTCGAGGACGTCGCGGCCGAGGTCGAGCGGATCGTCGAGGAGTCCGGCAACCGGATCCAGCAGCTGGCTGAGATCGAGCTTCACCTCCAAGCCGCTCGGGACCCGGCGCTGAGGGAGGCCTCGCTGCGCTGCTTCGAGGCCTACGAAGGCGTGGCGGCAGCCGCCCTGGAGGTGCTCGGGGTGCCCGATCCGGCCGGGCACGCGCGGACGATCGTGGCGCTGATGTACGGGATGGGGCTGCGCCGGCTGGGGGCCGGCGGGGAGGACGCGTCCGGCGTGGCCGACGGCTTGCTGACCATCGTCCGCGGGGCGACGGCTTGATCCTGGCGATCGACCAGGGGACCACCGGCACCACTTGCCTGGTCTTCGATGCGGAGGGGCGGGTCGCCGGCCGCGCCTACTCGGAGTTCGAGCAGCACTTTCCCCAGCCGGGCTGGGTCGAGCACGACGCAGCGGAAATCTGGGCGGTGACGCGGCGGGTCGCGATCGAGGCGATCGCCGACGCCGGGATCCAGGGGGCGGAGCTCGACGGGATCGGGATCGCCAACCAGCGCGAGACCGTGGTCGCCTGGGATCCGGCGAGCGGGGAGCCGGTGCACAGGGCTCTGGTCTGGCAGGACCGGCGCACCGCCGAGCGCTGCAACCGGCTGCGCGAGGAGGGCAGGGAGGCGCTGGTGCGCGAGCGCACCGGGTTGGTCCTCGATCCCTACTTCTCCGCGACCAAGATCGAGTGGCTGCTGAACAACGTCGAGGCCGCCGGCCGGGCGGTCTTCGGCACGATCGACTCCTGGCTGCTCTTCAAGCTGACCGGCCGCCACGCGACCGACTACACGAACGCCTCGCGGACGATGCTGTTCGACATCCACCGCCTCGCCTGGGACGCGGAGCTCTGCGCGATGCTCGGCGTCGACCCGGCGCGGCTGCCCGAGCCGCTGCCCTCGGCCCACGTCTACGGCACCTCCACCGAGTTCGGTGGCGAGGTGCCGGTGGCCGGGATCGCCGGCGACCAGCAGGCGGCGCTCTTCGGCCAGGCATGCCACAGCGCCGGCAGCGCCAAGAACACCTACGGGACCGGCAGCTTCGTCCTGCTCAACGCGGGTGCCGATGCGCCGGCCCCGGGCGAGGGCCTGCTGACCACGGTCGCCTGTGCCCCGGAAGAGGCCACCGCCTACGCGCTCGAGGCCTCGATCTTCGTCACCGGCGCCGCCGTGCAGTGGCTGCGCGACGGGCTCGGGATCGTCGGGGAGGCGGGGGAGAGCGAGGCGCTGGCGGCGTCGCTCGACGGCAACGACGGCGTCTACTTCGTCCCGGCGCTGACCGGCCTCGGCTCGCCCCACTGGGACCCATACGCGCGCGGCACGATCGTCGGGCTCACCCGCGGCAGCGGCCGCGCCCACCTGGCGCGGGCGGCGCTGGAGGCGATCGCCTACCAGACGGTCGACGCGGTGCGGGCGGAGGAGGCAGCCGGCGGCGCCCGGCTGACCGAACTGAAAGCCGACGGGGGCGCTGTGGCCAACGGCTGGTTGATGCAGTTCCAGGCCGATGTGCTCGGAGCGCCGGTCGTCGTGCCGGAGATCGCCGAGACGACGGCGCTCGGCGCTGCCTATCTGGCGGGGATCGCGACCGGGCGCTGGAGTGCCGCGCAGGTCGCCGAGATGTGGCGCGAGGCGGCCCGCTATGAGCCGCGGATGGAGGACGACGAGCGCCGCGTCCTGCTGGCGGATTGGCGGCGTGCGCTCGCGCGCTCGCGCGGCTGGGCCGATCCCGAGAAGCGGGCGTAACCGCCGCGCGCGCAGGGGGTACGCACAGCGACGGCCGTGCGGCCGTCGTCTCGCCCATGCCCGACATCAAGCCACAGGTCTACAAGGACGACCGCCCGGCGTCCTACTTCGATCAGTTCCACGCGGCGGCGCGCAAGGGCGTCGGCTGGACCTACCCGCTTGTGCGCGCCATCGTCTCCCTGCCCACTCTCTTGCTCTACCGGGTACGCGCGATCGGGGTCGAGAACGTGCCCCGGACCGGCGCGCTCGTGCTTGCGCCGAACCACTTCAGCCAGATGGACCACTTCTTCGTCGGCCTCTACCTGCGCCGCCAGGTCCGCTTCATGGCGAAATCGCAGATGTTCGGCCCGCCCGTGCTCACCTACATCTACAAGCACGGCGGCGTCTTCCCGGTGCGCCGCGGTCAGCATGACGAGGAGGCGTTCAAGACCGCCTTTGCGATCCTCGACCAGGGCGGCATGCTGCTCGTCTACGCCGAGGGCGGCCGCTCGCGCAGCGGTGAGTTGGGCGAGCCCAAACCGGGGATCGGCCGCATCGCGCTGGAAGCGGGCGTGCCGGTGGTCCCGGTCGCCGTCCACGGCTCTGCTTCGGTGCGGCGTTGGAAGCGCTTCCGCTTCCCCAAGGTGACGGTCCAGTTCGGCGAGCCGCTCTCCTATCGGTCGGAGGGAGCGCCGAGCCGCGAGCGCCAGCTCGAGGCCGCGACCGAGATCTTCGGCCGGGTGCGGGAGATGTACGAGGGGCTGGCTAGGAGTAACGGGCGTCGAGCTGCTCGAAGAAGCCCGGATCGTGCCCCGGCGTGACGATCGCGTCCGGGTACTCGCGGCGGAACAGCTTCAGCTCCTGGAGCGAACGCCGGTAGTTGTGGGCGTCGAAGGGGCGCGGCGCAAGCGGCGCGCTGCCGTCGAGCTGGCCCTGGGTGTAGGTGGCGTCGCCGCCGATCGCGAAGTCCCGCTCTGAGAGGCGCGCGATCACCGACATGTGACCGGCGCTGTGCCCCGGCGTATAGGCGAGGCGGATCGAGCCGTCGCCGAAGAGGTCGAAGCAGCGGGCGAAGCTGGAGTAGGAGTCGATGCCGGCGCGGTCGAAGTCGACCGTGCGGGAGTCGAAGGCGTAGTCGAAGTGGGCGCGCCGGTATCCGTTCAGCAGCGGTTTCGGCCCGATGGTTGCCGCCTCCCACTCGACCTCGCTGACGACGAAGGTCGAGTTGGGGAACTCGGAGATCGCCGAGGTGTGGTCGATGTGCATGTGGGTCATGACGACGATCGGGATCTCGCCGGCGTCGAGGCCGCGGGAACGCAGCTGGGCGGGGACGTCGCTGCCGGCGTCCAACGACGGCTTGCCGACGCGGGCGCCGAGCCGGCCGAAGTTCTCGTGTCCGTCGGTGGCGATCGAGGGGTGCAGGCCGGTGTCGACGAGGATCGCGCCGGCGCTGGGATGGCGGATCAGGAAGGCGGGGCAGGGGACGGTCATCGCCGGCTGGCCGGTGAGCAGGGCGCGCAGCAGCTTCAGCGTCTCGAGGCGCCCGCCGGGCCGTTCCATCATCGTGCGTGGCCAGGTGACATGACCGGCGATCAGCGGCTCGACGCTGACCGACGCGCCCTGGGTACCGCCGGCAAGCGGCTCGTGTAGCGGTTTCGCCTCCGCGTGCACCTTCATCGCCGAATCACATTACCTGGGTCGGGGTCAGCAATATGCTTGCCGGTCTATGGGTGAAAGCGCTCATTCGCGCGTCTTCAAGGACGGCTTGCTCGACGGACAGGTCTGCCTGGTCTCCGGCGCCGGCAGCGGTCTCGGCCGTGAGACCGCGCTGGAGCTGACCCGTCTGGGGGCCGTCGTGGTCGGTTGCGGGCGCCGCGAGGAGCCCTTGGCGGAGACCGCGGACTTGGCCGCGGGGCTCGCCGGCCGCTTCGAGTACGAGGCGCTGGATATCCGCGACGAGGAGGCGATCGAGCGCCTCTTCGACGGCCTGCTCGAGCGGCACGAGCGGCTCGACGTTCTCGTCAACAACGCCGGCGGGCAGTTCCTCGCCCCGGCGGAGTCGATCACGCCGAAAGGCTTCCGCACCGTGATCGAGCTGAACGTGCAGGGGACCTGGCTGATGACCCACGCGGCGGCGACCAAGGCTTTCATCCCGCAGGGTGGGGGAAAGGTGCTCAGCGTCACCCTCTCCCCCCACAACGGCATGCCGGGGATGGTCCATTCGGGCGCCGCCCGCGCCGCGGTCGAGAACATGATGCGTACGCTGGCAGTCGAGTGGGCGCGCTTCGGGATCACCACCTGCGCCCTCGCCGCGGGCCAGTTCGCCACCGAGACCCTGCTGACCAAGTATCCGCAGGTCGTCGTCGACAATCTCGAGCGCTCGATCCCGATCGGCCGCGCCGGCCGCGCCGAGGAGATGGCCTGGCTGGTCGCCTACCTGGCCTCCCCGGCCGGCGACTTCGTCTCCGGCACGACGATCACGATCGACGGCGGCCGCGACAACTGGGCCGGTCCGTGGCCACCGGAGGCGATCGCCGAGGGTGGCAAACCCGTGGCCGAGGAGCGCCGCCCCAAGTGACCGGGCGCGTTAGTCGTCCTATAGACCTCTAACGCGCCCCGACTAGCGCGGCTCGAGGATGACCAGCGGGATTTCGCGACCTTTGCTGCGAGCCTGGTAGTCCGCGTAGCCGCCGTAGCTCTTGACCACGACCGGCCAGAGGCGCTCGCGCTCCTCGGGGTTGGCGACGCGGGCGTGGACCGACCGCCGCTCGCTGCCGACCTGGACCGTCGTGTCTGGGGTGGCCATCAGGTTGTGGTACCAGCCAGGGTGCTTAGGGTAGCCGCCTTTGGAGGCGACGATGACGACGGCGTCGCCGTCCTTGACGTAGAGGAGCGGGGAGGTGCGCTTGGTGCCGCTCTTCGCCCCGACGTGGTCGAGCAGCAGCATCCTGCCCCTCAAGCCCGGAACGTCTTGCCCGATGCGTCCCCCCGAGGCTCGGTAGAGGAGCGTGTGAACGCCCGTCAAGCGACGGAGGACAGGCCAGATGCGATCGCCTACGTCCAGATAGCGAACCCGTGACCTGCCCTCTGTCGCCGCAGGGCTCAGGTGTACATCCCTCCGAACATCCCGCCGGTCACGTTCAGGACCTGACCGTGCACGTAGTTGGCCAGAGGCGAGGCGAGGAAGAGGACCGGGCCCGAGGCCTCGACGGGCGTCGCCGGGCGGCCGAGCGGGATGATCGCCGAGGCCATCGCCCGCATCTGCTCGGGAATGCCGAGCTCGATCTTCTCGCCGCCGGGGGCGGTCATCTCTCCGCCCTCCTCTTTGGCGGCGGTCAGCCGGGTTTCGACGAAGCCGAAGGCGACGGCGTTGACGTTGATTTTGAACTGCCCCCACTCCTTGGCCAGGGTTTTGGTCATGCCGACGACGGCCATCTTGGCGGCCGAGTAGTTGATCTGGCCGGCGTTGCCCATCGTCCCCGAGGTCGAGGAGATGTTGATCAGCTTGCGGAAGACCTCTTTGTCTTCGCCCTTCTCCGCCTTGGCCGCCTCGCGCCAGTGGGGTGCCAGGGCGCGGGCGACGCGGAAGGGCACCACGGTGTGGATGTCGAGCATCGCCTGGAACTGATCGTCGGTCATCCGGTGAGCGACACCATCCCAGGTGTAGCCGGCGTTGTTGACGACGATGTCGATCGCACCGAAGGCGTCGACACCGGCGGCCACCAGCTGGTCGGCGGCGTCGGGCTTGGTCAGGTCGCCGGCGTGGACGGCGGTTTCGCCGGCGATCTCGCCGGCAGCCTGCTCGGCGACGTCGGCGTCGAGGTCGTTGATCAGAACCTTGGCGCCCTCGCTGGCGAACAGCTCCGCGGTGGCGCGTCCGATCCCCCGGGCGGAGCCGGTGACGATCGCCGCTTTCCCATCAAGAAGTCCCATCGATTTGCGCTCTCCTATCTAAGTCGTGAAGTCGGGCCGGGAGGCTACAAGGAAAGCGCGGTCCTGGTTGACTGGCCAGTCGGCTGCGGCCGACTCTGACAAATGCAGTCCTCGAACGTTGTTGCTTTGTATGAGTGACATCGATGTCTTCTATCAGTGACATTTGCCGCGAATTGGCGCGAACGGTTGACCTTTTGCGGTTGCAAGGGCTGAAATGTCTGATAGACAACAGACTGCGAACGGGAGTGGTCGTCCGCAAAAGCGTGTCCCGGCCGTCGCACCTCCCATGGGCGGTCGGGGCACCATCTGCCTGCGGGGCCCTGGGCCGCCGCTCAGTTCGGCGGAGCGGCGATCGCGGCCAGGTCCTCCGGCCGCAGCAGTACGTGCAGGGTGTTGCCGTCGACGATCGCCAGGCCGCCCTTGCGCAGCTTCGCCCTGGCGCCCGTGAGCCGCGCGATCTCGTTCGAGAAGTCCGGCTCGTGGCCGACCAACATCACGTCGCCTCGGCCCGCGGCGAGGCTGGGGGAGTCGAAGCCGCCGCCCCCCAGCTCCTCGGCGATCTCGGGTTCGATCTGCAGCTGGTCGCAGGCCAGCCGCGCCGTGTCGGCCGCCCGCATCTTGGGACTCGTCAGGCAGGCGTCGATCTCCGCCCCGAGGGCCGCCAGCGCCCGCCCTGCGAGCTCCGATTGGCGCTCGCCCTTCGCGGTCAGCCGTCGCGCCGCATCGTCGCCGTCGCCGCGCTCAGCGTCGCCGTGTCGCAGCAGGTAGATCACGCCGGGATCGTAAGGGTCGCGCTCAGTCGGCAGAGGCGAGCTTGACGCCACCGTCCTCGGTGACGGTCCAGTGTGGGTTGTGGGCCACCTCCCAGGGATGGCCGTCGGGGTCGATGAAGACGGCGCTGTAGCCGCCCCAGAAGGTATCGGCCGGCTCGCGGCCGATCTTCGCCCCGGCGGCCCGTGCCTCCGCGGTCACCGTGTCGACCTCCGCGCGGGAGCCGAAGTTGACCGCGAGCGTCACGCCGCCCCAGCCGGGCGAGTCCTGCACACAGCTGTCCTCTGCCAGCCGGGCGCGATCCCACAATGCCACCACCATCTCCCCGGCCTGGAAGAAGACGACGTCGTCGTCCGGGTCTGCTCCGGTCACCCAACCGAGCGCCTGGTAGAAGCGCCGCGCCCGGTCGAGGTCGGCGACGCCGAGGGTGATCAAGTTCAGTCGCTGCTTCATCGGCCGGTCTCGGCCGGCGCACAGGCAAGCAGCCGGTAGTTGAAGACTGTTTCGAATCCCATCTGGCGGTAGAGATTCTCGCCCATCGGCGAGGCTTGGAGCGAGGCGGTCTCGGCGCCGAGCTCAAAGCCGGCGTTGACCGCGGTTGCGGTCATCGTCCGTCCCAGTCCCCGACCTCGTGCCTCCTCCGTACAGCCGACCCAGTAGATGCCGGCGACGCCGTGGCTGACGATCGTCATCGCGATCGCGGCGGGGTGTCCATCGAAATGGGCCAGGAAGGCGGCTGCGTTTTCGCCGACGAGGCCGTCGTGGTTCTCGTAGAAGGCGAAGATCTCAGGTGGGAACCCGAGGCTGGCGTAGGCGGCGGTTGCCACGCGCCAGTAGTCGCCGGCGTCGGCCGCGGAAGCGACCCGCCGCATCTCGACCCGGTCGGGGGGTGGGCTCTCCTCGGCTCGCCCGCCCAGCACCATCTCGGGCATCTCGTAGGCCTGCTGCAGCCCGGCCTCTTCGGCCGCCTCGATCAGATCGCGATCCTCGGGCAGCTCGCTGCGTGCCCAGACCGCAAAGCCGCGCCCGCGCGCGGCAAAGAAGGCCTGAGCGCGCGCGAGGAAGTCGCCGGGGTCGAGCCCGTCGTCGGCTCGGAAGGCGGCGTTCGAGATCAGCGGGTGCGATGAGCGCCCGGCACCGTAGACCCAGCCATCGCCGGACTCGATCTCCGCGCCGGGGTCGAGTTCGAACAGCTGCCGCGAGCTGTCGATCAGGTTGAGGTGAGCCTTGCGGTACGAGATCAGCAACCACCCAGTCTTCCCAGCTTGCGGCGGTAGATCTGCATCGAGCTATGGCGCCAGTCGCCGTGGGTCTGGTTGCGCAGGCTGGGGACGCGCTCGCGGTGGTAGGGCGAGCTGAGGCTCTCGGCGTGGCCGATCACGTTGCGCAGGCGGATGTGAAAGTGGCAGCGCAGGTAGCGGGTCAGCTGCAGCGAGGCGCGAAGCTGGGCGCGGTCGCCGAGCACCTCCGCGTCGCTGAAGCCGGTGTGCTCGATCCCGATCGCGGTCCAGTTGAGGCCGACCGTGTGCCGGCAGCGAGTCCTCAGGTTGACCAGCTGGAAGATGCGTCCCGACGAGGAGACGACGAAGTGGGCGCAGACGTTTGGCAGCTCGCCCAGCTCGGGGTCGGCGACGTCCGGGGCGAAGGTGTTGTAGACGGCAGCCGCGGTGCCGGCTTCGGCAAAGTGCTCGACGATTACGCGGGGATGCCGCAGCCGCCAAGTGTCTTCGCCGTAATGGCGCTGCGAGTAGGCGGCCATCTGCCGCTTGCGCTTCGGCGGGAAGGGGATCGGCCAGCGGGTTATGTGGGGGCGCAGCTGCTGCGAAGACGCGTCGCCGGCGGCAGGACCGGGCGGCAGGGCGACCGCGGACAGCGCCAGCGCCAGGGCAAAGACGGCTTTGGCCCGGAATCTCAAGACTCGTCGCCGATCGCCCGTTTGCTCAGCGCGTCGCCGGTCGACGCCAGGTACCGATCGAGCCGCTTGGACTTTTCCGTGTCCTCGTAGACCTCGTAGTCGCGCAGCAGGCCCCAGGAGATGCGTCCCCAGATCACGTAGCGGTTCTCGTATACGCGCTCGCCTTCGGGCGAGTCGAGATGGTCGCGCCCGCGGATGCAGATCGTCTGATTCCAGGGGAAGCCCTTGAGCACGACCTCATCGGGCGCGATCTGGATGCCGACATCGGCAAACCGCCGCAGCCACGGCTCGAGCTCGGCCTTGCCGTCGAAGCGGCCGCCCCAGGAGCTGTCGCCGGGGAAGCGGAACCGAACGTCGTCGGCGTCCATCCCCAGCGTCGGCCCAAGCTCGCCGGCGCTCGCCTTTGCCATGTTGCGGGCGATCATCCTCTTGGCCAGCCAGGACAGCATCGGCGCCTCCTTTGCCGTGAAATCGGTCCCACGGAACCTAGATGATCTAGCGCGGGTGCCCACCCGAGCCGCGCTCGTACCATTCATCCGGTGAGGACTGACGAGGACATCCTTCGTGCCGCCTACGAGGCATTCAACGCTCGCGACATCGGCGCCGCGCTCGACCTTATGCATCCCGACGTCGACTGGCCCAACGCATGGGAGGGAGGCCGCGTGGCCGGCCGCGAGGCGGTTGCCGCCTACTGGACCCGCCAGTTCGAATCGATCTCGAGCACGGTCGAGCCCGAGCGCTTCGACCACCACCCCGACGGCAGCATCACCGTGACCGTCCACCAGATCGTCCGCGATGCAGAGACGGACGAGCCCCAGTCCGACACCCACGTACTCCACCGCTACCGGCTGCAGAACGGCCTGGTCGTCCGCATGGACGTCCTCGACGGGCCAGGCGAAAACTAAGCGCCCCCCTACAGCCCCATCAATTTGCCGAGGATCTCCTTCATCACCTCGTCGGTGCCGCCGCCTATCGGGCCCAGGCGGGCGTCGCGGACGGCTCGCTCTATGCCGTACTCGCGCATGTAGCCGTAGCCGCCGTGGATCTGAAGGGACTGGTCGGCGATCTCCAGGACGGCGCGCTGGGTGACCAGCTTGGCCATCGTCACGTCCTTGATGCAGTCGTGGCCCTCGTGGAAGAGGCGCAGGGCGTTGTAGGTGAGGGCACGGGCGGCCTCGGCCTTGGTCGCCATCTCGGCGACGTGATGGCGGATTGCCTGGAACTTGCCGATCGGGCGGCCGAAGGCTTCGCGGTCGAGGGCGTAGGCGACCGTGACATCGATCAGGCGCTGCATCGCGCCGACCGCGCCGATCGCCATCAGTAGCCGCTCCCAGGCGAAGTTGAACATGATCAGTTTGAAGCCCTCGTTTTCCTCGCCGAGCAGGTTCTCCTCCGGCACCTCGACGTCGGTGAAGGCCAGCTCGCCCGTGTCGGACGAGTGCCAGCCCATCTTCTCCAGCTTCTGCGCCACCTCGTAGCCGGGCATCTCGCGCTCGAGCACGAGGAAGGAGATGCCGTGGTGGCCGCCGTCCTGGGTCGTCTTGCAGGCACAGACGAGGAAGTCGGCGCGGACGCCATTGGTGATGAAGGTCTTGGAGCCGTTGACGACGTAGCCGCCGTCGACCCGCTGGGCGTTGGTCGAGATTCCGGCGACGTCGGAGCCGGCGCCCGGCTCGGTGATCCCCAGGGCGCCGATCTTCTCGCCGGCGATCCCCGGCACGAGCCAACGCTGCTTCTGCTCCTCGGTGCCGAAGTTGAAGATCGGCGGCATCGCGATCGAGGTGTGGGCGTTGAGCCCGGCGGCAACCCCGCCGGAGCCGCCGGAGCGGGCCAGCTCTTCGACCCAGATCGCGTCGTGCAGGTGGGTGCCGCCCTGGCCGCCGTACTCCTCCGGGAACTTCAGCCCGAGGAAGCCGAGCTCGGCGCAGCGACCGTAGAGCTCGCGGGGGAATTCGCGCGCCGCCTCCCACCCGTCGACGTTCGGCGCGATCTCCTTCTTGACGAAGCGACTGACGGTCTCGCGCAGCTCCTCGTGCTCCTCGCCGAAAGGCGGGAGGGTGGCGCGCGCACCCGTGTCCTTGACGACTGTCAAGCCTGGCTTTCGTCGGCCTTGGCCGGCGCTGAGGCGCTCGCCGGCGCCTTCCAGTCCTCAAGCATCGTGTAGCCACGTCCGGAGTGGTCGAAGCCGAGCAGGTCGCCCTGGGGATTCTTCTTACCGCCGTGATGGTAGGCACGCACCTCGGCGATCTTGCCGTCGCGGATGCGAAACCACTCCGTGCCTCTGTCGAGTCTCTGCTCACCGCTCTCGGGATGGCGCCAGGTCATCGTCCACTCGATCACGACCTGGTCGCCCTGCTCGATCGCGTTCTCGACGTACCACTGGGCGTCGATGCTCCCGACGCCCAGGGCGGCGTAGTCGCCAATCGTCTTGGCGCTCTCGTGGGGGCCCAGACGCGTGTAGTAGTGGACCGCGTCCTCGGTGAAGTGAGCCGCTACGGCCTCTGCGTTGCCGGTGTTCAGCGATTCGTAGTAGGAGCGAATGTGCTCGACGTGCGACACGGTGCGTGCTCGCCCGTCCCTACAGGCCGTAGCTGCGGCCGATCACGTCGAGCATCACCTCGTCGGTGCCGGCGCCGATGCGGTTGAGGCGGACGTCGCGGTAGGCGCGCTCGATCTCGTACTCCTTCATGTAGCCGTAGCCGCCGAGGATCTGCACGCAGTCGTCGGCGACCTCGCAGGCGATCCGTGAGGCGAAGAGCTTCGCCATCGTGATCTCCCGCACCGGGTACTCGCCGTTGGCGAAGCGCCAGGCGGTCGCGTAGGTGAACTGCTTCGCCGCCTCGGTCTTGGTCGCCATCTCGGCGAACTTGTGGCGGATCGCCTGGAACTTGCCGATCGGGCGGCCGAAGGCCTCGCGCTCCTTGGCGTACTCGAGCGTCTTCTCGATCATCCGCTCCGCCCCCGCGTGGCAGCCGGCGGCGGCGACCAGGCGCTCGCCCTGGAGCTCCCAGGCGATGTGGTAGAAGCCCTTGCCGACCTCGCCGAGCACCGCGTCGGCCGGCACGCGGACGTCTTCGAAGGCCAGCTCGCCGGTGTCGGAGGCGTGCATGCCCATCTTCTCCAGCTCGGCGGAGACGGTGAAGCCGGGCACGTGCTCGCCTTTCTCGTCGCGCAGGTCGACGACGAACAGGGTGATGCCGGCGTGGCGCTCCTCCGGGTCGGTCTTGGCGACGAGGACGATGAAGTCGGCGCGCGGACCGTTGGTGATGAAGGTCTTGGAGCCGTTGATCACGTATTCGTCGCCGTCGCGGATAGCCGTAGTGCGGATGCCGGCGACGTCGGAGCCGGCGCCCGGCTCGGTGATCCCCAGGCAGCCGATCTTCTCGCCCATCAGCCCCGGCGCGAGGTAGCGCTGCTTCTGCTCCTCGTTGCCGAGCAGGTGGATCGGCGGCAGCACCATGTCGGTCTGCACCGCAAAGCCCATGTTGGTGCCGCCCGAGCCCGAGTAGCTCATGCATTCGGCGCGGACCAGCGAGTAGAAGTAGTCGCCGCCCTGGCCGCCGTACTCCTCGGGGAAGCAGAGGCCGAGGAAGCCGAGCTCTCCCGCTCGCTTCATCTTCTCGGTCGGCCAGTAGGTGTCCTCCCACTCGTTGCGATGGGGCCAGAGCTCCTTGCGCACCCATGACTGCATCGACTCGCGCAGGTCTTCGTGCTCCTGGCTGAAGATGAAGTGTTTGCCGCCCGTCTCGTGGTCGGGCTTGATGACTTTGGAGCCGTTCGTCGTCGCGGTCGCCACTGGTTCTCTCCTCCTGGTCGAAAGTTCGAGTAGACAGTAGCACTTTCTACTTTTAGCCCGGGCTCTCTTTCGGCTATGGTCCCGCCGGATGGATTACGAGGTCGTCAAGTACGAGGTTGCCGACGGGGTCGCGACGGTGACCCTCAACAACCCGGAGAAGCGCAACATGCTCTCCGGCCAGATGCTGACCGAGCTGGTCGACGCGATGAAGCGGGCGCGCGAGGACGAGGAGGCGCGGGCGGTGGTGCTCACCGCTGCCGGCGACAAGGCCTTCTGTGCCGGCGCCGACCTCGGTGGCTTCGCCGCCGACGTGCCGCTGGTCGCCAAACACTTCGCCTCCGACCTCTTCCTCGAGTTCTTCCGGCTGATGCCGCGACTGGGCAAGCCCTCGCTCTGCGCCGCCAACGGCCACGTGCTGGCGGGGGGGATGGGCCTCGCCCTCTCCTGCGACCTGCTGATCGCCAAAGAGGGAGCCACCTTCGGCACGCCGGAGATCAACGTCGGCGCCTTCCCCTACATGATCATGGCGATCATCTACCGCAACGTCCCGCGCAAGAAGGTCAACGAGATGATGCTGCTGGGCGAGCGGCTCAGCGCCGAGCAGGCGGTCGAATATGGGCTCGCCAACAAGGTCGTGCCGGCTGCTGAGTTCGACGCCGCGGTGGCCGATTGGGCCGGCAAGCTCGCCTCGAAGAGCCCGGTGCTGATGAGGCTCGGTCACGACGCGATGTACCGCCAGCAGGACATGGCGGTCGACGACGCGCTCGACTACCTGCGCTCGCAGCTCTCGCTCACCTTCTCGACCGAGGACATCGTCGAGGGCGTCACCGCATTCTTCGAGAAACGCGATCCGCAGTGGAAGGGACGGTAGTGGCGACCGATCAGAGCGAGCAGGAGAAGAACCTCCTACCGGGGACGGCCCCGCTGGGGGATCTGACCGAGCAGCTGCACGAGCGGCGGGAGAAGGCGAAGCTGGGCGGCGGCGAGGAGAAGATCGCCAAACAGCACGAGCGCGGCAAGCTGACCGCGCGCGAGCGCCTCGACCTCTTGGTCGACGAGGGCACCTTCGTCGAGATGGGGATCCACGGACGGCCGCACTTCGCCCAGCGGGCGATGGACGGCGTCGAGGCGCCTGCCGACGGCGTGATCACCGGCTGGGGCGACGTCGACGGCCGCCCCTGCTGCATCGCCGCCTACGACTTCACCGTGATGGCCGGCTCGATGGGGATGACCGGCGAGCTCAAGGTCACCCGCCTGCGTGAGATGGCGCTCTCCAAGCGGATGCCGTTCATCTGGCTGCTCGACTCGGCCGGCGCCCGCATTCAGGAGGCGGCGGGCTCGCTCTTCGCCGGCTCCGGCCACCTCTTCCGCGAGGAGGTCGAAATGTCAGGCGTGATCCCGATGGTCGCGGCGATGATGGGTCCCTGCGCCGCCGGCACCGCCTACATCCCGGCGCTCTCGGACTTCGTGCCGATGGTCTCCGGCCAGGGCGCGATGGCGCTCGCCGGTCCGCACCTGACCAAAGCTGTCACCGGCGAGGACATCACGATGGAGGAGCTGGGCGGGGCCAAGGTGCACTGCCGCAAATCGGGAGTGGGGGACTTGGAGGTCAAGGACGACGAGGAATGCATCGCCAAGGTCAAGCAGTACCTCTCCTACTTCCCCTCCGACTGCGAGCAGAAGCCGCCGATCGTGCCGACGAGCGACCCTGACGATCGCAGCTCGGAGAAGCTGCTGGAGATCGTCCCCGAGTCGTCGCGCCAGCCCTACGACATGTACGACGTGATCGCCGAGATCGTCGACGAGGGCGAGTGGTTCGACATCAAGCCGAAGTTCGCCAAGACGCTGATCACCTGCTTCGCCCGCTTCGGCGGCCAGCCGGTCGGGATAGTCGCCAACCAGCCCAAGCAGCTGGCCGGCATCCTCGACAACGACTCGGCCGACAAGGCGGCGCGCTTCATCAACCTCTGCGACGCCTTCAACATCCCGCTCGTCTTCCTCCAGGACGTGCCCGGCTTCATGGTCGGTGCCAAAGTCGAGCACGCCGGGATCATCCGCCACGGGGCGAAGATGCTCTACGCGGTCAGCCGCGCCACGGTGCCGAAGGTGACCGTGATCGTGCGCAAGGCCTACGGGGCCGGCTACTACGTGATGTGCGGCAAGGCCTACGAGCCCGACCTGATCGTCGCCTGGCCCGGTGCCGAGATCTCGGTGATGGGGGCGGAGGGGGCGGTCAACATCATCGGCCGCTCGGCGATCGAGGCCTCCGAGGACCCGGATGCCACCCGCGAGGCAATGCTGAATGCGGTCCGCGAGCAGATCGACCCATACATCGCCGCCGGCAATGCGGTAATTGACGACATCATCGACCCTAGGGAAACCCGGACGGTCATCACCCGGGCGTTGCGGATGGCGGCAAGCAAGCACGTCGATAAGCCGAAGAAAAAGCATGGGGTGATGCCCGTATGAGGCCGGACGCTGCAAACCGGCGCATCTCGGGGTCCTCAGTCGCTCGGGGCGGGTCACGCACTAGCAAGTGCGCTCCCCTTTCCTCGCTCCCTGCGTCCCCCGACCTGCTTGGTTTTCGCGCCCGTGCGAGGGACGGCCAATGAGCTCCTTCAATGATCCAGTAGTCATTTCTTGTTCGATCTCGGGCGTGATCGCCAACCGCGACCAGTGCCCGGCGATCCCCTACACGCCCGAGGAGTACGCGGCCGAGGCGCGGCGTGCGGTCGACGAGGGCGCATCGCAGATCCACATCCACGCCCGCAAGCCCGACGGCACGCCCTCCTATGAGGTCGAGGACTTCAGGGCGATCACCGAGGCGATCCTGGCCGAGGTCGGCGACGTGATCGTCAACTACTCGACCGGCGCGATCGGGATCCCGATCGAGAAGCGGATCGAGTACCTGCGCGAGTGCAGGCCCGACGTCGCCGCTCTCAACATGAGCTCGATGAACTACGCCAAGTACAGCTCGCGGCGCAAGGACTTCGTCTTCAAGGCGGTCTTCGAGAACAGCTTCGACACGATCATCGAGTTCCTCACGGCGATGCGCGACCTCGGGATCAAGCCCGAGCACGAGTGCTTCGACGCCGGCCACGTCGCCAACCTCGACCCGCTGATCGACATGGGCCTGCTGGAGCGCACGCCGCTGCAGATCTCGCTGGTGATGGGCGTCAACGGCGGTATCCGCCCGACGCCCCGCAACGTCGGCTTCATGGCGGACCAGATCCCCGGCGGCGCCGAGGGCGAGAACCAGTGGCAGACGATCGGCATCTCGCGCGACCAGTGGAAACTGCTCGGCGCCTCGCTGGTCCTGGGCGGCAACGTCCGTGCCGGGGTCGAGGACAACCTCTACCTGCCGAACGGCGAGATGGCGAAGTCCAACGGCGAGCTGATCGCCAAGGCGCGCCAGATGGCCGAGGACGTCGGCCGCCGCGCCGCCACGGTCGCCGAGGCTCGCGAGCTGCTGGGGGTCCCCAAGCGTGAGCGATCTGCCGCTTAGCGACGTACGGGTCCTCGACCTCACGCGGCTCCTGCCGGGCGGCTTCTGCTCGCTTTTGCTTGCCGACCTCGGCGCCGAGGTGCTCAAGGTCGAGGACACCGGCATGGGCGACTACATCCGCTGGGCGCCGCCCTACTACGGCGACGAGGAGCAGCAGGAGCTGGGCACGCGCTCGGCGCTCTACCTCTCGCTCAACCGCGGCAAGCGCTCGATTCGCCTCGACCTCAAGAGCGAGGCGGGCCGTGAGGCGTTGCTGCGCTTGGTCGAGAAATACGACGTCGTCCTCGACGGCTTCCGCCCGGGCGTACTCGACCGGCTCGGCGTCGGCTACGAGCGTATGCGCGAGGCCAACCCGGCGATCGTCTTCTGCGCGATCACCGGCTACGGCCAGGACGGGCCTTACACGCAGCGTGCCGGCCACGACATGAACTACCTCGGCCTGGTCGGGTTGCTCGGTCTGACCGGCGCCAAGGACGGCCCGCCGGTGCAGTCGGGCGGACAGATCGCCGACCTCGGCGGCGGCGCCCTGATGGCCGCCTTCGGTGTGATGGCGGCGCTGCACGAGCGGCGCCGCTCCGGCGAAGGGCAGATGGTCGATGTCTCAATGGCCGATGGAGCGCTCTCCTGGCTGGCAATGGTCGCCGGCCGCTACTTCTGCGACGGCGAGGTGCCGCGCCGCGGCGAGCAGCAGCTGGCCGGCGGGCTGCTCTGTTACATGCCCTATGAGGTCGCCGACGGCTGGGTCACCTGCGGCGCCCTGGAGCCGAAGTTCTGGGCCGCCTTCTGCAACGGCGTCGAGCGCCCCGACTTGATCGAGAAGCAGTTCGAGGCGCCCGGCTCCGACGCCTGGCGCGAGGTGGCCGAGGTCTTCCGCTCCCGCACGCGCGACGAGTGGCTCGCTTTCAACGACGAGCACGACTGCTGCATCGAGCCGGTGCTCGATATCGGCGAGGCGCTCGACTCGGAGCTGGTCCGCGCCCGGGAGATGGTGACCGCCATCGAGCAACCCGGCCTCGGCATCGTGCGCCAGCTCGGCGTCCCGGTGAAGATGAGCCGCACCCCGGGCGACCCGACCCGGCCGGCGCCCGCCTTCGGCGAGCACACCGACGACGTCCTACGCGAGGCTGGCTATGCGGAGGAGGAGATCGCAGCGATGAAAGAGTCGGGCGCGGCCGCTGGCCCCAGCGCCGACTCCGCGGCGACCTTCCGCGCATGACCGCCGACGGGACGAAAGCGGACGCATATCGACCGGATTCGGCCCATCGGCGGTTGATGAAGATCGGCGAGCTGGCCGAGGCGTCGGGCGTGCCGGTGCCGACGATCAAGCACTACCTGCGCGAGGGGCTCTTGCCCGAGCCGGTGAAGACGAGTCGCAACATGGCCTACTACTCGCCCGAGTTCATCGACCGGATCAAGCTGATCAAGCAGCTGCAGGAGGAGCGCTTCATGCCGCTGAAGGCGATCAAGTCGGTGCTCGACGAGGATCCGGAGCGGGCCCGCGCCATGGTCGAGCTCGAGGACCGCATCCTCGAGCGGGCACTGGGCGGCGAGCGCACCCGCACCAGCGCCGCCGAGGTGCGCGAGCGCTACGGCGTCCCCAAGGACGTGCTCGACCGGCTCGAGCAGATCGAGGTCCTCAGCCCCAACAGCCGCGGCTACTCGCCTTCGGACATCAAGATCATCGAGGCGATCGGTCGCTTCCGCGCCGGCGGCTACGACGAGCAGATCGGCTTCACCGTCTACGACACCCTGCGCTACAAGACCGCGCTCGAAGAGCTGGTCAGCCAGGAGGTGGGGATGGTGATGGACCGCCTTGCCGGCGAGGTCCCACCGGAGCGCGTGGTCGAGATGCTCGAATCCGGCTCCCAGCCCCTGCAGGACCTGATCGCCGCCCTCCACACCAAGCTCCTGGTCGCGGAGCTGGAGCGCCACCGCGCCGATCGAGGCTGACGAGCCTGCATCCGGCGTCGCTATGTGACGCTGGATGCAGCTTCGCGTAACTCGGCGAGGCCCTGGTCGTGGGTGACGAGTGGGGTGTAGTCGAGCTCGGTGCGGGCCTTGGCGATGTCGATCGTGCACTCCTGAGTCAGCAGCCAGGAGCGGAAGGTCGTCATCGGCGGGTCGCCCTTGAGCGGCAGTAGCTTCCACGCCGCTTCGCAGATGCGGGCCATCGGTGCTGCGGTCCAGGCCGGGAGGTTGCGATCCGGCGGCTCGACTCCCTGCGTCTGCAGCATCGCGGTGACGAACTCGCGGAAAGTGACCCGCTCGTCGTCGGTGACGAAGTAGGCCTCTCCGGGCCGGCCCTTCTCGGCCGCCAGGACCAGCCCCTCGACGACGTTGTCGACGTGGGCGGTGTCGGTGACGTTGGTGCCACCGCCGACCCAGGCCCATTTGCCCGCCTCGACCGTCGCGACCATCCCCGGCAGCAGGGTCGTGTCGCCCTTGCCCCAGACGAAGCGGGGTCGCACTACGACCGTCTCGAAGCCGTCCCGGTTTGCGTCTCGCACCTCCTGCTCGGCCCGTGCCTTGGTCGCCGGGTAGGGCGCCCGCGAGTCGGGTCGCAGCGGCGCCGTCTCGTCGACCTGGACCAGTGGCTCGCCGCCCATCAGCGCGGCCTCGGTGCCGCAGTGGACGAAGCGCCGCACGCCTGCCTCGGCGCAGGCGGCGAGCACGTTGCGCGTCCCCTCGACGTTGCCCTGTTCGAAGTCCGGCCAGGGTCCCCACTCGCCCAGATTGGCGGCAAGGTGGAAGGCGACGTTGGTTCCAGCGGCGGCGGAGGCGAGCGACGCGCGGTCGACGATGTCGCCACGCACCGGCTCGGCGCCGAGGGCGGCGACCCTCTCGGCGGAGGCGTCGGAGCGGGCCAAGGCCCTGACCGGGCGCCCTTCGCCGACGAGGCGTTCGACCAGTCGCCCGCCGATGAAACCGGATCCGCCGGTAACGAAGACTGCAGCGCCCATCGGGGCGATTTTAGCCCGCGCCGCGTGGGGGCGGCGCAGACCACTATGCGATTCAAACCTCGACCAATCATCTAGGCTGCGTCCGTGAAGTCGGTTCTGATCACGGGAGCCTCGACGGGGATCGGCCGGGCGACCGCCCTGCACTTGGACGCGGCGGGCTGGCGGGTTTTCGCCGGGGTGCGCAAGGAGGCCGACGCCGAGTCCCTGCGCCAAGCTAGCTCGGAGCGGTTGGTGCCGTTGATGCTCGACGTGACCGATGCCGTTCAGATCGCGGCGGCAGCAGAGCGGATCGGTGCCGAGGTCAGCGCCGGTCTCGACGGTCTTGTCAACAACGCCGGCATCGCTGTGCCGGGCCCACTCGAGACCTTGCCGATCGAGGACTTCGAACGTCAGATCGGCGTCAACCTGACGGCGCACGTCGCGGTGACCCAGGCGATGCTGCCGGCGATCCGCGCGGCGCGGGGCCGCATCGTCTTCATCACCTCGATCGGCGGCCTCATGGCCTTCCCGATGTTCGGCGCCTACCACGCGGCGAAGTTCGGCCTCGAGGCGGTCGGCGACGTCTTCCGTCAGGAGCTGCGTCCCTGGGGGATAAAGGTCGCCGTGATCGAGCCGGGCTCGATCGCAACCCCGATCTGGGAACGCGGCGACGCCGAAGTCGACGCGCTCGCCGAGCGTGCCGGCGACGGACATGCGGAGCTCTACGGGGAGGCGTCCGCCGCCTTCCGCGAGGTGGCGCGGAAGACCGGAGAGCGGGGCATCCCGCCCGAGCGGGTCGCGGTGAAAATCGAGCATGCGTTGAGCGCGAGGCGCCCGCGCACCCGCTATCTCGTCGGTGCAGACGCCCGCGGCCAGGCATTCGCAGGCCGCGTCCTCCCCGACCGCATCGTCGATTGGATCGTCGCTCGCGCAACGGGGATGTAGTCCCTCCGGGGTGCGCATCCGACATTTACCCCAGCCCGGTGTGGTGAAAGTCGGCTGCGCTGCCAGCTGCTAACGCCGCGTTGCGGCGAGCGCCTCGCGCTCCGCTTCGATCGCGTCCAGCGTCGTCAGTGCGCCGTTGTCCGCGGCGATCGTCGCAGCTCGGTCGAGCAGGTCGCGCGCGCCCTCGCGGCCGGCGGCGATGCGAGCGCGGCCGGCGGCGAGGAGAGCAATTGGGAGCGACCAGAAGAGCTCGCGCTTCTTCGCCACACCGATCGCCCATTCGGCGAGCTCGATCGCCTCGTCCACGCGGCCGACTCCTCGCAGGGCTTCGGCGCGCTCGGCCGCGCGCCATGCCTGCATCTCGTCGCCGGTGTCGCCCATCGCCTCGCGATACAGCCGCTCTGCCTGCTCGAAGGTGTCCAGGGCACCGGAGAAATCCTCTGCCGCGAGCTGGCTGCCGCCGAGGTTGGTCAGCGCGAGGGAGCGCGAGAAGACGTCCCCCATCCGCTCGGTCAGCTCGAAGTTTCGCCGCGCCGCCACCACCGCGGCATCGGCTTGCCCCTGAGCCGATAGCAGCAGTGCCCGCGTGCCACGGTTCCAGCTCGCGGTCTCCGGGTCACCGAGCTCCTCCGCGATGCGGATGCTCTGGTTGAGCAGCTCTTCGCAACGCTCGTATTCGCCCCGCTCCCGGGCGACTATTGCTTTCGCACCCAGCGCCCAGGCTACGGGGCAACCGATGACGATGCCGGCACCGGCGCCGATGTCGCCGTCCGCAAGCTCGAGGACCTCGTCGGCGGTGCTTTCGAGCCGGTCGAAGTCGGCTGCGCAGAGGTACGCGTAGGCCCCCGCGGCACGGATCGCGACGCGCAGGTATGGATCGCCGGATTCGTCGGCGATCCGGTTGGCCTCGGTGACGCCCTCGATCCAGGCCGAGGTCGTCTGTTCGAGGCCGGGTCGTCCGGAGCGCAGCATTCGCAGCAGCGCCAGCGAGCGCAGGTCACCGATCCGCGTCGCGATCTCCCCGGCCTCGCGCTCGAGCTGCCTCGCTTCCTCGCGGTCCATGCCGAGGCGCCACGCATAGTCGAGCTGCAAGAGCCGCGAGGTGACGGCGAGCGCGGTCGTCTCCTCCGTCTCCTCCAGCTCCTCGACCAGCTCCATCACGTTGCGCCACAGGCGCATGGAATCGTGGGGGCGGCTGTGCCCCGCCCAGTAGGCGGCGCGCGCCGACCAGCGCGCCGCCTCCAGCACCTCGCCGCCTTTTTCCATGTGGTTTGCGATCAGCGCCGCGAGCTCCTCGTGCCGCTCGGGGTTGAGCGCGATCGTCGCCCTGGCGACCGCGGCGTGAGTGGCAGCCCGCTGCTCGCCCAGCTGCGTTCCGTACGCCACCTCCCGGGTCAGGGGATGGCGGAAGGCGAGCACCCGCTCCGGGTAGACCTCGTGCTCGTAGAGGAAACCGGCCTCGATCAGCTCTTTCAGCGTGACCCGGCAGCGCTCTTCGTCCTTCCTCTCGGAGATTGCGACGAGTGCCGGCTCGGCGACCTCCTTGCCCGCTACCGAGGCCGCCTGCAGCAGGCGCTTCGCGTCGGGCTCGAGCCGATCGATGCGGGCGGCGAGCACGGTCTGGACGCTGACCGGCACCAGGGTCTCTCCGACCGGTTTCGCCAGCCGGTAGGCGCCCCGCTCGCCCTCGAGGTTTCCAGCCTCGGCCAGGGCCCGCACGATCTCCTCGATGAAGAACGGGTTGCCCGCGGTCCGCTCGTGGATCAGCTCGGAGAGCCCGTCGAATGAGGGGTCGTCCCCGGCGAGGTCACGGAGCAGCTCCCGCGTGTCGCTCGCCCCGAGCGGCTCCAGCTCGATCTGGCGGTAGCGGGACGGGCCCCTGTCCCAGCCCGGGTCGTACTCGGGCCGGAAGTTGACGAGGACCAGCGTTTCGGTGCCGTCGACGTTGTTCAGCAGCTCTTCGAGCAGACTCTCGCTGCCTTCGTCCATCCAGTGCAGATCCTCGATCACCGTGACGATCGGATTGCGCCGATTGGGCGCGCGGACGAGCCGGCAGACCACACTTTGCAGCGCTCGCTGCCGCGCCTCTGCGCTCAGCTGCGGGAGGGGTCGGTCGGGGTCGGGGACGCCGAGGAAGTCGAATAGAAGGGGCAGGTCATCGACGAAGCCGGGGTCGAGGAGGAGCGTGCGGCCGGCGATCTTCTCGCGCACGATTCGCTCCGAATCGGAGTCGCCGATGTCGAAGTAGGAGCGGAGCATCTGCAGTACCGGCATGAAGAGCAGCTCCCGCCCGTGCGCCTGTCCCTGTGCTTCGAACACTTCGACGCCGCGGTCGCGGCTGCGCTGGGCGAACTCCAGGCAGAGTCGACTCTTGCCGACCCCCGGCTCGGCGACGACTCCGACCACCGCGCCTTCGCCGGCCCTGGCTCTGCCCAGCGCCGCCTCCAGCACTGCCATCTCCTTGCCGCGACCGACGAAGCGGGAGAAACCGCGCTCGCGCGAGAGGTCGAGCCGCGAACGTGCCGAGCCGATCCCGGCCAGCTCGAAGACCCTCACCGGGCGGCTCGCTCCCTTGATCTCGAACTCGCCCAGGTCCTCCAAAGCGAAATAGCCGTGGGCGAGCTCGGCGGCCGCCTCGGTCAGGTATGCCTTGCCCGGCTCGGCCAGCGCCTCCATTCGTTGCGCAAGGCCGACCGTGTGGCCGACCGCGGTATACCCACCGTCTTTCTCACCGATCGCGCCGGCGATCACCTCGCCCGAGTTGACCCCGATCCGGGCGGAGAAGTTGAGTCCGTGCTTGCGGCGCAGCTCGGCCGCGTACTCGGCGATGTCGTCGAGCATCCGCAGCGCCGCGAAGCAGGCGCGCCGGGCGTGGTCCTCGTGGGCGACCGGGGCGCCGAAGACGGCCATGATCCCGTCGCCGGTGAATTTGTCGACCGTGCCCTCGAAACGACGCACCTCGTCGGCGAGGATCGAGAAGAAGCCCTGCATGATCCGGCGCCACTCCTCGGGATCATGCTGCTCGGCCATGTCCATCGACCCCATGACGTCGGCGAAGAGCACGGTGACCTGCTTGCGCTCACCGTCCGCCTCGATGCGATCCGCACTGCTCACGTGACTCCAATCGTACGCCCCGAAGCCACCTATACTGGCCCTCTGCAAACCGATTGACTGGTCAGTCAGCCAGTGGTGAGAGGACTCGAAGTGCGCGTAGCGGCAGTGCAGCTCAACTCGAATGGCGACAAGGCGCGGAACCTGGGCGCCGCCGAGCGCCTGGTGCGTGCGGCGGCCGCCGACGGCGCCGAGCTGGTCGCCCTGCCGGAGAAGTGGAACCTGCTCTCCACGGGCGAGGAGATGGCCGTCGGCGCCGAGCCGCTCGACGGCCCCAGCCTCACCGCCGCCCGCGGCTGGGCCCACGAGCTCGGCATCCACCTACTCGCCGGCAGCATCGCCGAGCGCAGCGAGGAAAAGGCGTTCAACACCTCGGTCCTGGTCGGTCCCGACGGCACCGACCTCGCCACCTACCGCAAGATCCACATGTTCGACGTCGAAGCCGGCGGCGTCGCCTACCGCGAGTCCGAGCACGAGCAGGCGGGCAGCGAGATCGTCTCCGCAAACCTCGACGGGCTCGAGCTCGGCCTCACCGTCTGTTACGACCTGCGCTTTCCCGAGCTCTACCGGATCCTCGCCGTGCGCGGCGCCCGTCTGATCGCCGTCCCCTCCGCCTTCACCGCGGCAACCGGGCGCGACCACTGGCAGGTGCTGCTGCGCGCCCGTGCGATCGAGAACCAGGTCTTCGTCATCGCCCCCGACCAGATCGGCGAGGCGCCCCCTCACTACAGCTCCTACGGGCGCTCGGTGATCGTCGACCCCTGGGGAGTCGTGCTCGCCACGGCGCCGGACGAGGAGTGCTTCGTCGCCGCCGAGCTCGACCTCGTCGCGCAGGAGCGGACCCGGGAGCAGCTGCCCTCGCTCGCCAACCGTCGCCCGCAGGCCTACATCTGGCCGCAGTTGATGGAGGCCCACGCCTGATGGCGAGCTCGAAAGCACCGGCGATCGACAAGCGCCGGCAGATCCTCGACGCGGCGATCCGCGTCTTCGCCCGCCAGGGCTTTCACTCGACCCGCGTCGCCGACATCGCCGACGAGGCGGGAGTCGCCTACGGGCTGGTCTACCACTACTTCAAGTCGAAGGACGAGGTTCTCAACGAGCTCTTCAGCGAGCGCTGGTCGTTGCTGTTGGCGGCGATCGAGGAGGCCGACCGCAGCGCAGCGACGCCGCGGGCAAAGCTCGAGGCGGTCGCCGGCTTCATCGTCGACTCCTACCGCCACGACCCGGAGCTGATGAAGGTGATCATCGTCGAGGTCACCCGCGCCGCCAACTCGTTCGGCCGCACCCATCTACCGGAGATCCGCCGCGCCTACGACTCGATCGCCAAGATCGTCGCCGACGGTCAGCAGTCCGGTGACTTCCGCCGCGACATCGACTCGGCTTTCGCCTCGATGTCCTTCTACGGCGCGATCGAGCAGCAGCTCTCGGGCTGGATCTTCGAATTGACCCCCGCCTCCGACACCGATCTCGAGCAGGCAAAGACTCTTGTCACGGCGACGATCTGCGACGGCCTCGAGCCTCGATAGGTAAGGTCGGACCGCGATGGACAACGAGATCGTCAAACGCCTCGCCTGGAGCGGTTTGCTGGCCGCCAGCAGCGCGCTCGCCAGCATCGCCGCCACGAGGCTCGCCGCGATCGTCTGGAAGCGGGTCTTCGAAGAGGATCCACCGGAGTAGCCGGGTCCAGTGGCCGACCCCACCCCGACCCCGCCGCAGGATCCCGACCGCTCGGTCGCCGAGCTCGTCTTCGACGTCTCCGAACGCGCCTCCTCGCTCGTCCGCGAGGAGATCGAGCTCGCCAAGACGGAGATCGGTGAGAAAGTCGGCAAGATCCTGCGCGGCTCGGTCGTCGGCATCGCCGCCGGCACCTTCGCCTTCCTCGCCCTGATCTTGATCATGGAGGGGGTGGCCTGGCTTCTGGCCGAAGAGGTCTTCGACGGCAACGCCTGGCCCGGCTTCTTCGTCGAGGCGGCGCTCTTCCTGCTGATCGCGGCGGGCGCCGGTCTCTTCGCCTATCGCTCGGTCCAGGCCGGCGCGCCGCCGGTTCCCGAGCAGGCGATCGAGGAGGCCAAGCAGATCAGGAGCACGCTCGAAGGCGACGGCGCCAAGGTCTCGCCTGGAGAGGAGCGGAAGTGACCGAGCCCGTTCGTCCTTCCACCGTCGGCCTCCCCGGTCGCTCGGCCGCCGAGATCCGCCGCGACATCGACCTGCAGCGACAGGACCTCGGCCGCTCGGTCGAAGCCCTGCGCGGCCGCGTCGCCGAGCTCACCGACTGGCGCCGCCAGGTCAAAGAGCACCGCAGCCAGCTGGTCGTCGGAGCCGCCGTCGCCGGGTTTGCGGTTGGCCTGCTCGCGATGCGCCGTCGCCGCAGGTAGCGGCTCAGCTCAAGACGGATTTGCTGACGCTGCCGATCCCGAGCAGGCCCGGGCCGACATGGGCGCCGAGGACGGCGCCGATCTCGGAGATGAAGGCCGGCTCGCAGCCAAAGATCTCGCGCGCGTCGTCGGCCAGGGCGGCAGCGGTCTCGTCGTCCTGGATGTGCTGGACGACCCAGGCGTCGAGGTTGGAGTCGTGGCGCTCGCGGGCGTAGTCGCGCAGGCGCTCGATCGAGCGGGCGCGGGTGCGGACCCGCTCCACCGGCGTGATCTCCTCCTCCAGGGTGAGGATCGGCTTGATCTTCAGCGCCGAGCCGATGAAGGCGCTGGCGCCGCCGATCCGTCCACCTCGCCGCAGGTACTCGAGGGTGTCGATCGCGAACCACATCTTCAGCTCTTCGCGGGTCTGCTGGGCGCGAGCCAGGGCTGCGTCGGCATCGCCGCCCGCTGCTGCGGCTGCGGCGGCGCCGAGCGCGCAGAGGCCCATCCCGCCGGCCGCCGAGCGCGAATCGAAGACCTTGATCCGCTCGCCGCCCTTGCCCTCGTCGATCAGGCGCTGGCGAGCCTGGCCGGCGGCCTCGCAGGTGCCGGAGATGCCGGCCGAGATGTGGATCGAGGCGACCTCGCGGCCGGCTTCGAGCAGCGGTTCGTAGATGGAGACGAAGTCGCCGATCGACGGCTGTGAGGTCGTCGCACCGCTCTCCGAGGCGCGCAGACGCTCGAAGAAAGCGCCGTAGTCGCCGATTTCGGTCTCGCGTTGCTGCTCCCCGTCGATCGAGACGTAGAGGCTGACGAGATGGATGTCGCGCGCGTCGCGGAGCTCGGTGGGAAGGTAGGCGGTGCTGTCGCAGACGACGGCGGTTGGCGCGGCGACGGTCAAGGAGCTCGATTCTCGCAGACCGGCCGCTACACTTTATGAAGTGACGGATACCCCACACGAGGCAATCACGCTCACCGCCAAGGCAGCCGAGAAGATCGGCGAGCTGCTGGGCGGTCAGGACGACTCCGAGGGTCAGGCGCTGCGCGTTGCGGTGCGCGGCGGCGGTTGCTCGGGCTTCCAATACGCACTCGCCTTCGACCGCGCCAAGGACGACGACCATCTCTTCGAGGTCGACGGCGTCGCCGTCGTCGTCGACAAGGTGAGCATGCAGTTTGTCTTCGGCTCGGAGGTCGACTACGTGGAAGGCCTGCAAGGGGCGGGCTTTCAAGTCAACAACCCGAACGTGGTTGCGGCCTGCGGCTGTGGCTCTTCTTTCCAGGTGAAAGAGGACGCTGCCGAGACTGCCGCGGTCTAGCTGCCGTCGATCTGAAGCGGCGGCGACTGCGCCGGTGGCGCGGCAGTGGGGACAACCTCTGGTTGCTCGACGCCGAGCGCTTCGGCAAGCTCGCCTGAGTCGAACATCTCCTCTACGAGGTCGGCGCCGCCGACCAGCTCGCCGTTGACGTAGAGCTGGGGGAAGGTCTGCCAGTCGGAGATCTCGGCGGTCACCTCGCGCAGCGGCTGCAGCGCCGGGAGGACATCGACCGCACCGTACTCGACGTCCATCGAGTCGAGCACCTGGACGACGCGCATCGAGAAGCCGCAGCGCGGCATCTCCGGCGTGCCTTTCATGAAGAGCAGCACCGGGTTGGCGGCGATCATCTCTTCGACTTTCTCTTTCAGCTGTGGATCGGCCATGGCCACAGACTAGCTACCCGGTGACTTCGGTCCGTATCGAGAGGGCGTGGATCTGCCCGTCCTCGAAGCGCGCCTTGACGGCCGCCTTGACCAGCCGATGCTGGTCGAGCCGCGAGAGTCCCGCGAACTGGGGCGCCGCCACCGTCGCCCGCAGATGATCGCCGGCGCCGGTCTCGTCGACGACCTCGACCGAGGCGCCGGGTAGCGCCGCCGCGATCATCGCCTCGATCTCCGCCAAGTCGGCCATTGCGTCGCGATTCTATGGGTGTGGGGACACTAGGATCGCCGCCATGGGATCGGAGGAGGTGCGCTTTGCAGCCGGCGACGGGGAGTGCGTCGGCCGGCTGTTCCGGCCGCGAGCCGCGACCGGGCCCGTCCCCTGCGTTGCCATGGGCTCGGGCTTTTCCTGCGTGCGAGACCAGGGGCTCGACGCGTTCGCCGAGCACCTCGCCGAGGCCGGGTTCGCGGCGCTTGCCTTCGACTACCGACACTGGGGCGAGAGTCCTGGCGAGCCTCGCTTGCTGATGGATCCTGCTCGTCAGCGCGAGGACTGGCGGGGTGCCCTCGCCTGTGCTGGCACCCTCGATCAGGTCGACCCCACCCGGGTCGCGATGTGGAGCTACTCGATGGGGACGGGGCACATCCAGGCCCTGGCGGCCGACGGCGTCGAGGTCGGGGCGTTGATCTGCGTTGCGCCCCTGCTCAGCGGGAGGAGCAGTCTTCTTCATATCGGCGGTCCGGGACACGTCGCCAGGCTGACCGTGGCGGGCGGCCGCGACATGGCCCGAAGGCTGCGCGGAGCCGCTCCGTACCGGATACCGGTGGCCGGGGAGCCAGGCTCCCTCGCGGTCATCAACAGCCCCGATGCGGTTCCCGGCTTCACGGCGATCACCCCGCCGGACTCGACCTGGCGCAACGAGGTCTGCGCTCGCGTCGCCCTGGCGCCCCCATACAGCCTTTCGAGAAAGGTGCACCGGATTTCCTGCCCGTCCCTCTACTGCGTCTTCGAAGACGACGACGTCAACCCGCCCAAGCTCGGCAGAAGAGCCGCGCAACGCGCCCCCCGCGGCGAGCTGCGCGAATACCCAGGCGGCCACTTCGCCCCCTTCGACAACGCAATCTTCAACCAAGTAGCTGCCGACCAGGCCAGCTTCCTAAACCGAGTCCTCATCAACGGGACATCCGGGTAGGGGTGAAACGTCTTGTACTTTTTGGTCACCGCCAGTCGGGCGTCAGCATCAAGGCGATCCACCCAAAAAGTTAAGTGGAACCCCTACCCGGATGTCCCGTTGAAGCAGGGCTCAGCCAGAGACCTGCTCGCCCAGCGTCTCGAGCATCTCGTCGACCCGGACGAACTTGACCCGGGGGCGGCCGTGGGGCTCGCCGCGGCCGACCTCTGCCTGGTCGATCGCCTGCCAGTCCTCGAAGCTGACGAAGCGGATGCCACGCTCCGAGAGCAGGTCGTCGACGGCTGAGGGCTCGGGGTTTGACGGGTCGAGCAGGGTCTGCGAGCCGACGTCGGCAAGCAGGTGCTGGACGGTCTCCAGCGCGTCTTTCTTGTTGGTGCCGATCACGCCGGAGGGACCGCGCTTGATCCAGCCCGCGGTGTAGTGGCCGACCTTGTGGCCGGAGTCGTGCGAGTCGAGCACGCGACCGCCCTCGTTGAGGATCAGGCCGCGCTTCTCGTCGAAGGGGACGCCCTCGATCGGGATGCCGGTGTAGCCGACCGAGCGCAGCACCAGGCCGCACTCGAGCTCTTCGCGCTCGCCGCTGTCCTTGGCCCGCAGGCTGCCGCCGTCCTCGACCAGTTCGTTGCGGCCGACGACGATCGATTCGACCTTGCCCTCGCCCTTGATCTCGACCGGCGAGGCGAGGAAGCGCAGCACGATCCGCTGCTTCTTGCCCTCGGGCCGGCGCTGGGAGAACTCGCGCAACGTCTCGACATTGACCCGGGTCGTCTTATCGGCCTCGTCGGACTCGAGGAAGGCGGTGCTCGCCGGGTCGAGCTCGACCTCAGCGGGATCGACGATCACGTCGGCGTCCTCCATCTCGCCGAGCTCCTTGATCTCGGGGTTGGTGAAGGCGGCCTGCACCGGCCCGCGGCGCCCCAGCACGACGATCTCGCGGATCTGCTTGCGGTCGAGCAGCTCGATCGCATGGTCTGCGGTGTCGGTCTGGCGCAGCTCGTGGTCAGTCAGAGCGAGCATCCGGGCGACGTCCATCGCCACGTTGCCGTTGCCGATCACCACCGCCCGCTCGCCGGAGAGGTCGAACTCCTCGTCGCAGTAGTCGGGGTGGGCGTTGTACCAGCCGACGAAGGAGGTGGCGGCGTGGCTGCCGGGCAGCTCCTCGCCGGGGATGCCGAGCCGGCGGTCGGTCTCGCAGCCGACCGTGAAGACGATCGCGTGGTAGAGCCGCTCGAGGTCCTCGACCTCGACGTCGTGGCCGACCTTGACGTTGCCGAAGAAGCGGAAGCCCTCGCGCGCGGCGGTTTTCTCGTAGACGCGGATCACCGACTTGATCTTCGGATGATCCGGAGCGACCCCGCCGCGAACCAGGCCGAAGGGGGTGGGGAGGCGGTCGAAGAGGTCGACCTGGGCGTGCGTGTCGGCATCTTTGAGGATGTGCTCGGCGGCGTAGAAGCCGGACGGGCCGGCGCCGACGATCGCGACGCGGACGGGGTTCTCTTCGGTTCCGATCTGGGTCATTTCTCGCTATCGGGTATTAGCTAGCAGGTATTGGGTTGGGCGTTAGGGCATAAATTGCCTAACGCGAGGCGGGAAGAATAGGGAACGGGCGTCGCCTGCCACCTACGCGGCGAGCAATTGCCCGCTGCACGTCGGGCAGATGCCGTGGTCCAGCACCGGCAGTTCGCTGCGCCGGAAGAGCTCCAGCCGCTTCGCCGCTTCCTCGACCTCGACCCACTCGCCCTCGACCAGGAAGCGGTCGCACCAGGCGCACATCGGCAGGAAGTCGTCGTCGTCGCGCGCCGCAGCTGGATCGAAGAGCGGCTGTGGCTCCTCCCGCTCTTCCTCTGAGCGCAGCCGCGCGGAGAAGAGCACGACCCGGCCGGTGCTGTCGGCGGCGATGCGGATGTCCATCTCGCGGGTCATCTCCGGTCCGTCGCAGCGGAAGGGGAGCTCCACGTCTCGGACCCCTTCGCGGACACGCCGCAGCAGCAGTCGCTGCAGCTTCTTCACCTCGTGGCCGGCGACGAAATCCCAGAGCGAGCGCCCGAGGCTGGCCCCCGCGTCGCCCCAGCCGTTCTCCTCGGCGAAGCGGTAGTAGCCGTCGTCGACTCTGATCAGGCGATCCTCGTCGTCGATCGCGTAGCTGAGGGTCTCAACGGTCACTCGGACCGATTATCGGTCATATCCCGGTACGGCTGAAGGTCCTTAACCTGCAGCCGGCGCGGCGGTGGCGATGCTCGCGGTGCCGTCGAGCGCGTCGAGCGCCTTGCGCGCCGACATCGCCACGCAGGTGAAGATCGGCGTCTCGCGCTCGGTGTACTCGCTCGACTCGGTCGGGCGCAGCTCGTTGACCAGGTCGAGGAACATCCCCGGGTCGTCGCCCTCGAAGGCGACGACGAACTCCTGGTCGTCGAGGCCGAACGAGTAGGAGGTGTTGATCGCGATCTCCGGGTAGCGGCGGCCGACTTCGATGTGGCTTTTCATGATCCGCTGTCGTTCCTCCGCCGGCAGCCCGTACCAGCGGCGCTGCTTGACCATCGGGTAGAGGAAGAGGTACTTGCGCTCGGAGACGCAGATCTCCGGCCGCGCCTGCTCGTCGCTGTAGGGGGAGCGTTTGGTCATCGAGAGGAAGGAGTGGGGGGTATCCGCCCACTTCGCCAGCCCGCTCTGGCCGAGCACGACGTGGAAGGTGTGCAGATCGTCCAGGTTGGGGCTCTGGCTGAGCAGGACCAGATCTACGTCGCCCCGCGTGCCTATGGTTGAGTAGGCGCGCAGAGAGCGGTCGAGGGCGAAGTCCTCGCAAGCCGCGAGGAACTCATGCTTGTCGGCGGCGCGCAGCTCGGCGTCGCGGCGGCGCCACTCGGGGTCGATCTTGAAAAACGTGAACTTGGCGAACGTGCGGTCGGCCATCGGGGTCACGATAGCGCCGGCGGCGCTGGTCGCGGCGGCGATCGCGCTCCTCCTGGCCCTGCACCTGGCCGGCGCCGGATTCCACGGCGATCCACATGCCGTGGTCCGCGATGCGCCGCCGGGTGGACGTCTCTGGGACGTCGCCGGGCGCCGGGCGCCGGTGATCGGCGTGACCCTGCTGGCATGGCTGGTCGCGTTCGGTCTGGCGATGGCGGTCGATCGCCGTCGAATCGGCAAGGCCGCCGCACGGCTACTGGCGCTTTCGCTGGTCTATCTGCCCCTGCTCTGCCTCGCCGGGGCGGCGCTGGAGCCGAGCGTTGGCGCCGAACGACTGTTGGTCATGCTCGGCTCGCCGGCGCTGGCGGCCCTGACCCTGGCCGCGCTCGGCGGCTACCGGGCACTTGCTGTCGCCTGCGGAGCAACGTCGCTTGCCTATGCGGTCGACCTGATCGCCGGCTCGCCTCTGACTCAGCTTTCGCTGGTCGGCCCCAATCCGGCGGCGGGGCATCGCTTCTACGGGATCGGCAACGAGCTCGAGGCCTGCCTGGTCGTCCTGATCTTGGTCGGCACCGGGGCGGCTCTATCCGCTCCGGTGCGCCTTTCCCACGTTGGGGGTGGGAAAGGCGCACCGGAAGGCGCGGGGGCGTCGAGGCAGGGGCCCGCCACGTTCCTCGTCGTCGCTGCGGTCTTCACCTTCGTCTTCGCCTACGGGCGATATGGAGCGGACGTGGGCGCCGCGATCAGCCTGCCGCTGGGCGCCGCGGTCGCCGCGGCGCTGCTCGCCGGACGCCGTCGCCTTGCGCTGCTCGCCTTCCTGCTGCCGATCCCGGTACTGATCCTGCTCTCCGCCGCCGACCTGGTTACGGGCGCTGACGCTCACCTGACCAAGACCGTGCTCGACGCGAAGAGCGGCGGCGACGTCCTCTCCGTTGTCGGGCACCGCCTCAGCGAGATGGTCAGCAGCTTTGGCCGACCGGTTCTCCTCGTCGGCCTGCCGATCGCAATCGCCGCCGCGGCGATCGCCTGGCTGCGGCGCGATCTCCTCGCCGCCTGGCTGATCGGCGTTCCGGCGATGCGTGCCGCCATGCTCGGCGCCCTCGCCGCCACGCTCGTCGGCACCGTCGCCAACGACTCCGGCGCTCTCCTGCTCGAGATCGGCGGCGTGTACTTGCTGGCCTTCACCGGCTTCGTCTGGGCCGAATCTCCCGCCTGAGTTTGCCAGTTCTCAGACATTCGTCTGCTGAGACAATAAGTTACACTTTCGTGTCCCACACGTCACACCCTTCTCCCTAGCATGGTCACATGGAGGCATTGGCAATGGCACGACAGGGCTGGACCGAGGATCGCCTAGAGGAGCGCTTCGATCGCCTGGATACGGAGATCGCGACTCTGCGCACCGAGGTCAAAGCAGGCAACTCGGAGCTTCGCCAGGAGATCAAATCCGGCAACGCCGAACTCCGTCGAGAGCTCAAAGGCAGCAACGCCGAGCTACGGCGGGAGCTCAAGGACAGCAATGCCGAGCTGCGGCGGGAGATGGAGGCAGGTACCGTCGCGCTCCGCGACGAGATGCAGGCGGGCGCCGCAACCATGCGGAAAGAGATGCAGGAAGGCAATGCCGCCCTCCGCCAGGAGATGAAAGAAGGGGGCGCCGAACTGCGGGCGGAGATGCAAGCGGGGGACGCGAGCCTGCGGGCCGAGCTTGCCGCCCAGAACCGCGCCTTGATGCAGGCTGGCTTCGGACTCGCTGCCGCAATCGTCGCCGCTGTTCTCGTTCATCTGTTCTAGGGGCGCTGTCGCCCCAAGGCGGCTCCGTCGCATCCTTTAGGCTTAACGCTTCGTGCGAATCGCCCTAGTCTCGCCATATTCCTGGAGCTACCAGGGCGGCGTGAACCGGCACGTCGAGTCGCTTGCCGAGGAGTTTCTCGGTCGCGGCCACCACGTGCGTGTGCTCGCTCCCTTCGATCCCCCGGATCGGCTCAGCCGGGCGCTTCACCGTGCGCCCCCGGAGCCCCGCGAGATCCCCGATTATCTGGTGCCGCTGGGCCGCACGGCGGGGTTCTCCGCCAATGGCGCGGTCTCCAATCTGGCCCCCTTCCCGGCTGGCGGCGTTGTCGCTCCCCGTCGCGAGCTTCGCCAGGGCGCCTACGACGTGGTCCACATCCACGAGCCGGTGGTACCGCTGGTCGGCTGGAATGCGGCACTTGGGACGCGCGCGCCCGCGGTCGGAACCTTCCACGCCTACTCGACCAAGGCGATCTCCAACCACATTGCCTCTGCGCTGGGTGCCAGGCGAGTGTTGAACCGACTCTCCGCCCGGATCGCCGTCTCCGAGGCGGCCGCCTGGACGGGTCGCCGCTGGTACGGGGGCCGCTACGAGGTTGTGCCGAACGGTGTCGACATCGACGCCGCCCCGTCTGGTCCCAAGCCGCCGAGCGGGGAGTTGCGGGTGCTGTTTGTCGGCCGCCCGGAGGAGCGCAAGGGGCTTCCGGTCCTGCTGACCGCCTTTGAAGCGCTGGTCGAGCACGTGCCCAGCCGCCTCACTGTGATCGGCGCCGAGCGCGAGGACGTGCTGCGCTATCTCGCGGATCCCGAGGCGATGCGCTGGATCGATGTCCGCGGCCGTGTCTCGGGTGAGAGCTTGTGGACGGCGCTCCATCAGGCCGACCTGCTCTGCGCCCCTTCGCTCTCCGGTGAGAGCTTCGGCATGGTCCTCACCGAGGCTTTCGCCGCCGGAACCCCGGTGATCGCCTCCGCCATCGCCGGCTACAGCGATGTCGTCACGGATGGGCTTGACGGCATCCTCGTCCCACCCGGGGACCCGCAGCGCCTCGCCGAGGAGTTGCAGCGCGCTCACCATGAGCCCGAGCGCCTCGCGGCGATGGGCACGGCGGCGCGGCAGAGCGCCGAGGGCTACGCCTGGCCGCGCGTCGCCGACCGGGTCAGCCAGGTCTATGAGCGGGCGATCGAGGCGCCGGCGCCGTCGAGTGCGATCGAACGCGCCGCCCACTGGGCCGGTATCCGACCTGCTGACGGCGGCCGCCTGAGCCCGCCGCGACGGCTGCCTTCGCTCGACCCGCCCCTCGCCCGGAGCGGCAGCCGCAAGCGCCGCGTCGCCCGCCGGCTGGGCCTCGGGATTGCCGGCGTGCTCGGCATCGGGCTCACGGCGCTGGCGGCGCAGAAGATCGGCGTCGACAAGGTGATCTCCAGCATCGTCCGCTCCGACTTCACCTGGGTTCTGGTCGCCTGTGCGCTGATGGCGCTGTCGCTCTTCTTCCGCGCGGCGTCCTGGTACGCGATCGTGCGTGCGGCCCTGCCGAACCGCCCGGTTCGGCGCCGCGACGTCACCTCGGCGACGATGATCGGCGTCCTGATGTCGGCGACGCTGCCCGCCCGCCTCGGCGAGCCGGCGCGGGCGATGACCCTCGCCCGGCGCATCGGCCGCATGCGTGAGACCTTCCCCGTCTTGTTGGGGACGCTGGTCTCGCAGACCGTGCTCAACATCGTCGCCCTGGCCCTGCTCGGGACGATCATCGTCTCCAGCACGGACCTCTTTCACTCCAGCACCGAGAAGCTGTTCGTCTTCAGCTTCGTGCCGCTCGCCCTGCTGCTCGTCGTCCTGATCGGCCCGGTGTTGATGCGGCGCAACGGCAATGGCCGCTTTGCCCGGATCGGAGCTGCGCTGCATCGCGCTCTGCTGCAGGTGCGGGCGGGCCTGGCGGTGTTCCGGCAGCCTCGCTATGGCGCCGTCGCCGGCGCCGCACAGCTCGGCGCCTGGGCTATCCAGCTCGCCGCCTGCTGGGCGCTGTTGGCTGCGCTCGGCCTCGGCGATGCCGGCATCGGCGCCGCTGCCGCGGTCCTCTTCGCCGTCAACGTGACCGCGGTCGTGCCGGCGACGCCATCCAACATCGGCGTCTTCCAGCTCGCCGTGATCAGCGTCCTGCACACCGGCTGGGGCATAAGCACGGCAGACGCACTCGCCTACGGCGTCATCTTGCAGGCGGTAGAGATCGCCACCGCCGTAGCCCTCGGCCTCCCAGCCCTAGTACGCGAGGGCCTCACCTGGAGCGACCTCAGGGTCCAAGCCATCTCCGCGGCCCCGGTTCGCCTCAAGCCTCACCCATCCCAGGGCAGCTCTCGCGAACGCATCGGAGCTTGAGGCCTGCCCCGGTAGGGGTGGAACGTCTTGTACTTTTTGGTCACCGGCGACCGGGCGTCAGCCCCAAGGGCGATCCATCCAAAAAGTTAAGTGGAACCCCTACCGGGGCAGGCCTCACTCCTCCGAGCCACGCGGCACCTTGCCGCCTTCCGCGCCCGGTTCCTGCGCCGGCCCGCGCGGCGAGGCGATGCCCAGCACGCGCATCGCCTTGAGGCCGAGGCCGAGCTTCTCGCGACCCTCGGTGGCGGAGACGTCGTGGCCGCAGAGCTCGCGCACGCGCTCGAGCCGGTAGCGAATCGTGTGGCGATGGGTGAAGAGCTGTTTGGCGGTGGCCGCGACGTTGCCGTCGTTGTTGAGGTACGCCTCGACGGTGGCGACGAGCTCGGTCTCGTACTGGTCGTCGTAGGCGGCGAGCGGCTCGATCGTCTCGGCGAAGAAGCGCTGCAGCTCGCCGGGGTCCTCGCTCATCGCCGGCAGCAACAGGCGGTAGGCGCCGGTCTCCTCGAAGGAGAGCAACGGCTTGCCCTCGGCCTCGCCGACATTGACCGCGAGCCGGGCCTCGCTGCCGGCCCGGTAGAGGTCGACCGGATCGACGACACGGCGGCTGGCGCCGACCGTCAGGTGGAAGCCGGGCAGGACGTCCTCCAGCTCCCGGGTCAGGCCGGCGGCGGCGCGCTGAAGTCGCTCCTCGTCCTCGGCGGGGACGATCACGGCGATCTCTGTCGCCACCTCGCCCTCTTCCGCCGCGGCCAGGGCGCCGGGGGCGAGCGAGCGCAGCGTCCGCATCGCCAGGGTCAATACCCGCCCGCGCCACTCTCCCGTCTGCGCCGTGCGCGGTGCGGCGCGCAGGACGATCGCTCCGGCGCCCTTCTCCAGGTTGGTGCCGAGCTCGCCCGCACGGGCGACGATGTCGCCGCGGTCGGTCACCTGCCGCGCCAGCAGTGCGGCGACGAAGACCCCGGCCACCTCCTCGTTCTGCCAGTCCGGCGCCCGCGAGCGCTCCAGCTCCAAGGCCAGAAGCGTCGTCACCATGCGAGCGATCGCCGGGTCGGGCGGAGCTTTTGCCCGGTAGCGCAGCTCACCGACGGCGGCATCGGCGACGCGCAGCTCGACCGAGGTCACTTTCTCGCCCCCGGCCAGCAGCTTTTCCTCCTGATCCGGCGAAGCACCCGCCACCGCCAGCACCGCCCCCGACCGCTCGATCAGAGCAACGCTGGCATCCAGCACCCGCGCAGCAGCCCGCGCCACGGCGGGCAACCCAGCCCCCGATTCAACAGCTTCCGCAAGCGCATCCAGGGTCCCTGGATCAGCAGCTTTTGCAGGGCTTTTCGACCCCTTCGCGCTGGTGGACATTCGCTCATTATCGCGATGCCTTCCGTTTAGGGCCTGTCCGGTAGGGCTGGAACGTCTTGTACTTTTTCGGTGTGGGCTATGGGCGCCAGCCCACAAGCGATCCACCGAAAAAGTTAAGTGGAAGCCCTGCCGGACAGGCCCTCAACCAATAACTTCGACGATGTCGTTGTAGTAGTAGACGATGGCAAGGCCCACTACGACGCCCGTTAAGACGAGGGCTACAAGGACGATGACCGAGAGGAAGCCCGCCGCCGCCTTCTCCCAGATGCGCCCGTAGGAGCCGATCGCGGGAACGAAGATCAGGGCGACGAAGGCGACCAGGCTGATCAGTCCGGCGGCGCCGAAGAGCAGGTACTCATTTTCGATCTTCTGCAGGGCCAGCGGCAGCATTAGAGCCATCTACCCATTCTGCCGCACGGCCCCGTCCGAAGACCACTGCGGCCTCTGCGTCGAGTGCATCGTGGTGACGACGAGGGCGACTGCGGCACAGAGCGAGAAGGCGGCGGCGCCGAGTGCCCAGCCGGCGCTGACGTCGCTCATGTAGTGGACGCCGAGGTAGACGCGCGAAAGACCGATCAGGGCGGTGAGGACGACCCCGGCCGTGACCACCAATGCGCCCCGCGCCATGCCCACCCGCAGTCGCATCACGATCGTCACCGCCAGCCAGACATAGAAGGTCGAGTAGGCGGCGTGGGCGCTGGGGAAGGAGGAGCCCGACGTGTTCACCAAGCCGCCTCCGGGTCGAGGTCGGTCTACCGCGTACTTGATCTCGTGCACGCCGACGATGTCGATCGCCATGCCGGCGATCAGCACGCCGAGCTCGGCCCAGCGGCGGCGCGCGGCGAGGGCCGCGGCAGCGATCGCCGCCAGTGGCCAGCAGACGGCGCTCGAGCCGAGCGCCGTCACCACCTTGGCCAGGTCGACAAGCCAGGCGGTGCGCAGCTTTTCGGCGATTTCCATCGCGGTGACATCGCCGGGCGTGGGACCGGGGTCGCCGTTGACGATCACCGTGTAGGCGACGAGGACGAAGGCGGCGACGGCGAAGGTCGCCATCAGCGAGGTGAATTCGAGCCCGAAGGTGCCGCCGGGGGTTACCCGGTCCCAGAGGAAGTTGAGCTGCGGTTGGAAGCGACGCGCGAGGACGACGATCCACCGCGTCACCCGATGTCCCTCCATCCAGCGCACCGCGGCCCGGCGGTTCGCCTCGACCCGGAAATGGCGCACCAGCAGCACTGCGCCGACTACTACGACGATCAGCGTGCCGAGCAGGAAGGCGCCCCGCCCGGCGTACTTGGCGGCGGTGTCGATGCTGCGCGAGAAGAAGTAGCCGATCAGGATGTGGGCGCTGGCCCAGAGCCCGGTGCCGAGGATGCTGTAGGGGACGAAGGCTCGATAGCGCATGCCCGAGCTGCCGGCGATGAAGGGGGCGAAGGCGCGCACGAGGCTGATGAAGCGGCCGATGAAGATCGTCTTGCCGCCGTGGCGGGAGAAGTAGTCCTCGACTTTCTCGAAGCGCTCGTGGCTGATCCCGAAGCGGGGACCGTTGCGCATCACGAACTCGCGACCGAGGCGGCGGCCGAGGAAGAAGCTGGTCGTGTCGCCCGCCCAGGCGGAGAACCAGGCGATCGCGATCAGCAGGTAGATGCTGATCGCGCCCTGGCCGGCGACCGCGCCGCCGAGCAGCATGACCGTCTCGCCGGGGACGACGAGGCCGACGAAGGCGCCGGTCTCGGCGAAGGCGAAGGCGCCGACGAGGAGATAGGTCCAGGCGCCGAGCGCGTTGGAGACGTCTTCCAGCAGCCCCTGCAGTTCGTCGTGCGGGATCACCCGGCTGAGCAGGTAGTAGCCGGCGGCGATCGCGGCGGCGATCGCGGCGATCAGGAGGCGCCGGCGACGCCGGTTCTCCGGCAGCTGCAGTTTCACGGCGCCCACCCCGCCTCGCAGACGATCGCGTCGTCGCAGTCGAGAGTGGCTGCCGCGCGCTCCGCGGCGGCGAGGTCGCCGAAGAGGCCGAAGGCGGTCGGCCCGGAGCCGGTTAGCAGTGCCAGCGGGGCGCCTGCTGCCCGCAAGGCGTCCAGCGCCTCGCCTATGTCGGGGCGCAGCGAGCGGGCCGCGGGCTCGAGGTCGTTGGAAAGCAGATCCGCGTAGGAGAGTGGCGAGGCACCTGCGCCGGCCGCTCCGCGCAGGCGATCCGCCAGTGCCTCCAGCTCCCCTTCGTCGCGGCCGAGGCCCAGCCGGTCGGCCTCGGCGAAGACTGCGGCGGTGCTCAAGCCGCCGCCACCAGGGAGCAGTAGGACCGCATGGGGGGACGGGGCCGGCAGACGCTCAACTCGCTCGCCGGCTCCACGCACCAGGGCGGGCGCCGGCAACAGCTGCGACGGCACGTCGGCGCCGAGCTTCGCTGCCAGCGCCTCGAGGTCACCGACTTCGCCCTCGGCCAGCCGCAGCACTGCCGCCGCGTCGGAACTGCCGCCGCCCAGCCCCGCCGCGACCGGGATCCGCTTCTCGATCTCGATCCGCAGCGGCGGGCTGCTCCAACCGTCTTCGCGCAGCGCCGTCAACGCCCGGGCGGCGAGGTTCTCTCCTTCGACCCCGGGGCAGAGGACCTCGTCCCGATCGGCCTCGGAGACGGTCAGTGCGTCGGCCAGGGCGAGCGGCTCGAACAGCGAGCAGAGCTCGTGCAGACCGTCGGCTCGACGGCGGCCGAGGAAGAGGCAGAGGTTGAGCTTGGCGGGGGCTTCGATGCGCATTGCGGCGAAGGTCAGACTCTGCGACCGCGGTTGGCGCCGGCTTTCCACGGCAGACCGCGGGCGAGCTCGGCGAACTCCTCTGGCGTGACGTCCTCGGCGCGCACCTCCAGTCGCAGTCCCAGCTCGGGAAGCATCGACCGCGTCCGGCCCAGGGTGCCGGGACGGGCGTGCGAGAGCGAGCGGGCCAGCGTCTTGCGGCGGTGGGCGAAGGCGGCGCGGACGAGGTCGCGCGTGTCGGCGTTTGCGCCGGGGCCGATCCGGCGCAGGCCGATCACCGCCGAGCCGACTCGGGGCGGCGGCCGGAAGACGGACGGGTTGACGGTGCGCAGCATTTTCGTCTCGCAGGCGAGCTGTACCAGCACGCTCGGCGCGCCGTACTCGCGCCGGCCCGGTTCGGCGCCGAGGCGGTCGGCGATCTCGCGCTGCACCATCAACGTCCAGCTCCGCACCGAGGGCAGCTGTTCGATCGTGCGGATGATCAACGGGGTCGCGATCGAGTAGGGCAGGTTGGATACGACGACGCTCGGGGCCGGGTCGAATCCCGCCAGGTCGAGCCGCAGCGCGTCGCCCCAGTGCAGGTCGACGTTGGGGAGCGTTGCGATCCGCTGCAGGGCCGGCGCCAGGCTGCGGTCGAGCTCGATCGTGTGGACGTGCGCGGTGCTCGCCGCGAGGCGTTCGGTCAGCGGTCCTTCTCCGGCGCCGACCTCCAGCACCACGTCGTCGGGCTCGAGCTGCGCGTCGCGCACGATCGCGTCGAGCAGGTTCGTGTCGGCGAGAAAGTTCTGTCCGAGCCTGACCACGGTCTCGCCCGCTACCAGCCGAAGAGGGTGCGGGCGTTCTCCTCCACGATCCCCTCCAGCTCCTCATAGGAGATGCCGCGGGCGGCAGCGAGAGCCCGGGCCGTGTCGACGACATAGGCGGGCTCGTTGGGCTTGCCGCGGACGGTCTGGGGCGCCAGGTAGGGGGCATCGGTCTCGACCAGGAGCAGCTCGGCGGGCAGCTGGGCGGCGGCCTCGCGCAACTCGTCTGAGCCCGGATAGGTGGTGTGGCCGGCGAAAGAGCAATACCAGCCGCGCTCGGCGGCATCGCCGGCGCGCCAGGGGGCGGAGAAGCAGTGCAGGATCACGGGGGTATCGCCGGCCTGGGCGTCGAGGACCTCGAAGATCTCGTCGATCGCGGTCGTCTCGCCGTCCTTGTCGCGGCCGTGGATGACGACCGGCAGCCCCTGCTCGCGGGCGATTGCCACCTGCGCCTCGAAGGCGCGCCGCTGCTCGGCCGGGCTCGCCGTCTCGCGGTAGTAGTCGATCCCCGTCTCGCCGATCGCCCGCACCTTCTCGTGCCCGCCGAGGCGGGCGATCTGCTCGGCCTGGGCGTCGTCGAACCCGCTCGCCTCGGTCGGGTGGAGGCCGATGCCGGCGAAGACCGCCTCGTGGCGCTCGGCAGCTCCGATCGCCGTCTCGTTCTGCTCGCCACCGAGGCCGACGTTGAGCATGCGGCTGACCCCGGCGGCGAGCGCGCTGGAGACGAGCTCGGCCTCGGGCCGCTCGCAGAGGAACAGGTGCGTGTGGGAATCGATCATCGCCGGTCAGCCTAGTCCAACGAGTGCGGTCGTCTTTTCGCCCGCATAGCGGTAGAAAGTCGACCGCACTCACCTCGGTAGCCTCTTTTACCGTGGCGGTACGCGACTACATAACTGCGACCAGGGAACGCGTCGTCGTCTTCGACGGCGGTATGGGCGCAACCCTGGAGCAGTTCGACCTGACCCAGGAGGACTACGGCGGCCTGCTCGGCAAATGTCACGAGGCGCTGGTGCTCAACCGCCCGGACGTAATTGAGGGCGTCCATACCTCGATGCTCGACGCTGGCGCCGAGGTGGTCGAGACCGATTCCTTTCAAGGGTCGCGTCTGAAGCTCGAAGAGTGGGGGCTGGGCGAGCACACGCACGAGGTCAACGTCAAGGCGGCGCAGATCGCCCGCAAGGCGGCCGGTGAGGAGCGCTTCGTCGCCGGCTCGATCGGGCCGACCGGCTTCCTGCCCGCGTCCGACGACCCGACCCTGGGCGACATCTCCTTCCGCAAGCTGGTCGAGGTCTTCGCCGAGCAGGCGAAGGGCCTGGTCGAGGGCGGCGCCGACCTGATCATCATCGAGACCGCGCAGGACATCCTCGAGGTCAAGGCCTCGATCTTCGGTGCCCGCGAGGCGTTCAAGGAGGCCGGCCGCACGCTGCCGATCCAGTGCAGCGTCTCGCTGCTGCCGCAGGGCGGCAAGATGTTGCTCGGCACCGACATCCAGGCGGTGCTGACGACGCTGACCGCGCTCGACGTCGACGTGATCGGGCTCAACTGCTCGACCGGCCCCGAGGACATGCGCGAGGCGATCCGCTTCCTCGGCGAGCGCAGCCCGCTGCCGGTCCACTGCATCCCCAATGCCGGCCTGCCTCTGCAGGGCCCCGACGGCGAGACGATCTTCCCCGAACAGCCCGAGCCGCTGGCGGCGACTCTGGGCGAGTTCGTCGAGCGCTACGGCGTCGGCATCGTCGGCGGTTGCTGCGGGACGACCCCCGAGCACATCGCGGCGATCCGCGAGCGGGTCGACGGCCGCGTGCCGGGCGAGCGCCCGGCGCCGGGGCCGATCGAGGTCTCCTCGATGATGACCTCGACGCCGCTGGTCCAGGAGCCGCGCCCGACCCTGGTCGGCGAGCGGGTCAACTCGCAGGGCTCGCGCAAGGCGAAGGAGCTGTTGCTTGCCGACGACTACGACGGCCTCGTCCAGGTCGCCGAAGACCAGGTCGAAGGCGGCGCCCACGTGCTCGACATCTGCGTGGCGCTGACCGAGCGCGCCGACGAGGACGAGCAGATGGTGGCCGTGGTCGAGCGGATTTCGCTGACCCAGCCGGCGCCGATCCAGGTCGACTCGACCGAGCCGAACGTGATCGAGGCGGCGCTGGAGAAGATCCCCGGGCGGGCGATCGTCAACTCGATCAACCTCGAGGCGGGGGAGGACAAGGCCAACGTCGTCGCGCCGCTGGCAAAGGCGCACGGGTCGGCGCTGATCGCGCTGACGATCGACGAGGTCGGCATGGCGAAGACGGCCGAGCGCAAGGTCGAGATCGCAAAGCGGATCCGCGACCTGGTCTGCGAGGAGCACGGCCTCGACCCCGAGGCGCTGATCTTCGACGCACTCACCTTCACCCTGACCACCGGCGACGACGAGTGGAAGCCCTCGGCGGTTGAGACGATCGAGGGAATCCGGCGAATCAAGGCCGAGATCCCCGGCGTGAAGACCTCGCTCGGCGTCTCCAACGTCTCCTTCGGCGTCGGACAGCCGGCCCGCGCCGTGCTCAACTCGGTCTTCCTCCACCACTGCGTCGAGGCCGGGCTCGACCTGGCGATGGTCAACCCCAACCACATCACTCCCTACTCGGAGATCTCCGACGAGGAGCGCGAGCTGACCGACGACCTCGTCTTCAACCGGCGCGAGGACGCGCTCGAGCGCTTCATCGCCCACTTCGAGTCGAAGGGCGAGGAAGCGGCCGAGGAGGTCGGCGACCCGACCGAGGGGATGGAGCCCGAGGAGGCCCTGCACTGGCACATCCTGCGCCGCAAGAAGGACGGGGTCGAGGAGTGGATCGACCGCTCGAACGAGAAGATCGGCGCCGTCCCGACGCTGAACGAGGTGCTGTTGCCGGCGATGAAGGAGGTCGGCGACAAGTTCGGCGCCGGCGAACTGATCTTGCCTTTCGTCCTGCAGTCGGCCGAAGTGATGAAGCGTGCCGTGGCGCGGTTGGAGAACTACCTCGACCGGATAGAGGGCCATAGCAAGGGCAAGGTCGTGATCGCGACCGTGTTCGGCGACGTCCACGACATCGGCAAGTCGCTGGTCAACACGATCCTCACCAACAACGGCTACACCGTGGTCGACCTCGGCAAGCAGGTTCCGGTCGAGACGATCATCGAGGCCGCGGTCGAGAACGAGGCCGACGCGATCGGCCTCTCGGCGCTGCTCGTCTCGACCTCGAAGCAGATGCCGATCTGCGTACAGGAGCTGCACCAGCGCGGGCTCGAGTTCCCGGTGCTGATCGGCGGCGCCGCGATCAACCGCGACTTCGGCCGTCGCACGCTTTACCCGCACGGCAAAGAGTCCGACGACGTCTACGCGCCCGGCGTCTTCTACTGCAAGGACGCCTTCCAGGGACTGGACACGATGGATGCCCTGGTGGACGAGCCGGCGCGCGAGGCGCTGGTCGAGCGGATCCGGGCCGAGGCACGGCAGCTGCGCGAGAAGCCGGTCGTCGTCGACGACTCGCCGCCGACCAGCGACGCCAGCGTGCGCTCCGCAGCCGTCACCGACAACCCGATCCCCGCGTCGCCGTTCCCGGGCGTTCGCGAGGTCGAGATCGACCTCGACGAGGTCTTCCCATACCTCGACCGCCACGTGCTCTTCAAGCTGCACTGGGGCGGCAAAGGGGTCAAGGGCGAGGCCTGGCGCGAACTGGTCGAGGGCAATGGCGAAGAGGAGGGCTTCGCTCCCCGCCTGGAGCGGATGTGGCGCGAGCAGAACTACCTCCAGCCGCGGGCGCGGCTCGGATATTTCCCCTGCAACTCTGCGGGCAATGAGCTGATCGTCTTCGACCCCGACGATCCCGAGCGCGAGTTGGAGCGGCTCGTCTTCCCCCGCCAGCCCAAGCACGACCGCATCTGCCTCGCCGACTTCTACCGCCCGCTGGAGAGCGGCGAACGCGACGTGGTCGCCCTGCAGGGCGTCACGGTCGGTCCCGAGGTGACCGAGCTGATCGAGCGGCTGGAGAGCGAAGGCGAGTTCGCCGAGCAGCTCTTCGTCCACGGCCTCGGCGTGCAGGCGGCCGAGGGTCTGGCCGAGTGGCTGCATGCGCGGGTGCGCCGCGAGCTCGGTATCGATCCCGACCAGGGCCGCCGCTACTCCTGGGGCTACCCGGCCTGCCCGGACCAGTCCGAGCACGAGAAGGTCTGGCGCCTGCTCGACCTCGAGCAGATCGGCATGACCCTCTCCGACGGCTACGCCGTGATGCCCGAGCAATCGACGGTGGCGATCGTCGCCCACCACCCGCAGGCGGTCTACTTCGGCATGAAGTCCGGCTTCATCCCCGAGGACAAGGCGCCGGACGAGCTGATCGCCGGCACCGACCGAGGCGGCAAGCTTCCTCCCGAGCGCGAGCCGGTCGGCTGACGCTACGCTGAAGCCGCGCTGGGGAGTCGGCTAATGGCAAGCCCCGGGCCTTTGGAGCCCGTTATCCCGGTTCGAGTCCGGGCTCCCCAGCTCCGTTCCGGCCTATGGATTACTTGCCGAGGGCGTCCTGGGCGGCTTTCTTGCTCAGCTCGAGGACGTCTTTTGCCTGCTCGGCGGGGAGGTGGGCGGCGAACACCTGGGCTTTGGCCGCTTCGGCTTTCTGGTTCTCCATCGCGGTCTTGCCCTGGTCGGTGCCCACCTTGACGCCGAAGTAGGCGCCGACGATCGTCGCGATCACGCCGCTGGTCGAGCCGGCAATCGTCGAGGCGGTGCTCGTGCCCTCGGCCACGGCGACGATTGCGATGATCGCCACGGCCAGCACGCCAAAGGCCACTGCCACGAGCCCCCCGATGGCCTTGATCTTGTCGCTCCAGCCCTCCTGGGTGCCTGCTGGTTTGGCTGGTTTGAGCGGCTCGGTCGGTAACTCGGCCGATGCTCCTGCAATCACCATCGCATTCATCTGTCTCCTCCTGCGTCAGCTCACAGGCCAAAGTCGCCCTTGAGTTCTCCAGAAAGGCCGATCATATGCCCATTGCAAGGAACTTGATTGTGTCCGGCGCGGCGCTTAGGGTCGTTTCATGGAGATGAGCGGAGCCGCGCTGGACCCGGAAGTACGCGCCGGGTTGGCGCGCAGCTGGAAGGCACTGATGGCGGTCGGTATCTTCGCGATCGTCATCGGCTGCATCGCGATCGTCGTGCCCGCGGTGGCGTCGGTCGGGACGGCAATCTTCATCGGTTGGATTCTCGTCATCGCCGGGGCCTTCCTGGTCGCGGGGGCGTTCACCGCCCACTCGATCGGATCGGTGATCCTGCGGTTGCTCTGGGCTTTCCTCACGGTGATCGTCGGCCTCTGGCTGATCGTCGAACCGCATAACGGCACCCTGACCCTGACCCTGGTGCTCGGTATCTACTTCCTCTTCATGGGAATCACCCGGATCGCCGTCGCCTTCGCCGGCAGAGGCCAGCAGGGCGCCGGCCTGGTCGGCCTCAGCGGCTTCGCCGGCCTCCTGATCGGCATCCTCGTCCTGGCCAAGTTCCCCAGCAGCGCCGACTGGGCAATCGGCCTCCTGGTAGGCATAGACCTGATCTTCGCTGGCTGGACCCTAGTCTCCGTAGCTCTAGTTGGCAAGGACCTCGCGCACTCCTGAGCCGGGCTGAGGGGATGACGTGGGGTGCCCCTTCCGCTTGCTGGGTTTTTCGCCTCGGACTCATCAGCTCTCGCCAAGCTGGCGGGGCGAAAAACAGGACGCCGCGCACTCCAGGGGCACCCCACGTCATCCCCGCCCCGGTTTCGTAGCTCGGGGAATGTCGCTTGAGACCAAAGCGGAGGCAAGGGCACCCAGCTTTCCAGTGAGCTTGTTCACCCTGCGGCGTTGGGGGTGGGGAGGATGGGGCATCCCGGAGTGCGCGGCGTCCGTTTTCGCCCCTACGGTCAGCAAGAGCTTCCGGCGCTGGTGGCGAAAACCCAGCAAGCGGAGGGATGCCCCATCCTCCCTCCCGCAGCATTACGATCCAAAGGTGAGTTCCCCTCTGGTCCTCGTCATGGCGGCCGGCGCTGGCACCCGCATGCGCTCGAGCTTGCCGAAGATGCTTCATCCCGTCTGCGGGCGACCCTTGGTTGCCTGGCCGATCCTTGCCGCGCGCGAGGCCGGCGCGGGTCGCGTGGCAGCGATCGTCTCGCCCGGCATCGACATCTCCGTCGGCCTCCCTCAGGACGTCGAGACGGTTGTGCAGCCGCAGCCGGACGGCACCGGGGGCGCCGTGCGCGCTGCCCTGCCGCTGATCGAAGAAGCGGAGACGGTTCTCGTCCTCTCCGGAGACCACCCGCTGATCTCCGCCGAGATCGTCTCCGGCTTCCTCGAAGCCCACGCCTCCTCGGGCGCTGCCGCGACGATGATGACCATCGAACTCGACGATCCGGGTAGCTACGGACGCGTCGTACGCGGTACCGACGGCGAGGTCGAGCGTGTGGTCGAGGCGAAAGCCGATGGCGATGCCGGTGCCGAGGAGCTCGCGGTCCGCGAGATCAACGCCGGCACCTACGCTTTCGATGCCGGCCCGCTCGCGATCGCTCTGGCGGGATTGTCAAATGACAACGCCCAGGGCGAGTACTACCTCACCGACGTCTTCGCTGCCCTGCGTGAGGCCGGCCATTCCGTCGCCGGACACCGCGCCGACGACTTCGCGGTGACGATGGGGGTCAACAACAGGGCCGAGCTGGCGGCGGTCGAGGCGGAGGGCAGTCGTCGGATCCTCGAGAAGCACATGCTGACCGGCGTCACCGTCGTCGATCCCGGCACGACCTGGGTCGATGTCGACGTCGAGATCGCCGCCGACGCGCGGATCGAGCCCGGCACCAGCCTGCGCGGCGCCACGGCGGTCGGCGCCCGCTCGGTCGTCGGACCGCTCAGCACGCTGATCGATTCCCGTCTCGGCGAGGACGTCGCCGCGCCGCACTCCTACCTGGTCGAGTGCGACGTCCTCGACGGTTGCAGCGTCGGCCCCTTCGCCTACCTGCGCCCCGGCGCCCACCTCGAGCAGGGCGCCAAGGCCGGCACCTTCGTCGAGATCAAGAACTCGCAGATCGGCGCCGGCGCCAAGGTGCCGCATCTGGCCTATGTCGGCGACGCCGATGTCGGCGCGGGCAGCAATCTGGGCGCCGGCACGATCACCGCCAACTACGACGGTTTCCGCAAGCACCGCACGACGATCGGCAGGGACGTGCGCCTCGGCGTTGACACGATGCTGATCGCCCCGGTACAAGTCGGGGACGCCGCCTACACTGGCGCCGGAGCGGTGATCAAGAAGGACGTCCCTGAGGGGGCGCTAGCGGTGAGCGAGAACGACCAGAGGAACATCGAGGGCTACGCGGAGGGCAAGTCCGCGCGGGCCCATGAGGAGGATTCGTGAGCACGATCGAGCAGCGCCCCGAGGCGGCGCCGACCGCCATCCCGCACGACTACTCGAAGCGGATGATGGTCTTCGGCGGCCGCAGCTCGATGGAGCTGGCGGCCAAAGTCGCCGGCAAGCTCGACCTTGATCTCGGCCAGGTGACGCTGAAGACCTTCGCCAACGGCGAGGTCTACTGCCGCTACGAGGAGTCGATTCGCGGCGCCGACGTCTTCATCGTCCAGTCGACCTGCGCCAACGAACAGAGCGAGATGACCCCGAACGACGCCCTGGTCGAGCTGCTGACCATGATCGACGCCGCCCAGGGCGCCTCCGCGCACCGCATCATCGCCGTCCTGCCCTGGTACGGCTACGCCCGTCAGGACAAGAAGTCCGCCCCACGCGAGCCGATCTCGGCCCGCATCATGGCCAAGTGCCTGGAGGGAGTCGGTACGGACCGCGTCCTCACCATGGATCTGCACGCCGGTCAGGTGCAGGGCTTCTTCCACGTTCCGGTCGACCACATGACGGCGATGCCGATGCTGACCCAGTGGTTTGCCGACCAGGAACTGAGCGAGGAGCTGGTGATCGTCTCCCCCGACGCCGGCCGGGTCAAGACCGCGCGCAACTTCGCCCGCCGCATCGGCACCCACTGGGCGGTGATGGAGAAGGAGCGCCCCGCCCAGCAGGTCGCCGAGATCGGTTACGTGGTCGGCGACGTCAAGGGCAAGACGGCGGTCCTCGTCGACGACATGATCGATACCGCGGGGACGCTCTGCGCCGCCGCACAGACGGTGCTCGACGAGGGCGCCGCGCGGGTGATCGCCTGCGCCACGCACGGCGTCTTCTCCGGCCCGGCCTACGAGCGGCTGGCGGGCTCGGCGATCGAGCGGATAGTCGTCACCGACACGATCCCGCTTCGTCCCGGTGCCCCGGACAACATCACGGTGCTCTCGACCGCCGGCACCTTCGCCGACTCGATCCGCCGCATCTTCACCGACGACTCGGTCTCCGAGATCTTCGCCGGCGAGAACCAGCTCTTCTAGTGCCCGACGGTCTCCGCCTGGTCGGCCACAAGGGCGCCGATCTGATCGCTCCCGGGAACACGCTGGAGAGTTTTGCCGCCGCGGTCGAGGCCGGCGTCGACACGGTCGAGATCGACGTCCTCTGGACTCGCGACGGCCACCCCCGTCTGGCGGCAGCGGAGCGCACGCCGCTGATCGTCGCCCACGATTGGCATGACGCGGAAGGGCGCGAGCCGCTGACCTTGGCGAAAGCGCTCGACGCCTTCGCGAAGCCGCCGCTGGACAAGGTCGAGATCGACCTCGACATCAAGCTGCCGGGGCGGGAGGAGGAGATCGTCGCGGCCGTCCGCGAGCGCGGGCTGCTCAGCCGCGCGATGGTCTCGACCATGGAGCTCTCGACCCTGGCCCGGATCGGCGTGCTGGAGCCGGACCTGCGCCGCGGCTGGACCTATCCCAAAGTGACCAAGGACTGGGCGTCGAAGCGCTGGGCGAAGGCGCCGATGCTGGCCGCCCTGGCCTGGATGCGGCAGCGTCTCCCTGGCCTCGCCGCGCGCGAGTTGCCGAAGATGGGGGTGGAGGCGATGTGGGTATACCACCCGCTGGTCAGCCGTCAGCTCGCCAAGATCACCGGTTTGGCCGGAGTCGAGTTGATCGCCTGGACGGTCGATGACCTGGGGCGCATGAAGAAGCTCGTGGCAGCGGGCGTCGACGGCATCTGCTCCAACGACCCCCGCCTGTTCGCGGGCCTTGTCGACGCCAGCTGAGCCCGGAGAGCTCTGAGCTGCCTCCGGTGCGCTTTATGTGCCTGTGGGACACATAAAGCGCACCGGAGCGGGCTAGTCGATAGCGAGCATGCGCTTGATCCGAATGGCAACGGCGGCCGGTTCGTCTTCCACTTGCCGCCATGTGACGCGGCCGACTCGGTATCCGGCTGCGAGCAGGAGCTGATCGCGTCGCCTGTCGCTCTGGAAGGCACCCCGCGTTCCATGCGTTTCCTCGCCGTCGGTTTCGATTGCCAGGCGCTGCTCTTTCCATAGCAGGTCGATCTCCAGCGGCTCGCCGTCGATACGAAGCTTGACGTTGCACTCCGGCGCTGGGATGCCTGCCGTCACCAGTACAGGCAGGAAGCGCGCCTCCAGGGGGCTGCGCAGGCGCGGCTTCCGGTTGTCCTCAGTGCGCCAGACTTCGAGCAGAGCGCGCAGGTTCGGGGCACCGCGCCTGCGGCCTCGGGCGAGGATGCGATCCACCTCACGGACATCGAGCACCCGCAGCACGGCGGCCTGCTCGATCAGCCGGCGCAGCGACTCCTGCCCGACCCGCCCCGCCATATCGACCAGAGTTCGCGCAGGCGTTGTGCATCGGATTCCGTGCAGGGTTTCGATCTCCTCCGGGGCTGGGAAGAGCACCCGGTGCCAACGGATGTCCCGGATCTTGCGGCCCGACCAGTCAGGTGGGATGACATCGACCGGTACGGCCTGCTTGTCCCACAGCCCGATCAGCTCAGCGGCGCTGCTGTGCGAGAGGACCGTGCCGTCGCCGCACGCGAGGACGGCCGCCAGCATGCGAGCACGTCTGTCGATTGGACGATGGCCTACCGCGAACGTTTCGCGAAAGAGAGGCTGTAGATACCCGGCGGCCGTTCGAGTGGTTATTTCGGTGTCGCTGAGGCCCAGCGCTCGCAACTGTCGCCGTGCGACCACACCGTGCTGCCGCTCAGCAAGAGCGGCAATGGCGTGCCCGCGGCTTCCGGTGCGCTTTGTGTGCCCCACAGACACATAAGGCGCACCGGAACGGAGTTTCGTCCCCTCGGGCGGGAGGTTGGCCGGAGTTTGCGGGTGTTGGCCCGGTTGGAGTGGTGCGGCCCGGGGAGGGTTAGACCGTGCCCGGCGTCGCCGTCGGTGGGGCGTTGCGGCTTTTTTTGCGCTTCACGGCCGACTCCATGTCCGCGGCGGTGAAGCCGCCGACCGCCTCGCCGTCGAGCGTGTAGCGGTAGAGGGCGACGCCGAAGATGCCGCTCAGCGCCTTGCTGATCAGCAGGGAGATGGCGAGGCCGATGGCGCCGACGACGACCAGCAGGGCGCCGGCGAAGCTGGCCGAGGCCCAGACGAGGACACCCGCCGCGATCACGATCGCGCTCGGCAGCACGCCGAAGAAGAAGATCGCGCCGCCGATTGCGATGTTGCCGGTGATCTGCGCGCCCCAGCGCGATTTGAACAGGTGCGACGAGCGCTTCAACGTTTCGAAGGGCCCGGTGCCCTCGATCGCGATCACGGGCACGGCAAGGAAGGTGACCAGCGACCACGCCATACCGACCAGCCGCGCGGCGATCGTCCCGGCGATGCCACCCTGGTTTTCCAGCGCGCCCATCAGCACGCTGATCGCGGTCGAGACCGCAGCCCAGCCACAGATCTGGGAAAAGCGGTTGCGCGCCACGGCGAGCCCGTCGCTGACCGTCGCCTGCTCGCCGCGGAAGATCATGTCGGCGGCGGCCGCAAGCCCGACGCTGAAGTAGAAGCCGACCACACTGAGCACGTAGACGCCGATCACCAGCAGCGGGATCGCGCCGCCGAGCACGTCCTTGTCCAGGAAGTAGAGCCCGGGTCCGAGGAAGACGAAGGCCAGCGGGATCGTGGCGACCGCCCCGTATAGAGGGAAGCGGGCCAGCTCGCGGTGGCCGTTCAGCACTCCCCAGCTCTTCTTCGTCAAGGCCCAGCCGCGTTTGATCCTGCTCATCGCTGATCTCCTTCCAGGGATCGCTCGACAATCGGGGTCTGCCTCACGCCTCTTCCCTCGAAGTACTCCCACTCCTGCTCGCCGAGCTCGGTTGCAGGTGGGTCTGCATAGATCCACTCGCGCATGATCCGGTGCCAGTTGCGCTTGGCGCGCAGCTGGCCGAGCACGGCGACGACGCCGATTTCCATCCGTCTGCCCATCAGCTCGTTGGCCGGCAGCGACTCGCGACGCATCAAGTCGTAGTACTCGGAGCGGGGGTCCTGGGTCGACTCGATGATCTTCATCACCCGTTTCGGCGTGATCTCGATCTCGCGATCCTCGACGAACCAGCCGCTGACCGCCATCGTGTGCCCCAGCAGTCGTTCGGCGTCGAGCTTCGAGGGGTTCTTGACGAAGCCGAGCTCGTGCAGGGCCTCGCGGAACGCCTCCGGGTTGCTGTGGAAGGCGGCGTCGAGGGCGCGCTGCTCGAGCACGATCTGCTCGTGGTCGAGCTTCTTGGTCATGCCGAAGTCGAGGAAGGCGACGCGGCCGTCCTCCATCAGGAAGTAGTTGCCCGGGTGGGGATCGGCGTTGAAGTGGCGCAGGTGGTAGATCGAGCCGAAGCTGCCGCGGAAGACGATCTCGCCGAAGCGGCTGCGCGAGTCATGGGGAAGCTGCTTGATCTGCTCGAAGTCCATGCCCTCGACGAACTCGGTGACGAGCACGCGGCGGCGCGAGAGGCGGGTGACGACTTCGGGCACGTAGATGAACGGGTGGTCGCGGTAGGCGCGGGCGAAGGAGCGCTGGTTCTGCGCCTCGTACTCGTAGTCGAGCTCCTCCATGACGCGCTCGCGGATCTCGTGGGCGATCGCCTTGGCATCGAGCCCGGGGGCCAGCGCGCGGGCGAGGCGGACGATCGTGCCGGCGTTGCGCAGGTCGGCGTCGAGCGCCTCGGCGATCCCCGGGTACTGGATCTTGACCGCCACGCGGCGGCCGTCGAGCAGCTCGGCGCGGTGGACCTGGCCGATCGAGGCGGCGGCGAACGCCCCCTCCTCGAACGACTCGAAGTGGTCCGAGACCTTGCCGCCGAGCTCCTCCT
>DASUZP010000031.1:0-7209 GCA_036376775.1 Solirubrobacterales bacterium | reverse complement strand
GGCGCGCCCTCGCGGCGCAGGTGGGCGCGCATCGTCCCCTCGTGCTTCCAGCCGAGGCCGGCGACGGTCTTCTTGGCGACCTCGTTGCGGGCGGGGATGCGACCGTAGACGCGGTGGGCGCCGAACTCGTCGAAGGCCTTGGCCAGGGTCAGTGCCTCCGCCCGCCGGCCAACCCCCTTGCCGCGCACGTCGTCGCCGATCAGCGCCCCCAGCTCGGGCGCGGTCTGGCGAAAAAGGCCGTAGAGGGCAGTGAAGCCGACCGGCTCCTCGTAGCCCTCGACCACGATCGCGTACTTGCGATCCTCGCCGCCGTCGCCGATCGCCCGTTCGACCCAGGCTTCCGCCTGCTCGAGCGAAAACCCGTCGCGCTGCTCCATCAACGTCTTGGTCGCTTCCGGGTTGTTGAACCAGCGATGCACCGCTCCGGCATCGCCGCGCTCGAACCGACGCAGGCTGACCTCAGGTCTCTCGGCCATGCCGAGAGACCCTACGCGTTGATCGCCGGTCACGCCCCATCAGTCCGGGGCGAGGCCGTGGCCGGTCACGAGCAGGCGAACCGTGCGGGCGAGGATGCGCAGGTCGAGACTAAAACTGCGTCGGTCCACGTACTCGATGTCGAGCTCGATCCGCTCCTCCCAGGGGATGCCGGCGCGGCCCTTCACCTGGGCCCAGCCGGTCAACCCCGGACGGACCTCGTGGCGGCGGTGCTGGCGCGGCGTGTAGTCCACCACCTGGGCCGGGATCGTCGGCCGCGGGCCGACGATCGCCATCTCGCCGCGCAGGACGTTGACCAGGTTGGGGATCTCGTCGAGGGAAGTGCGGCGGAGAAAACGGCCGGCGCCGGTGACCCGGGGGTCGTCGCGGGCGACGACTTTGCCGACACCGACCGGATCGGAGCCCTGCTCCATGGTGCGCAGCTTCAGCAGCTCGAACTCCTTGTCGTCCTTGCCGACCCGGCGCTGGCGGTAGATCGCTGGCCCCCTGCTGCCGAGCTTGATCGCTATCGCGGCGATAAGCAGGACCGGGGAGAGGATGACGAGGGCAACGACCGCAACCAGGATGTCGAATAGGCGTGGCACGGCTAGCGGGTCCCCTCGGCCTTCTCCCAGGCCCCTACTGGTTGCCCTCGCCGCAGCCGGTCCCAGAGCCCAAGAGCGATCGAGGCCGTGGTCAATACGTAGTAGCGAGCCATCCGTAGCGGCGGCAGCGGCAGTGCCCTGCCCAGCAGGGCGGCGGTGAGGAGACCGAGCTGGGCGACAAGCGTCGCCCAGTAGATCCAGCCCCCGCCGAGTAGCGCCAGATTCGCTGCGAATGCGACCACGTGCAGGAGGGGGGTCGCATAGCGCAGCAACCGGTGCGAGGCGATCTCGAAGGCGTACAGCGGTGGGTAGCCGCCGACCCGCAGCATGCCTTCGCCGACGACGATGTCCCAGATGCCGATCATCATCCGTCGTTTGCGGGCGAGCTCGCCCTCCAGCGTCGGCACCATCTTCTCCTCGGCGCCGGCCCAGGGCACGTAGAGCGAGCGCTGTCCGCGCTTGGCGAGCAGAAAGGGGAACGAGAGGTCGTGGCTGCCGGCCGGGGGTAGGGGAATGTAGGAAGCGCGACGCACGGCGTAGATCGCGCCGTTGCCGGCGGTCACCCCCGCGAGTCCCGACTCGAGCTCGCGCACGGCCATCTCGTAGCGCCAGTAGGAGCCCTCGAGGTTGCCGCCGGCCGCGTCGAGGAAGCGGACCTGGCCGCAGGCGTAGCCGACGGCGGGGTCGGCGAAGGGCTCGACCAGGTGACGGAGCGCGTCGGGCGCCCAAGCGCTGTTGGCGTCGGAGAAGGCGAGGATCTCGCCGGCGGCGCGCTCGGCGGCGGCGTTCTGGGCGGCGACCTTGCCGCCCCGCGGCAGATCGAGGACGAGGTCGGCGGCGGCGGCGCGCGCCCGTTCGACCGTCTCGTCGGCGGAGCCGTCGGAAGCGACGATCAGCTCGAGCCGCTCGCGCGGGTAGTCGAGCGCAAGCGCGTTGGCGACCTTGGCGGCGATCACCTCCTCCTCGTCGAAGGCGGCGACGATCAGCGAGACGCTCGGCGGCTCGTCCCAGCTGCCAGGGCTCAGGGTCGGGCGGCGGCGCATGCCGACCAAGACCCGCAGGACGAGCGGGTAGGCGAGGTGCGTGTAGACGATCAGCGCTGCGCAGATCCAGAAGATGGTCGCGATGAAGATCATTTGCTTTCGAGGAGCTCTCTGTAGAGCGCCAAGGTCTGGCGCGCGGCCTCGTCCCAGGAGTAGGCGCCTGCTGCGGCGCGGGTTGCTGCTTCGCCGAGCTCCCGGCGGGCCGCGTCGTCGCCGACCAACTCGGCGAGTGCGGCTGCCAGTGCCTGCGGGTCCTCCGGGGGGACGAGCCGGGCGGCGCCCTGCGCCGCAACCTCGGGGAAGCCGCCGACGGCGCTCAGCACCAGCGGCTTGCCGAAGGCGAGGGCGGCGTAGAGGACGCCGGAGTGCTCGGCGTCGCGGTAGGGCAGGACGACGACGTCGGCGCGGCGCATGATCGCCGGGATCTCGGCGTCCTCGACAAAGCGGGGCAGGAAGCGGACGGGACCCGGCGCTGCGTCGGCCTGGGCGCGCAATGGCTCCAGGTCCATCCGTGGGTTGCCGGCGATCCAGAGCTCGGCTCCCTCGATCCGGCGGAATGCCTCGAGCAACGTGTCGATTCCCTTGTAGGGGCGCAGCAGGCCGAAGAAGAGGATCACGGGGCCCTCGGCACCCTCCAGCTCGGACGGCAGGGGCTTCTCCCCTGGCAGCCGGGTGAGGTAATCGAAGGCGCCGTGGTGGATGACGCGGATCCGATCCCGGTCGAGCCCCACCTGCTCGCGCAGGCGGCGTGCGCCGTGTTCGGAGTGGGCGACGACTGCATCCATCGCGCCAAACGCACGGCGTGCGGTTGCCAGCTGCCTGCGGCTCGGACGCGGTGGCAGCACGTAGTGGGCGGTCATCGCCCGCGGGCGTCGCGGCGGCAGCAGCATCGGGTCGAGGCTGGGCACGGTGAGCCACTGGTAGTGAAGGACGTCGGCGTCGGCCCGGCGACGGAAGCGCAGCATGTCGGGAACATGCTCGGCGAGCTTGAAGGCGCGGCGGGCGGGAGCGTCGAGGCCGCGGGCGGTGCTGCGGCGATAAAAGCACTCGCGTACCCGGTAGCCCTCGGCCGCGGGCACCGGTCCGTAGAGGAAGCGACTGGTCAACAGCTCGACCTCGGCGCCGGCGCGGGCGAGTGCCGCGGCAAGTGCGCGGTCATAGGGAGGCGTGAAGGCCGAGGGGTCGACCAGCTGAACACGCATAGCTAGGCGCCTGACCCCCTGGCCACGTGCGTCATCCAGTTGTGCGGGGTCGGGGGGTCATGCGCCGACGATTATGGTGGCCGCTGTGCCCCCCGCGCTCTCCTACTGCGTCGTGAACACGAATGGCCGCGACGACCTGCTCGCCTGCCTCGATGCGATCGAGCGCACCCATCCGGACGAGATCGAGTGCGAGATCCTCGTCCTCGACAACGCCTCCGATGACGGCTCGGCCGAGGCGGTGCGGGCACGCGGTGGGGCGATCCGCCTGATTTCGCTCAAACAGCGCAGCGGCAAGGCCGCGAACGATTCGACCCTGTTGCGCGAGGCAGAGGGGCGCTACTGCCTGCTGCTGAACGAGGACTCCGAGCTACGTCCCGGCGCCGCCGCCGCTCTCCTCGCAGCGCTCGATGGAGACCGGCGTGCCGCTGCGGCGGGAGCCCAGCTACTCGACTCGGCAGGCAACCCGGTCCCCTGCGCCTGGCGCTTCCCCGGAGTCGGCTCGGCGCTGGCCGGTGCCGTCTTCCTGCACCGCCGCTTCACCGTGCAGAGCCTGGGGACGGAGACCCGTCAGGTCGATTGGGCGCAGTCCAGTGCGCTGATGGTTCGGCGCGAGGCGGCGGCAGAGGTCGACTACCTCGACCCGGCCTTCTTCGTCTACTACGACGAGTGCGACTTCTGCAAGCGCCTGGCGGAGGCCGGTTGGCAGACGCTCTACGTCCCGTCGGCGGAGGCGGTCCACCACGACCAGCTCTCGACCGACCTCGCCGCCGGCCTGCCCCGCATCGTCGAATTCCACCGCAACCGCGACCTCTACATGCACAAGCATCGCGGGGGAGCGGCTGCTCTGGCGGTCAGGGTCCTCACGGCCTGGTCCTACGCCCTCCGCGCCCTGGCGGCCATCGTCCTTCCCAACCAGCCGGCACGCGTCTACTGGGCCCACGCCCGACAAGCACTGCTACCAGACAGAGGTCAAAGCTTGCGGGATCGAGCGGAGCGGGGAGGCGACCCGGGTAGGGGTTCCGCTTAACTTTTTGGGTGTGGTCGAAGCGGTCCTCCGTGGATTGCCGCGGCCAAAAAGTACAAGACGCTCCACCCCTACCCGGGTCGCCTCGTCAGAGCCGCGAATCCTCATCCATTCGCTCTGCCTCGTAGACCTCCGGGAGCTGGCCATTGACGACAGCCGGTCGAGCCTGGACGGCGCGAAAGCTTGCGAGAAGCTCGCCGGGGTGACGTAGACGGGAGAGCCAGCTGCGCTCCTCGTCGGTGAAGAAGCCGCTGAGGAGGAGCAGCGCGGGGTAGGCGAGCCAGAAGACGATCCTGGTCAGTAACCCGACGAAGCCAGCGGTCGGTAGTAGCAGTTCGGCGAGGCCGACCAGGGCTGCTGAGACGAATACGACGCGGGCGAGGCGACCCCATTGATAGGGGACCGGAAAGAGGCGCTGGGTGAACACGTACATCAGGGCGACGACGACGACGTATGAGGCGACCAGGGCGAGGCCGGCGCCGACGATGCCCAGCGACGGCACCAGCGCCAGGTTGAGCGCGACGTTGGCGACCAGCGCCGCGATCGTCGCCGGGAAGTTGAACTCGGTGCGGCCCGTTCTGCCGAGGATCACGACCAGCACCATGTAGAGCGCGTAGAGGGTCACGCCGGTGGCGACGAGTCCGATCGCTTCGTAGGAGTCGAAGAATTGCGGCGCGGCCAGCACCCGCACGATCCAGCGCGAGAACAGCCACATCCCGGTGACGACGAAGGCGCAGCCGGTGACGAACCAGGTGACGACCGCCGCGTACGCGCGGCGCGCCTCGCCGTCGTCGCGGATCGAGTAGGCGAGCGGCGGCCAGGCGAGCTGGAAGCCGCGAACCAGCACGTTGACCGCCTGGGCGAACTTGACCGCGAGCGAGTAGAGGCCGGCCTCGGCGAGACCGGCGGAGCGGACGATGACGATCCGGTCGACGAAATTGAGCAGGTAGAGCGAGAGCTCGGCGGGCATCGTCGGCAGGCCGAAACGGGTCAGCCGGCGCAGCAGCGGGCCGTCGATCCAGAGCGAGAGGCGACGGCGGTGGACGACGATCAGCGCCAGGGCGACGAGCGCGCCGCTGACATAGCTGCCGAGCAGCAGGCCGCGGGCACCCTCGCCGCGGCCGACCACAAGGATGACGGTGAGGCCGATGGCTCCGAGCACGTTGAGGATCGTCGTGACGAAGTAGGCCCGGGCGCGCTCCTCGAGCCGGAACAGCGTCAGCAGGTACTCGACCATCGTCAGCACCCAGAGGCCGCCGATCGAGATCCGGGCGAGGTCGGGGGCGGAGCGGTCGAGCAGAGCTTCGGAGATCGGCCCGGCGAACGGCAGCGCGATCAGCGCCGCCGCGGTCGAGAACCAGAACAGCGCCGCAAACGAGGTGGCGACGACCGCGGCTGGATCCTCGTCGTCCTTGTAGTAAAAGCGCAGCAGCGCCTCGATCGTGCCGAAGCGGACGACGATGCTGGCCGAGACGACGGCGGCGAACATCACCTCGGCGGCGCCGTAGTCGGCCGGGCTGAGGTAGCGCGTGTAGAGCGGCAGCAGGGCGACCGCGATCAGCTTCGAGACGATGCTCGCCGCGGTGTAGGCGGCGCCGGTGGTCGCGAGGCGGCGGAGGTAGCCCGACACGGCGCGAGACTACGCCGAGGGGCGGACCGGGCGCCCTGCCAGCGACGCTCCGACCGCCAGCAGGACCCAGGCGATCGGGTCCTCGTAGAAGCCGGCGTAGGCCATCGTGTGGACCAAGAGGGCCGTAAAAGCGGCTAGAACGGCCGCTCGGGCGACGACTTGGTGCATGCCGACGAGGGCCGGGGTGTCCCCCTCCTGAAACCCGCATTGGGGCGGCCTTTTGGGTTCTTTTCGGGGGGGGCTCCAAAGTTTCCGGAGGGGGACACCCCGGCCCTCGCGTCCGAACAGGCCGGCTGCCATCGTCCACAGCGCCACTATCAGGAGAGCTGCGTAGGCCGCCAGGCCGATCAGGCCCTGCTCGGCTGCCACGGTCACGGGCTCGGTGTGGGAGACCGATACGGGGACTTTCTTGGTTGCCGCGTGTTCGCGGTAGGCGCGGGGGAAGCTGCCTGAGCCGTAGCCCCACAAAGGTCTTTGGCCGAACAGCTTTGCGCCCCCCGAGACCAGGTTGCCGCGGCCGCCCGTGTCGGTGTTGAGCCGGGCGGGACTCAGCTTCGAGACACCTCCCGCAAAGAGGACGATGACTACAGCCAAGACAGCTCCTGCCCCGACAGCCGCAAGCGTCCATCGCCAGCTCCAGCGAAGGGCCGCGAGCACAGCCAGGCCTGCCAACAAGGCGGCGAAGCTCGACTGCGAGAAGGTGACTACGAGGCCAAACCAGAGCACAGCGACCAGCCCGGTGAGCAATGCCAGCGTTTTTCGCTCCTTGGCCCACAGCAGAGCCGACATCGCCACCACGATCACCAGAGCCAGATACCGCCCGTAGATGTTCGGGTCCCAGAAGATCGAGTTGACCCTGAAATAGGTGTGGAATTCGTTCGACCTGATCACCTGGTCGTTCCAGAAAAGCTCCCGGCTGAGGTACTCGACCGAGCCCACCAGCACGAAAGCGACGGCCTCGATACCGACGACCCACAGCACAAGAGTCAACAGCTTCCGGTCCCAGTGCACTTCCCGCAGCAGTGCGTACACCAGTGAAAAGGGCACGAAGAAGAAGCAGACGTTCTGGAGGCTTTTCGAGAAGTCAGGTGAGTACAACGTCTGCAGCGCATAGAGCACAACTACCCCGGCCAGGACATAGGGCAGGAGGGCGGGGGTGGCTCCCCCCGGAAACTTTGGAGCCCTCCCCGAAAAGAACCCAAAAGGCCGCCCCAATGCGGGTTTCCGGGGG
>DASUZP010000030.1:0-2134 GCA_036376775.1 Solirubrobacterales bacterium | reverse complement strand
CGCCGCAAGGGGTCGCCTGATGGGAGCGCTGCCGCAGGGCGGAGCAATGGCCGCGATCGAGGCGGCAGAGCAAGAGGTCGCAGAGTCGATCGCCGGCAAGGAGGCCGAGCTGTCGGTCGCCGCGATCAACGGACCCACGTCAACCGTGATCTCAGGTGCCGAGGAAGCGGTCGAGTCGATCCGTACTCAGTGGGAGGAGCGGGGTCGAAAGACCAAACGCCTCGCCGTCTCCCACGCCTTCCACTCGCCGCTGATCGAGCCGATGCTGGGCGAGTTCGCAGAGGTGGCCGAGTCCCTCGCCTACAACCAACCCAAGACCCTGATCGTCTCCGACGTCACGGGCGAAGTCCTCACTGCCGAGCAGGCCACCGATCCCGCCTACTGGGTCTCCCACGTACGCGAGCCGGTGCGCTTTGTCGACGCGATCGCCACTCTGCAAACACAGGGCACCAGCGCCTACCTCGAGCTCGGACCCGACCCGGTGCTCTGCGCGATGGCGCGCGAGTGCCTGGGCGAGGAGCAGGACAAGGCCGCCTTCGTGCCGACCCTGCGCGAGGGACGCAGCGAGGCCGATGCCATGACGACCGCGATTGCCGGCGCCCACGTCGCCGGGGCAAAGCTCGACTGGGGAGTCTTCTTCGGGAACAGCGGCGCCAAGCGCGTACCGCTGCCGACCTATCCCTTCCAGCGCAGGCGCTACTGGTTGGATGCCGGCGGGGGAACTGGCGACCTCGGCGCCGCTGGCCTGGGCAATCTGGAACACCCGCTGGTTGTGGCGGCGATCGAGGATCCAAGCGACGGCGGCCTCACTCTGAGCGGCCGCCTCTCTTTGCAGACCCACTCGTGGCTGGCCGATCACCAGGTCGCCGACACGGCCCTGCTGCCCGGCACCGCCTTCCTCGAGCTCGCCCTGCGGGCGGCTGAGGAGGTCGAGGCCCAAGGCATCGAGGAGCTGACCCTGCAGGCGCCGCTGGTTCTGCCCGAGGCCGGAGCGGTGGCGATCCAGGTCTCGGTCTCGGCAGCCGACGAGGACGGACGCCGCGAGATCGCGATCTATTCCCGCACCGAGGGCAGCCCCGAGGAGGAGCTCGCCGATGCAGCCGAGTGGACGTGCCACGCGATAGGCACCGTTTCCTCCGAGCCTGATCCGGCCCCGGAGGCACTCGACTCCTGGCCCCCCGAGGGAGCCGAGCCGCTGGAGGCCGACTACCTCTACGACGTCCTCGCCGAGCACGGCCTCCAATACGGACCCGCCTTCCAGGGACTGACCGCGGCCTGGCGCGAGGGCGAGCAGATCTACGCCGAGGTCTCCCTGCCCGAGGAGCAGGCCCAAGAAGCCGAGCGCTACGCCATCCACCCGGCATTGCTCGACGCGGCACTGCACGGGATAGCGCTCGGTGGGGCCGAGGCCGGCGAGCTGAAGCTGCCCTTTTCCTGGAGCGGCGTATCGCTGCAGGCGAAGGGAGCCAGGGAGCTGCGGGTAAGGATCGCTCCAGGGGGCGATGGCGTTTCGCTCACACTTGCCGACGGCGCCGGTGCCCCGCTGGCCTCCGTCGCCACCCTGGCGATGCGCTCGCTCGATCCCTCGCAGCTGCAGAAGGCTGAGGCAAAGGGCGAAGGGCTCCTGCAGCTCGAGTGGACCGAGGTCGATCTGAGCGAGCAGACCGATGCCCCGGCAGAGGTCGAGACCCTGCACTGCGAGATCGACGGCGACTCGTCGAGCGCCGAGGCCGCCGGAAAGGCGACCCGCAAGACCCTCGAGACGATCCAGCGATGGCTCGCCGATGAGTCCAAAGCCGACCTCCGCCTGGCGCTGATCACCGAGGGCGCGATGGCCATCGCCGAGGGGGAGACCCCCGACCCCGCGGCAGCGGCGATCTGGGGCCTCCTGCGCTCGGCCCAGTCCGAGCACCCCGGTCGCTTCGCCCTGATCGACACAGACGGCACAGAGGTTTCCGAAGAGGCGCTCCCCGCCGCATTGGCAAAGGGCGCCGAGGAGCCCCAGCTGGCACTGCGCGAGGGAGCGGCGTCGGTACCGCGGGCGATGCCCGTCAAAGACACAGAGGACGCACTGGTGCCTCCGCCAGGCCCCTGGCACCTCGACGCACTGAAGCGCGGCACCCTCGAGAGCCTC
>DASUZP010000029.1:0-6081 GCA_036376775.1 Solirubrobacterales bacterium | reverse complement strand
CTTGATCGAAACCAACGGTGCGGAAGAAACGTCGGTCGCGACGTCGCCCGAACTTGATCCGATCGACCTCAACGGCAAGCACGTCGTCTTCCATTCCGAGCTCGGCTTCGCCGCGCGACTGAAGACGATCAAGCTGCGCCTCGCTTCGGGCAACATCGCCACCGACTTCGCCGAGGCCACGGTCTGGAAAGGCGAAAACGACCCGATCATCCTCCACTCGACCTTCGAGCGCCAGTCGCTGCCACTCGAAGCGTTCGCGATGACTGGCTCGGTGAACTGGTCGGCGATCGCGCACGCCCAGATCCTCGTCACCGACAACAAAACCGGGAAACTGGCGGTGTACGTGGCGGGCATCTACGCCGTCCCGGACCCCGGACAGGCGACGATCACCTTCGCCTTCGACGATTCGCTCGAAAGCGCCTACACCCTCGGCCGCACGGCGCTCTCGAGATACCGCTTTCCGGCGACGCAGTACGCGATCGCGAACACCATCGGCGAAAGCGGGTTCCTGACGTTCGAGCAGCTCTACGCCCTGCGCGATCAGCATGGCTGGGAGATCGCCGGCCACGCCTACACCGTCGCCGCCCACAACGAACCGAGCGGCCTCGACTCGCTCGAAGGCAAAGCGCTCGAAGAAGAGGTCGACGGCCTGCGGCGCTGGCTCGACGAACACGGTTTCCGCCGCGCCACCTTCGCCTACCCGAAGGGCGCCGCCGGCAAAGAAGTGCGCCGCTTGATCAAGCGCGACTACGGCGGCGGGCGGGCTACCGGGCCGGGGCCCGACACGCTGCCTCCCCGCGACGACTACATCCTGCGCGGACACTCGGTCAACGGTCTGTCCGAGACGGCGACGACGCTCAAAGCCGAGGTCGACGCGGCGGTGGCTGCCGGCGCCTGGATGATCCTCACCTTCCACAAGCTCGTCCCCGGCTCCCCTGCCGCCGACACCGAGTTCAAAGTCAGCGAATTCGAAGAAGTGGTCGACCACGTCCGCGCGCTGCAGGAAGAAGGCAACGGCATCGAGGTGCTGACGATGGCCGACGCGATGGGCGCGATCCCGGGCGCCCCGGCGGTCGGCGGCGCGGGTGGGAGCTCCACCTTCCGCGAGACCAAGGTCTTCACCATCCCCGACGAAATCAGGGTCCCGGCCGGCGACATCGACTTCATCCCCCCCTTCTACGTCTCGCTTGGAGCGACCCAGACCGCGAGGGTGATCAAAGTCATCCACAGCATCCACTCGGGCACCTCGGCGACCTTCAAGCTGCAGAAGAACGGCTCCGACCTGACCGGGTTCACCGGAATCGAAGCCAAAACCGAAACCCAGACCAAAGACCCGGCCGACCAGGAAGTAGGCGACGGCGACCGGCTGGCGATGGTCGTCACCGCGGTCAGCGGCGCGCCGAAGAACCTCTCGGTCGCAGTGGTGATCGAGTACACCGTGTCGTAGTGGCGGCTCCCGCGTTCCGCGCGATCACGATGCTGCCCGGGACCAGCGGCACGACCCGCGTCTACACCGTGCCTGCATCGGCAGCCCCCGGCGACCTGCTGCTCGTCTGGGCCTACATCGAGACCACCGGCATCACCTTCTCGCTCTCCGGCTGGACGAAGGTCGCGGAAACCACGCAGGCGAGCGAAGGCTGGGTCGCCGTCTGCTTCGCGCTGCCGAGCTGGGACGGAAAAACGACCGAATACACGCTGAGCTGGGGCGGCGCAAAAAAACGCAACTCCGGCGCGATCGAGGCGATCGCCGGCGCCGAAACGAAAACGCCGATCAACGCGCAGAGCGGCGCCGGCTTCAAAGAAAACGCCTCCTCCAAAAACGCCGTGGTCGCGGGGCTGACCACGTCGGTTGACGAATGCCTGCTCATCTCGGGGGTCTTCAACGACAACGGCTCCCTCGCTTCGCCCGCCTCCGGCTGGACCGAGGACGGCGACCAGGCCGACTCGCCGCAGATCGCCCATAAGACCGCGTCGGTCTCGAAAGGCGAACAGGCAAGCGTCACGCACACCCTCGGCATCGCGTCGATCAACCTCACGCTGATGCTGGCGATCCAGCCCGCGCCGGGCTCGAACCGGCGCCGTTTCACCTCGGTCGGCTGAGCCTCAACCCTGACCGTCGCCGGCCAGAGCGGCCAGCTCGGCGGCCGAGAGACGTCGCGCCTTGCCCGCCGCGAGATCGCCCAGCTCGATCGGACCGAAGCGGACGCGGCAGAGCGCCACGACGTCGTTGCCAACGGCTTCCGCCATGCGGCGCACCTGGCGGTTGCGGCCCTCGCGCAGGACGATCTCGATCTCGCGCTCGCCGAGGCGACGCACCTCGGCCGGCGCGGTCGGGCCGTCCTCCAGCTTCACCCCGTCGGCGAGGCGACGCAGATCGCCCTCGGCCGGCGGTCGCCGCAGTTGCACCCTGTATACCTTGCGCACTTCGTAGCGCGGGTGAGTGAGCCGATTGGCCAGCGCGCCGTCGTTGGTCAGCAGCAGCAGGCCGGTCGAGTCGACGTCGAGGCGACCGACCGGATAGAGCCGCGCCGGCGAGTCGACCAGCTCGACCACCGCCGGCCGACTGCCGGGCTCCCGCGCGGTCGAAACGACGCCAACCGGCTTGTTGACCGCCCAGACCTCACGCACCTCCGCCCCCACCAAGCTCCCATCGACCCGAATCTCGTCGCCTTCCCCCACATCCCGCGCCGGATCCCGAATGACCTCACCACCAACCGTCACCCGCCCCGCAGCCACAATCACCTCAGCTCTCCGCCGAGAAGCGACTCCCCCATGGGCAAGGAACTTAGCCAGCCTCACGGAGAGGGAGGGGCGGGGGTCGACCTCGGCCTAGCCTCCCCCCGGCACCGCGGAGAGGTACTGGCGCCCGAAGGGCGCTCAAAATCAGCCCCGCCGCAGGCGGGGCTTAGGCGTAGCCGAGGTCGACCCCCGCCCCTCCCCCACCTCATGGCTCGGCCCGCTGTTCCCCTGCCTTGAGCAGCCGCTCGCGCAGCTCCCGCTCGTCCTCAGGAGTGGGATCGAACTGCGAAGGATCGGGCAGCCGATCGAGCCCGGTAAGGCCGAAGAGCCGTTCGAACAGCTCCGTCGTCTTGAACAGGGCAGCGCCGAACTGCGAGCGGCCCGACTCCTCGATCAGGCCGCGCTCGGCCAGGGTCTGCACCGCCGACTCCGAGGAGACGCCGCGGATCCGCGCCACCTCGGGCCGCGAAACCGGCTGCAGGTAGGCGACGATCGCCAGCGTCTCCGCCTGCGCCTGGGTCAGCGGCGGAGTCCGCGGCTTGGCCAGCAGCCGCCGCGCGGCCTCCTCGCTGGCCGGATCGCTGGCCAGGGAGAAGCCACCCGAGACTTCGCGCAGGACAACGCCGCGGCGCCCCTCGGCCAGGTCCTCGCGCAGCAGATCGACCGCCTCGGCGACCTGGCCCTCGGTCGCCTCGGTCGCCTCGACCAGGTCGGCGAGCGCGACCGGCTGCGGCGAGAGGAATAGCAGCGCCTCGATCGTGCGGCTCAGATCGCTCACGCCGAGCCCGCCTCCTGGCGGCGGATCTCGATCGGACCGAGCGGCTCGCTCTGCTTCCAGGTCACCTCGCCCTTACGGTAGAGCTCGAGCAGGGCGAACAGGGTCACCGCCTGCGTCAGCCGGTCCTCACCGCCAAACTGCTCGTCGAAGTCGATGCTGGTGCGCCCGGCGAGGGCGTCGCGCAGGGCGCGCAGGCGCCGCTCCAGCGAGACGGTCGGGCGGATGTGGCTGACGTCGACCGGCGGTGGCACTGCCAGCAGGTCGCCGAGCGCGGCGCCGAGCCGATCCGGATCGTAGGCGGCGACTGCGGCGTCGACGGCGACCCGCCGCAGGCTCGAAGGCAGCGGCGCCGAGCGATAGAGATAGCCGCGAGCGGCGTCGAAGCGCTCGCGCAGCGCCCCCGCGGCGCCGCGGTAGCGGCGGTACTCGAGCAACCGGGCCAGCAGCTCCTCGACCGCCTCCTCCGGCCCCAACTCCTCCAGCTCGGGGTCGGCGCCGGGCAGCAGCAGCCGCGACTTCAACTCCAGCAGCGAGGCGATCAGGACAAGGAACTCGGTCGCCACCTCGAGCTCCAGCTCACCCTCGCGCTCGAGGTGCTCGATGTAGGCGACGACGACCTCGCCCAGTTCGACCTCGAGCAGATCGACCTCCTCGCGCAGCAGGACCGCGATCAACAGATCGAACGGCCCGGCGAAGACGTCGAGCTCCAGATCGAGGTCGGCGACCGGCATCGCCTAAGAGTATGGGGGGCGACCGACGCCTCTGTCGGAGTACCCTGGAAAGGGCCGATGAGTCGATTTGCCGCGCTGCTCGGCGCCGCGGCGCTCATCGCGATCTCGGGAATCTCGGCGATCCCGACGAGCACGGCGGCGCCGACCCACCCCCCAGGCCCAACCGGGTTCGCCTCCCGAGTGGACAACCCGTGGTTCCCGCTTCGCCCAGGCACCACGTACGTCTACCGCGGGGTCAAGGACGGCCAGCCTTCCCGCGACGTCTTCGCGGTCACCGCGGCGACGAAAACGATCCAGGGCGTTCGCTGCACGGTCGTTCGCGACCGGCTCTATCTGCGCGGGCGGCTCCACGAGCGGACGCAGGACTGGTATGCCCAGGACAAAGCGGGGAACGTCTGGTACTTCGGCGAGGAGACTGCCGAGCTGAACCCCGACGGCAGCGTGAGGAGCACCGAGGGCAGCTGGCAGTCCGGCGTCCATGGCGCCCGAGCCGGGATATTCATGCCCGCCCACCCGCATCCTGGACAGACCGGACGGCAGGAGTACTACAAGGGTCACGCGGAAGACCATTTCCGCGTGTTGAGCCTCACCGCCGCTGTCGATACCCCCGCCATTTCCTCCCGCCGCGCGTTGCTGACCAGGGAGTGGACCCCGCTGGAGCCCGGTGTCGTCGATCACAAGTTCTACGTCAAGGGCGTCGGCACTGTGCTGGAGCAGACGGTCAAGGGTGGCGACGAGCGCAACAGCTTGGTCTCACGGCGGTCCGACTGAGCCAACGCCCATCCGCTTGCGCACCTTGGCCAGCGTCGGCGCGGCGATCGCGCGGGCCTTCTCTGCGCCGGCAGCAAGCACCCGCTCCAATGCCGCCTGGTCGGGACGCAGCTCGGCGTAACGCTCGCGGACGGGGGTCAGCATCTCGACCACGCCCTCGGCCACCGCACTCTTGAAGTCGCCGTAGCCGGCCCCCTCGAACTTGCGCTCGATCTCGGCCGGATCGACGCCGCGGGCGACGGCGAGCACGTCGATGAGGTTGGTCACCCCCGGCTTCTCCTCGCCACGGACGACCTCCCGCCCCGAGTCGGTCACGGCGCTGCCGAGCTTCTTGCGGATCGCCGCGGGCTCGTCGAGCACGAAGACGGTGCCGGCCTCGCTCGAGGCGGTCGTCGACATCTTCTGCTGCGGCTCCTGCAGGTCCATGACCCGGGCCCCGACCTCCGGCACGACCAGCTCCGGCACGACCAGGGTCTCGCCGAAGCGGCCGTTGAAGCGGCGGGCGATCTCCCGCATCAGCTCGACGTGCTGGCGCTGATCGTCGCCGACCGGCACCTCGGTCGCCCGGTAGGCGAGTACGTCGGCGGCCATCAGCACCGGGTAGTAGAAGAGCGCCGCCGAGGCCAGCTCCCGCTGGCGGCCCGACTTTTCCTTGAACTGGTGCATGCGGTCGAGGTCGCCATGGGCGGTGACCGCGGAGAGCAGCCAGGTCAGCTCGGTGTGCTCGCGCACGTCGGACTGGCGGAAGAGGATGCAGCGCTCGGGGTCGAGGCCGGCGGCGATCAGGATCGCGGTCGTGTCGTAGACGCGTTCGCGCAGCTCGACCGGGTCGTAGGCGACCGAGAGCGCGTGCAGATCGACGATGCAGAAGATCGCCGGCTCGCCCCGCTCCTGCCCCTCGACGTACTGGCGGATCGCGCCGATGTAGTTGCCGAGGTGCTTGCGGCCGGTGGGCTGGATGCCGCTGAAGATGATCGGGGCGCTCACGGGTCGGAGCCTATTGGGGGCGCGGGCGGGGTGCCCCTCGCTCAAGCCGGTTCTGGCTCTGCCTCACCGGTTGGG
>DASUZP010000028.1:0-14625 GCA_036376775.1 Solirubrobacterales bacterium | reverse complement strand
TGCTGGTTGCGGTTGACGACGAGGTGCCGGTGGGAGCGGCTCTCGCTGAGATGGAGCCGGGGGGCGAACCTGGCGCAGGGACCAAGGATGAGTCGCCCGCGGGTCCTGTCGCTGCAGGGGACCCACCACCCCCTGCGGTCGCTAAAGCGTCCTCGGGGGCGGTCCCCCCTGCCCCGCCACCCGCGGGAGGGGCGCCGACGGGCCACTTGATTTCGCGTTAGCTGGGAGGACGGCGGTTCTGCCCTCGCTGACTGGCGGCAAGCGGGATCACTGGCCCGGCAGCCCCGGGCCGCCGTGCAACGGGTTGAGGTCGGCGAGGAGCTCGAGTAGGCGGGGCTCGGGCTCCTCGTCGTCGATCAGCACCGCGCTGCCGGGCCAGGCGTAGCGCAGGTAGCGGGCGTAGGCCTGGCGCGAGCCCAGGTCGGGCTCGTAGATCCAGCAGCCGCTGTTCCAGTAGCGGGTGCGCGAGTCGCGGCTGGATTGGACGCAGGCCAGCGGCTGATGGGTGTGGGCGAAGACGATCTTGTCGCTCTCGCCGCTCCAACCGAGGTTTGCGACGACCTGGGCGAAGGCCTCGAGGGCGTGCTCGGAAGGATCGCTGGGCGAGACGACGCTGGCCGTCGGGTAGGCCGGTCGTGGCCAGGCGGCTTGCGGCGCCGGCTGCTCGCGGCGCTGGCGCTCGGCCTCGATGCGGACGACCGAGTCGAAATGCTCCTCGCTGGGCAGGGCGTCGGCGCCCACCCCGTCGCCGACGCCGCGGTCGCGCAGCTCGGCGGCAAGGCGCTTCGCCCCGCGCAGCGGCAGGCCGAGGGCGGTGCCGACCCGGCCGACCCGCTGCACCGCGCGGAAGACGTTCTGCTGCGCGTGGGTGCCGTGCGGCATCTGAGCGGCGATGTAGAGCCACTCGGTGAGCAGGGTGATCACCGACTCGTAGTCCTCGATCGTCTGCGGCTGCTCCGGCCCGCCGGTGGCGATCCCCCACAGGGTCCGGGTGAGCAGGCGGTCCCCACGGGAGCCGGCGAGGCGGGCGTGCGGGTCGAGGTAGTGGCCGTGGGTGCAGAGCACGCCGCCGAAGCTGTAGGTCGGATAGGCGATCTCGACTTCGACCCCGAGCAACCGCCGGGTGAGGAAGGAGCGGAAGAAACCCGGCCCCGTCCGGCCCGGATCGTCGCCCGCGACCCTGCTGCCCTCCTCGGTGGGCGAGAGGCCGGAGGCCAGCTGGGCCTCGAGCCTGTTCTCGGAGTCGCGGTGGACGAGATGATGGTCGTGGTTGCCGGCGAGAAAGACCAGCCGCTTCCCAGGCAGCTTCTCGGCGATCAGCCGCAGGAGACCGTCGGAGGCGTCGACCGCGTCGCCGACCGAGCCGAAGAGAAAGTCGAAGAGGTCGCCGAGAAAGATCAGCTCGTCGATCCCCTCCATGGCCGGCGCCAGCCGTTCGAGGAAAACCTCCTCACGCAGCAGATCGCGCCCGGTCCAGGCACCGAAGTGGGTGTCGGATATGACCAGAGCCCGCAAGAGCCGATCATCCCCCACCGGACGTGCCGGTGCTCAGAGGTCTATATGGGCACCTCAGCACCGGCACCTCGGCTGCGGACGCGCATGCGCAGGCCGCCCTTGGGCGAGAGGGTCGGCATCTGCCGCACGGTCATCGTGCGGCCCGGCAACGCGTCGAGGCGCAGCCGTTGCAGCAGCATCGTCGCCACCAGCTTGACCTCGGTCTGGCCGAAGCGCTTGCCGATGCAGATCCGCTGGCCGCCGCCGAAGGGGACGTAGGCGCCGCGAGGCAGCGCCGCCTTGCGCTCGCGGGCGAAGCGCTCGGGGATGAACGCCTCCGGGTCGGGGAAGACCTCGGGGATGCGGTGGCTGGCCCAGGAGCAGTAGTTGACGTAGGCGTCGCGGGGGACGGTGTAGCCGCCGAACTCGAAGGCGCGCACGGCGCGGCGAGGACCGATCCAGGCCGGCGGGTAGAGCCGCAGCACCTCGTCGAGGACCATGTCGAGGTAGGGCATCTCGCGCTCGAGCTGGTCGACGGTCGGCGCGGCGCCGGCCAACACCCGGTCCTGCTCCTCGCAGAGCCGGGCGACCACGTCGGGGTGACGGGCCAGCTCGTGCATCATGAAGGTCAGGGTCGAGGTCGAGGTGTCGTGGCCGGCGAACATCAGGGTCATCACCTGGTCGCGGACCTCGCGATCGGTGAACGCCTCGCCTGCTTCGCCGCGGGCGCCCAGCAGGAGGCTGAGGATGTCGCGACTGCCGGGATCCGGCGCCGCCCTGCGGCGAGCGATCTCGCCGAAGACGATGTCATCCAGAATCTTTCGCGACGCGACCAGCTTGCGCCACGGCGAGCCCGGTCCGCGCAGCAGGCGCAACGGGTAGTCGATCCCGTAGAAGCCGAGGGCGCGCTCGAAGTGCTCAGCCGCGGCGGCGCCTTTGCCGGCGCCGTCGGGGTCGAGGCCGAGCAGCGCCCGCATCGCGATCCGCATCGCCAGGTTGCGCATCCAGTCGTAGATGTCGACGACCTCGCCGGGAAGCAGGGTGACGATGGCTGCGTCGGCCTCGGCCGCCATCGAGTCGATCATCGAGGTCACCTGTTCGCGGTGGAAGGCGGGCATCATGATCGCCCGCGCCCGGTCGTGGTAGTCGTCGTCGATCGTCAGCAGGCCGTCGCCGAGCAGCGGGATCAAGTCGCCGAAGCTCGACTCGCGCCAGTGGAAGTTCTCCGGGTGGGCGACGGTGACGAAGTGGTTGGCCTCCGGCCCCAGCATGAAGACGACCCGGGTATGGAGCAGGCGCATGCTGAAGATCGGGCCGTGTTCTTCGTAGTTGGAGAGCAGCAGCGGCAGCGGATCGTGGGCGATCCGGTGGGTGCGCGCGAGGCTGAAGTCGCTCGGGCCGGGCGGGTACTTTCCCCTCCCCCGCCACTCGGCGCGGAGGTCGTCGGCCACCCGCCGCACCGGGTTGTCTGACATCTGCGGCGGTTTGGCGACGGGAACGGCGGTCTCGGTCGGCATCGCTCCGAAACAATAACTGGCTGCCTGGCCAAACCACGGCCGCTGGCGCCTTTTACGTCATATAGCCGAATAAAGCGCCAGGTGGCTTGATTCAGGGGGAGCTCGTGGCGGCGAGCTGGCCGCAGGCAGCGTCGATGTCGCGACCGCGGGTGAGACGGACCGTGGCCCCGAGGCCATGCTCGGCGAGGATCGCGCGGAAGCCCTCGATCCGCTCTGGCGGCGAGCCGTCGTAGGCGCCGGTCGGGTTGTAGGGGATCAGGTTGACCTTGTAGACGCGGCGATCGAGCAGAGCGGCGAGCTCGCGTGCGTGCCCGGGCTGGTCGTTGACCCCGTCGAGCATCACGTACTCGACGAAGATCTTGCGGCGGCGCCGGGCGCGGTAGCGCTCACAAGCGGCGAGCACATCCTCGAGCGGGTAGCGGTCGTTGACCGGCATCAGCTGCGAGCGCAGGCCGTCGTTCGGGGCGTGCAGCGAGAGGGCCAGGCCGATCGGCATCTCGCACTCGGCAAGGCGGTCGATCCCCGGTACCCAGCCGACGGTCGAGATCGCCGTGCGACGGTGGGTGACACCGAGGTCAGGCAGCCGCTCGCAGGCGCCGAGCACCGCGTCGAGGTTCATCGTCGGCTCCCCCATCCCCATGAAGACGACGTGGTCGATCGCTTCGGCACGGCGAAAGTGCAGCGCCTGGTCGAGGATCTCATCGGCGCTCAGGTTGCGGCCGAACTTCATCTGTCCGGTGGCGCAGAAGCTGCAGGTCAGCGGACAGCCCGACTGCGAGGAGAGGCAGACCGAGCGGCGCCCGTCGCGGTAGCGCATCAGCACCGCCTCGATCGGCCGCCCGTCAGCGGTGTGGAAGAGCGCCTTGACGGTGCCGTCGTCGGACTTCGCCTCTGCCTGGAGGTCGAGGGTCGAGACCGGCACCGCGACCTCCAGTCGCGCCCGCAGGGCCGCGGGCAGGTTGGTCATCTCCGCATAAGACCCGACCCCACGCGCCACCCACTCCCAGACCTGGGAGGCGCGATAGGAGGGCTCGCCGGCGGTGACGAGGGTCTGGGTCAGCAGGGCGCGGTCCACGCCCCCGAGTCTAGGACGTGGGGGGCGACTGCTCCGGCGGAGGGGGCGTTGCCGGCGTCTGCTGTTCGGGCGGCAGCGATGGCGGCATCTCCGTCGTCGAGGCCGGCGGTAGCTCCTGCCCGGGTAGCGCCTCGGCTTCCTGACGCCAAAGGTCGTTCAGCGAGACCTGGATATAGGCCCAGAGCGCGGGCGAGAGCAGCAGGTAGAGGATGATCGCGATCCAGCCGTTGAGCGGCTCCTTGCCGCCCAGTTTCGATGCCCCCATAACTCGCTTGGTGCCGCGCCAGTAGGTGATCAGGGCCGGGACGATGATGATCCCGCCAGGGAAGAGCGCCAGCACCGAGTTGGTCGGGTTCTGGCCGAGGTCATACCCTTTGGCCTTGCCATAGTCGCGCAGCTCGCGGTTGATCCGGTACCACCAGACGAGGTGGTAGATGCCGAGGGTGACGATCGGCAGCAGGGCGGCGGCCCAGGGACTGCGGATCTTCACCTCGTCCTCGGTGCCGCGGATCTTCATCTCATAGGCCATGCAGGGGGCTCCGTTCTGGGGGAGTCGGTGGGCATGCCGACCCTAACCGACTCAACCCTGGCTGGCTACCCGGGTTTTCCGCAGACCTCAAGCCGCAAGGATCTCGGCCGCGACCCTTTCGCCCGCCTGCAGCGCACCCTCCATATATCCGCTCCATACCGTGGCGGTCTCGGTACCGGCCCAGTGGACGCGTCCGCTGGGCTCGCGCAGGACCGGTCCGCATCCGGTCCAACCGCCCGGCCCGAAGTTCGAGGTCGGACCGCCGCCCGACCACTCCTCCTCGGCCCAGGCCTGTTCGGCGTACTCGAGCGGCTGCGCGGCGCGCGCTCCGAAGAGGCGCTCGAAGCAGACAAGGACAGCGGCACGGCGTTCGGGGGCGGGCAGCGCCGCCAGCTCGCGCGCCTCGGGACCGCCGACGAAGCCGAGCAGGACGCCGGCCGAGCCGTCGCGGGGCGAACTGTCGAAGGTGAGGGTCACAGGCCCGGCGTCGGTGACCGACTCGCCGCTGAGCCCGTCGGCGCGCCAGAACGGCTCCTCGTAGAGGGCCATGCACTTGGTCAGCGCACCGGGGCGCAGGCGCTCGGCGAGCTGTGGGCGGCCGGGCGGCAGCGGATCGAGCTCGATTCGCGCGGCGATCGCGGGTGGGACCGCGACGATCACGCGCTCAGCCTCTACCTCGACTCCGTCCGCCACGATGCGGACCCCGGCATCGCTCTGCGAGATCCCGCGGACGGGCGCGCCGAGCCGGACCCGCTCGCCGAGCGACTCGGCGAGACCGAGCGGCAGCAGCTGCGCGCCGCCCTCGAGTCGGTCCTGCTGCGCGCCGCCCTCGGTGTCGATCAGCTTGTCGAAGCCGCCGGCGGCGGCGACGTAGAAGAGGACGTGGAGCATCGAGAGCTCCTCCGGACCGGTCCCCCAGACGGTCCGCCCGGCAAGGCCGATCAGCTCGCGGGCGATCTCGGTGCCGACGTTGCGCTCGCACCACTCGGCGAGCGTCTCGGCGTCGAGCTCGGCGGCCCGCTCCGCCGCCCAGGGCTCATCCGCCCCTACGGCGCGCGCCAGGCGATCGATGCGGCGGCGGGCAACGAAGACGTCCCAAAGGACGCGTGGTCCCAGGCGCGGGATCGTGCCGCGGTAGCGCCGCCGCTTGCCGCCGACGTCGAGCAGGTTTCTGCCGGCGCCATGCTGGGCGAAGATCTCTACGCCGAGCCCACCGGCGAGCCGCTGCACCCGGGTGTGGTCCGAACCGACCCACTGACCGCCGACATCGACCGTCACTCCGTCGCCCAGGGCCGTATTCAGCAGCCGCCCTCCGACCCGGTCGCGCGCCTCGAGCACGACCACCTCCTGGCCGGCATCGGCGAGCGCCCGCGCCGCCCGCAGGCCCGAGAGACCGGCTCCGACCACGGCGACGTCAGCTGAGATGTCGCTGCCGTTAGCCATGGATCTTCTCCCCCCGCTCCAGCATCTCGACGAACTTTCTCAGCCGCCGCTCCCGGGTCTCCGGCTTCTTCGCCTCCCCGAGCCGGTAGACGATCGCGTAGCGGTTGGCGCTGTCGAGCGTCGCGAAGAACTCACGTGCCGCCGGTCGGGCGTCGAGCTGCCGCTGTAGATCAGCGGGAACCTCGGCGGTGCGCTGTCCCTCGTAAGCGTCCTCCCAGCGGCCGTCGGCCTTGGCCGCCTCGACCTCGACCAGTCCGGCCGGGCGCATCCGACCTAACTCGATCAGCTCTTCCGCCTTCTCGCGGTTGATCCGCGACCAGCGACCGCGCGGGCGCCGCGGCGTGAAGCGCTGCAGGAAGTGCTTCTCGTCGAAGCCCCGCTTCTGGCTGTCGATCCAGCCGAAGCAGAGGGCGAGCTCGAGTGCCTCGGCGTAACTGACGCTCTTCACCCCCGAGTCCTTCTTGGCGATCTTCAACCAGATCCCCGCGGACCCCGCGTTCTCCTCCTCCAGCCATGCCTCCAACTCGGGGGGAGCGGCGAACAGCAAGATCGGCAGATCGTCGGCCATGGTCGTCGGATTGTCCCGGGTTAGAGTTAGCAGCGTGAGCGACGCCGACGGCATCGACAACCTCACGGCGACGATCGGACGCTACAACGACGCCTGGAACGCGCAGGACCTCGACGCGATCGTGGCGATGCACGCGCCCGACATGGTCTTCGCCAATCACACCGCCGGCGAGACGGCGACAGGCGAAGAGGTGCGCGAGCACATCGCCTCGATCTTCGCGAGCTGGCCCGACCTGAGCTTCGAGACGCGGCGGCTCTACGTGCGCGAGGGGCTTGTCGTGCAGGAGTGGACGGCGACCGCGACGCACACCAACGTCATGCGGCGCGGCGACCTGGAGGCACCGCCGACCGGCAAGACGATCGGCTGGGACGGAATCGACTCGATTCCCTTCGAGAACGGCCTGGTCAAGCGCAAGGACGTCTACTCGGACTCGGTCTCGATCCTGCGTCAGGTCGGCCTGCTGGACTAAGAACCTGCTGAGGACCTAAAGGCCGGCTGCGTCGGCGAGCAGGTCCACCTGCCGGGGATCGCTGGAGCTGGGGCAGAAGAAGAGCTCGTCGCAGCCAGCGGCCTCGTACACGGCCAGGTACTGCTCGACCGCGTCGGCGTCCTTGGCGGCGCTGCCGGCGATCATCGCGGCGATGTCCTCGCCGAGCCAGGCGTAATAGTCCATCAGCCCCTCGCGAAGGTCCTCCTCGACCCGGTCGCCGAGCGAGAAGTAGGCGAGCGCCATCAGATGCGGCTCGCCGTCGCGACCGGCATCGCTCCAGGCGGTCCTCGCCTTCTCGATGCCCTCGCGCGCCTGGTCGGGACCGGAGCCGGCGGCGATCCAGCCGTCGGCGAAGCGGGCGGCGCGGGCGTAAGAGCCCTCGGCGTGGCCGCCGACGATCAGTCGCGGCGCGTCGGCGATCGACGGCCCGACGTCGTCGCCCGCCCAGATCCGCTTGATCTCCTCCAGCATCGCGTCGAGGCGCCTGCCCCGGCCGTTCGGCTCGACCCCGCTGATCTCGTAGTCGTCCTCGCGAGCTCCGAGGCCGACGCCGAGGGTGAAACGACCGTCGGACAGCGCGTTGACGCTGAGCGCCTGCTTCGCCAGCTCGACAGCGTTGGTGCGCAGCGGGGCGAGGAGGACGGTGGTGACGAGGCCGATCCGCTCGGTGACGGCGGCGGCGGCCGCGAGGGCGACCAGCGGCTCGTAGTTGTCGTAGCGGATCCGGTCGATGGTGCCGAGGCTGGAGAAGCCGCGTGCCTCCGCGCGCCGTGCCCACTCGGTCAGTTGCGCGCCACTGGCAGCGGGAACCGCATTCGGCAGTGCGACGCCGACATCCATCGTCAAGCCTCCTTACCCGAGGTCGATTCAGCCATAGCGCTCGCCGATGATGGCGCGCAGCTTGGAGCGATCGTGACGGGCATGCACCCGGCGCACCGTGCCGGAGCGCGAGCGCATCACCAGCGATTCGGTGCTGGCGCCCGGGCCGCGGTAGCGGACACCCTGGAGAACGTCGCCGTCGGTGACGCCGCTGGCGGAGAAGAAGACGTCCTCGCCCGAGCAGAGGTCGTTCGCGGTGAGGACCTGGTCGAGGTCGTAGCCGGCGTCGAGCGCCGCGCTGCGCTCCTCCTCGTTGCGCGGCCAGAGGCGCCCGAGCAACTCGCCGCCCATCGACTTCAGCGCCGCGGCGCTGAGCACTCCCTCGGGGGTGCCGCCGATGCCCCAGAGCAGATCTACTGGGGAGCGGTCGCTGACCGCGAGCAGCGCCGCGGAGACGTCGCCATCGGTGATCAGGCGGATGCGACCGCCGGCCTCGCGCACTTCCCTCATCGCCTCCTCGTGACGGGGCCGGTCGAGCATGACCACGGTGACGTCGCCGACGCTGCCGCCCTTGCGCTCGGCGATCAGCTTCAGCATCTCCGGCAGCGGCCGGTCGAGGTCGAGCAGGTCGGCGATTTCCTCGCCGCCGGCCATCTTCTCCATGTAGACGCAGGGCCCGGGGTCGAACATCGAGCCGCGCTCGGCGAGAGCGATCACCGCGAGGGCGCTGGGCATGCCGAGCGCACAGAGCCGCGTTCCCTCGAGCGGGTCGACGGCGATGTCGACCACGGGTGGGCTGCCGTCGCCGATCTGCTCGCCGTTGTAGAGCATCGGCGCCTCGTCCTTCTCGCCCTCGCCGATCACGACGACGCCGTCCATCGAGACCGAATCGAGGACGAAGCGCATCGCGTCGACCGCTGCCTGGTCGGCGGCGATCTTGTCGCCCCGGCCGACCCAGCGGGCGGCGGCAAGCGCCGCGGCCTCGGTCACCCGCACGAGCTCCAGCGCAAGGTTGCGGTCGGGCTTTTGAGGCGAGGTGTCGCTCATGCGCGCCGCAGGCTATCGGACGTGCCGTCGCGCGGAGGCCGATATGGGTACATACGCGACGGCACGTCTCGCTGGAGATAGAGTCGCTGCCATGCGCCGACGATGGGGATTGACGCTGCCGCTGCCGGGGACGCCGCTGGCCGCTCACGAAGAGCATGTGAAGCGGGCCGAGGCGGCCGGCTACACCGACTTCTGGAGCGGCGAGACCAACGGACCGGACGGCTTTACGCCGCTCGCGCTGAGCGCCGCCTGGACCGGACGGGCGCGGCTCGGGACCGGGATCGTCGGCGTCTTCCAGCGCGGCCCGGCGCTGTTGGCGCAGGAGGCGGCGGCGCTGGCCGACGCCTCGGGGGGCCGCTTCGTGCTCGGCATCGGCTCCTCCTCGGACCGGATCGTCGAAGGCTGGAACGGAATCCCCTTCGAGCGCCCGCTGAGCAAAGTCCGCGAGAGCCTGGAGTTCCTCCGGGTGGCGCTCGAAGGCGAGCGCACGGCGAGCGGCTTCAAGCTCGAGACGGCGCCCGCCCAGCGGGTGCCGATCGTGCTCGCGGCGCTGCGCGGCAAGATGCTGGACCTGGCGATGGAGAAGGCCGATGGCGCCTTCACCAACTTCCTGCCGCTGAACGGGCTGCCCAAGGTGACGGCGCAGCTCGAGGGCGCGCCGGAGGGCTTCGAGCTGCTCTGTCGCTTCTTCTGCCTGCCGGGCGAGCGTGAGGCGGTCGAGCCGCTGGCCCGCTTCATGTTCTCCTCCTACATCACCGTTCCCGTCTACGCCGCCTTCTACCGCTGGCTCGGCTACGGCGAGCAGATCGACCCGATGATCGCCGCCTGGGAAGCCGGCGATCGCCAGGCAGCCGCGGCGGCGGCGCCCTGGGAGCTGATCGAGGACATGTTCGTCTTCGGCACGCCCGAGCAGATGCGAGAGCGCCTCGACGCCTTCGTCGCCGGCGGAGTGACGCTGCCGATCCTCACGCCGATCGTTCCTCCGGACGCGCTGGCGGAAACGATCGACGCATTAGCCCCCTAGACCGCGAAAACCAAGCAGGTCGGGGGACGCAGGGAGCGACGGGAGGGGAGCGCACTCCCGTGCGTGACCCGACCGGAGCGACCGAGGACCCCGAGATGCGCCGGTTTACAGCGGTCTAGTACTCGACCTCGGCGCCTAGGCCGAAAGAACGATCGGCGGCGAGTTCGACGATTTTGTCGATGATGGGCGCGTGCCAGCCTTCCTTCTTCGAGCGGGTGGCGATCGTCTCCACCGCCATCCCGATCCGGGTCGCGGTCGTCGACGCCAGACCGCGCAGGACTTCGAAGTCGAACTCGCATTCTTCGCAGACTTCGGCCAGTTCGAGCAGATACGACGTTTCCTGATACTCCTCGGAGATGACCAGTCCGTGGTGGATCGGGTCGTCGTAGACGACAGTCGAGGTCAGGTCGGTGAGCGGCGCCAGGCGCCATTTGCTCGCCGGACCCGCAAGCGTCGTCCTCTCGCGATCGATCAGGGCGAAGTTTTTGCCGTGCGCATCCCCGTTGCCGAGGATGTAGTTGCAGAAGGCGGCGGTGAGCAGGTTGACGATTTCGTCGGGTCGGCTGACCGCGTTGAGCAGCCCGCGGGCCTCGTTCCAGCCGGGAGCGTCGCTGTCCTCGCAGTCCTCGTCCGTCTCGGGTGGGATGCCGAGCGCCTGCCAGAAGGACTCGCAGTGCAGCCGCTTGACGTCGAGGCTGCGATCGCCGACGAGCCGGTCGTAGCGCGGCGAGACCAGACAACGCCTGCCGGCGATCTCCTCCACCGTCGCTTTGGCCACCGGCAGGCCGACCTGGCGACTGACGGTCATGCAGAACATCTCGTTGGCGACGTATTCCGGGTATTCGCCGGTCTCCGGCTTGATCACGTGCGTGCTCGGCGCACCGGCCTCCGGCCAGGCCCAGGCGCCCTCCTCGTCGCGGACGAGGCTGAGCTTGTGACGCAGGCCGGGTAGGACGAAGCGCATCAGCCGTTCGGGCTCCTCGTTGGAGGGTCGCGGCGGGGGCGGCTTCACCGCCTCCGCCAGCTCGTCCTCGCTGAGGCGGACGACCGCGCCGCGATCGCGGAGCTCCGGTGCCTCGCCGGCGGGGAGGAAACTGACAGCGCCCGGGCAGTCGCGGCCGAGCTCGGCCAGCAGCAGGTAGCCGTCGGTCGCATCGATTCCCAGCTCGCGCCCGAGGCGCTCGCGGCGGGCGCCCTCGGGCAGCAGGCCTTCGACGTAGGCGCGGGTCGCAGCGGCGCTGTATGGCTCCGGGCGGGCGGGCAGCGAGTTGCTGAGCAGTGCCTTTCCAGGCCCCACTCTCTCCACCAGCTCCGGGTCGTAGGCAAGTCTGTAGTCGTTGTCGCCTGCGGGGAACAGGGTTCCGACGCGCTCCCCGTACAGGTAGACGTCAAGGCTCAATTTGGTCCTCCTTGGTCTTCCTACGGGTATCCACAGCTCCAGGACTTTAAACCGATGCCAAGCTGAGCGCGTAATCCTCAGCCGAGTCGGTGAACCAGCCGGCGGGCCGCAGACCCGCCTCGCGGTAGATGCCTTCGAGACCCTCGCGGGTGAACTTGGTGGAGATCTCGGTACGCATCTCCTCGCCGGCGGCGAAACGCACCGTCAGGTCGAGACCGTCGAGGCGCACGGTCTGCTCGGCAAGCGAGCGCAGGCGGATGTCCATGCGGGCCGCGTCGGCGTCGTAACGCGCCACGTGCTCGAAGAGATCGAGGTCGAAATCGCCGCCCAGCTCGCGGTTCAGCACGACGAGGACGTTCTTGTTGAATTCGGCGGTCACCCCCTGGGAGTCGTCGTAGGCGGCCTCGAGGCGACTTCGCTCCTTGACCAGGTCGGTGCCGAGCAGGATCCGGTCCCCGGGCTCGAGCAGCGCCGCGATGCGGGCGAGGAATTCGCGGCGCGCAGCGGGGTAGAGGTTGCCGATCGTGCCGCCGAGGAAGGCGACGAGGCGACCGCCGCCGCTGGGGATCCGCTCCAGGTCGTGCTCGAAGTCGCAGACCAGGCCGCGGATCGCCAGGCCGGGGTACTCCTCGACCAGCGCCTCCGCGGTTTCGTGGGTTATCTCCTCGGAGATGTCGACCGGGACGTAGGTGTCGAGGCAGTCGGCATCGCGCATCGCGCTGAGCAGGTGGCGCGTCTTGGCCGCCGAGCCGGAGCCGAGCTCTACCAGGGTGCCGGGCTCGCCCGCCGCGGCGACGATCTCGGCCGAGCGATCGGAGAGGATCTCGCGCTCGGCGCGGGTCGGGTAGTACTCGTCCAGCTCGGTGATCCGCTCGAAGAGCTGCGAGCCGCGCTCGTCGTAGAAGTACTTGGGCGCGAGCTCCTTCGGCTTGGCGGTGAGGCCAAGGCGGATGTCGCGGGCCATCGCCAGACCGCCGTCGGCGCGCAGGTGGACCTCGATCTCGATCGCCTCGGCGGCGGCGCCGGGATTCATCCGGTGCTCCTCGCGCAGCGGAAGCCAGAGAAGATCTGGCGCCGTTGGGGCAGGTCCCAGTTACGGAAGCTGGGCCGCATCAGGGCCCGATCGGTCGCCCAGGAGCCACCGCGCAGGACCTTGTATTCATCGCCGAAGAAGACCTCGGAGTATTCGCGGTAGGGAAACGCCTCGAAGCCGGGATAGGCGAGAAAGTCCGAGGACGTCCACTCCCACACCTGTCCCACGGCCTGCAGGCGGGCGGAGGCGGCCTCCCACTCCTGCTCGCTGGGGAGGCGCTTGCCGGCCCAGCGGGCGAAGGCGTCGGCCTCCTCCCAGGAGACGTGCATTGCCGGCTGGGCGGAGTCGACCGGTTCGTGGCGACCCATCGCGACGCTTACCCAGCCGGACTCTGCGTCGCCCTCCCAATAGAGGGGCGGCTCGGCCTCGGTCGCCTCCATGTAGGCCATATACGCAGCATTGGTCACTGGGGTTCGATCGATCTCGAAAGGCGCCAGCTCGACCCGGTGGCGCGGCCGCTCGTTGTCGTAGGCGAAGCCGCTCGCCGCGGCGCCGATCTCGTACTCGCCTGCCTCCAGGGCGATCGTCTCCTCCGAGCCCGCCGGAACGAGCTCGGGGCCGACGGCGCGCAAGGGCTCGTAGCCGTCGACCATCTGCAGCAGCTGCTGCATCGTCTCGTTGTGCTGCTGCTCGTGCGCGATCAACATCTCGTAGACGAAGCCTTCGCGCAGCAGCGGGTTCTCGACCTCGGCCGCGATCTCGACCTCGCCGAGCACCTCGAGGGTGCGCTCGCGCACGTCGGCAAGGTAGGCGCGCAGCTCGGCGTCGCGCAGGATCGGCAGCCGGCCGCGGCTCTTGCGCGGGTTCTCGATCGCGTCGTAGAAGCGGCCGAGCTCGCCGTGCAGCGGCTCGCGTCCGCCGATCGTCTGCACCAGCCAGAGCTCCTCGAAGTTGGCGATGTGGCCGAGGTCCCAGGCAAGCGGGCTGAGGATCGACGAGTAGACGCGGTTGAGCTGCTCGTCGTCGAGCGGCTCGATCAGCTCATAGGTGCGCCTGCGCGCCTCCGCGAGCCGGTCCGCGATCGCTTCCTTGGAACTGGAGCTTGCCGTCACCACGTAGGCGATCCGAAAACCCTAGCGGGTAAGTTACGGCGGCTGTGAAAATCGATGGAGCAGGGGCATTCGTCGCAGGTGGGGCCTCCGGGCTCGGCGAGGCGACCGCACGGGCGCTGGCCGCGGCCGGAGCACGCGTGGTCGTCGCCGACCTCAACGCCGAGAAGGGCGAAGCGCTGGCGGCGGAGCTCGGCGCGGGTACGAGCTTCGTCGAGGCGGATGTGACCGACGAGACGGCCGTCGCGGCGGCGGTCGAGCGGGCGGCCGCCGCGGGCGCGGACGGGCTGCGGGTCTCGGTCTGCTGCGCCGGGATCGGCTGGGCCGAGCGCGTCGCCCACAAGGACGGGCCGCACAACCTCGAGCTCTTTTCCAACGTGATCAAGGTCAACCTGATCGGGACCTTCAACGTGCTGCGCCTTGCCGCGGCCGCGATGAGCGAGAACGAGCCCGACTCCGAAGGCGAGCGCGGCGTCTGCGTCAACACCGCCTCGATCGCCGCCTACGACGGCCAGATCGGCCAGATCGCCTACTCGGCCTCGAAGGGAGGGATCGTCGGCATGACCCTGCCCGCCGCCCGCGACATGGCCTCGCGCGGGGTGCGGGTAGTCACGATCGCCCCCGGCCTCTTCGACACGCCCCTGCTCGCGGCGCTGCCGGAAGAGGCGCGCCAGGCGCTGGGGGCGGGCATCCCCTTCCCCTCGCGACTGGGCAGACCGGCGGAATACGCGCAGCTGGTCGAGCAGATCGTCGCCAACCCGATGCTGAACGGCGAGACGATCCGCCTCGACGGCGCGCTGCGAATGCCGCCGAAGTAGTTTCAGTCCGTACCGCTTGCCTCGGGATCGCGCCAGACCTGCTTCTGCCACGGCGGGCTGATCGCAAATCGGTATGAGAAGCCTTCGCCGGCGGCGATCGGCTCCAGCGGCACCAGATGGACGCGGCGCCCCGGGGTGACGCGATCTATGTCGAGGAAGCCCTCGGTATTGCCGGCGTGGCTGCCGCCGGAGACGAGCAGGAGCCGGGTCTCCGGCCCCCAGCCGTTGTGGGGCCTTGCGCCGATCGCTTCCATGATCTC
>DASUZP010000027.1:0-17655 GCA_036376775.1 Solirubrobacterales bacterium | reverse complement strand
CAGCTCACCGAGGCGGTCCGGCGGCGGCCGTACGCGGTCGTCCTGCTCGACGAGATCGAGAAGGCCCACGCCGGCGTGTTCAACGTGCTCCTGCAGCTGATGGACGACGGCCGCCTGACCGACGGCCAGGGTCGCACGGTGAGCTTCACCAACACGGTGCTGATCATGACCTCCAACGTCGGCAGCGACCGGATCGTCGGCGAGGCGGTCGACGAGAAGATCCGCGAGCAGATCGAAGAGGTGTTGGCGGCGACCTTCAAGCCGGAGTTCCTCAACCGGATCGACGACACGGTGATCTTCCACCGCCTCTCCAAGGCCGACATCGGCCGCATCGTCGAGCTGCAGGTGGAGCAGCTGGTCGGGCGGGTGCGCGAGCGTGGGATCGAGGTCGAGCTGAGCGACGACGCACGGACGCTGCTCGGCAACCTCGGCTACGACCCGACCTACGGCGCCCGACCGCTGAAGCGGGTGATCCAGAAGCAGCTGGTCGACAAGCTGGCGCTGAAGATCCTCGAGGGAGAGTTTGCCGAGGGCGACACGGTGCGGGTCGACGTCGCCGATGGCGAGCTGGTCTTCGAAAAAGGCGCCGAGCGCGCGGCCGTCGTCGCCTAGACCGTCGACTGAGCGCCGCAATACAGGCGACGGGGCTTTAGTAATCGTTCAGGCGATCCGACGTAAGCTTGTGCGGGTTCGAACAGATGTTGAAACGACGTCACACCAACGGCGATCCGGGAAGGCGCGGCATGCGCCTTCTGCCCGGCCTTGCCGACATCTTCCGCTGGCCCTTCGAGCGCGCCGCCTGGGCAATCGAGCGAGGCGTGCTCTGGCCGCTGCGGGAGCGATTTGCCGGACGGAGCCCGGCCGGGCGTAGCGTCGGCGCCGCGGCGCTGGTCGCGATCGCGGCCGCCGCGGCTCTTACCGGCATCCTGGTCCTCGCCGACGACGGCGACGCGCCGCGCGAGCAGGTCGCAGCGCCCACCCGGGTGGCGATCGCGACCCCCGAGGCACAACCCCAGAGCGAGAAACCGCGCGGGCCGGTCCTGCACGGGACCACGCCGGACTTCAGCGTCGACAAGGGCGCCGTCGTCTCCGCGGCGACCGGCAAGCAAGCAGACACGAACGGATCCGCCGGCCCGGCAACCGCAGCGGGTACGGGCGCCGGCGCCTCGCAACCCGAGGAAGGCGCCGCGGCGACGACCTCGAGCGCGAAGCCGGTGCCCGCCGGCCCAGCGGCAATGAAGGTCGCTCGTCGCTTTTCCGAGGCCTTCGTCTTCTATGAGATCGGCGAGCGGCCGGCGCGGGCGAAGACCGTGTTCGGCGAAACGGCGACGGCGCAATTGGCCGGGGCGCTCGGCGAACGGCCGCCGCGACTGCCGGCCGATGCCAAGGTGCCGAAGGCGCGCGTCGTCAACCTCGTTCCCGGCCCCCGCGCCGGCAAGGCATACACCGTCAGCGTCTCGCTGCTGCGGGTCGGACTGACGTCCGAGCTACGGCTGGAGCTGAACAAAAAGAACGGCCAGTGGCTGGTTACGGACGTGCGGGGCTGATGCGCCGGCTGGGTGTCGTCTTCGCGGGGACCGTCGTCGCGCTGGCAATTACCGCGCCGGGCGCCCTGGCCGAAGGAACGATCGCGCCGTGGACGCCGGGGGGCGAAAAGGCCGCGGGTGGAAACGGGACCGCGGCCAGCCAGACCGAGGCGCCGGCCCCGGCGCCGCCGGTGAAGCAGGGCGAGACCATCGCCGCGCCGGAACCGGCGCCCCAGAGCAGCAACGGCGGGATCGCGGCGAAGCCCGAAACGGGGTCGACGCCGCAAAAAGAGGAAGGGCAGGAAGGCGAAGACGGCGCCAGCGAAGCGCCGAGCGCGCCGCCGGCTTTCTCCATCCCGCTGCTCCCCGGTTCCAGTTGCGCGCCTTCGGGCGTGCCGGCAATCCTCGTGCCGGTCTACCAGCGGGCCGCCACCGCCTACGGACTCGGACCGCAGGGCGCCGGCGTGCTCGCCGCGATCAACGGGATCGAGACCGCGTTCGGCACCAACCTCAACGTCTCCTCGGCAGGCGCGGTGGGTTGGATGCAGTTCATGCCGGAAACCTGGGCCGGCTACGGGGTCGACGCCAACGGCGACGGGGTCGCAGACCCCTACAACCCCGAAGACGCGATCTTCGCCGCCGCCGGCTACCTGCGCGCAGCCGGTGCGCCGACCGATTGGTACACCGCCGTCTTCGCCTACAACCACGCCGACTGGTACGTCGCCGAAGTGCTTGCCAACGCGCAGTGCTACGGCCAGCTGGGTGGCGGCACGCTCGGCGGTGCGTTCGAACTAACGCCGAAGCTGAAGGTGCTGAGCTGCAACGTCGCCAAGCCGTGGCGCAAACGGATCCCGGCGGATTACCTCGACGCCTTCGAGAGTGCCGCCGCTCGCTACGACCTCGGCCGCCGCGGCGTCTGGGCCCTGGCCGCGGTCGCCCGACTTGAGTCGGACTTCGGCCGCGGGATGTCGAAAACGGAACTGCAGCGCCATGGCGCGTTCGGGTTGGTCGGTAGCGAGTGGAAGAGCTACGCGGTCGACGGCGACGGCGACGGGCACATCCGCCATGGGGACCCCGCCGACTCCGCCGCCACGCTGGCGCGGCTGATCTGGTCGCAGGGCGGGCTGAATGCGGGGCTGTTCGAGCACAACCACGCCAAGTGGTACGTCGACGCGGTCCTCGCCGATGCCGAACAGATCGAAGGCGAGTGCGAGGCGAGCAGCGTCGACTGGGCGCTGGCGCTGCCCAACGCAGTGCTCGCGCCGATCGACTGGAACAACCTGACGCTGTCCAACGAACTGGAGAAGCAGGACCTCGACAGCGGCGCGATCGACCCGCGCATCGTCGGCCTGCTCGGGGCGATCACCCAGTCGCACCAGATCACGATCTCGGCGCTGCGCTCCGACCACTCCGAGTACACGACCGAAGGCAACATCTCCAACCATTACTACGGGCGGGCGATGGACATCGCCGCGGTCGACGGCGTCCCCTGCACCGACACGGCACCTACTGCACCCTGCGGCGAACTGGCGACGACCCTCTCCCAGCTGCCTGCGCCTGCGATGCCCACGGAGCTCATCTATTGCTACGACGTAGACGGACCCGGCCCCGCTTTCGCAAGGTCGGACCACTGCGATCACGTGCACGTCGGTTACGACGGCTGAGTTCAGGTTCCCCGCCTGTACAGCAGGAGCGACAAACTCAGCCGCTGAGCAAAGGGGTCGGGGGTGTCCCTCCAGCGCAGCGGCGTCCTGTTTTCGCCCCGGAGACGATCTCGGATGGCCGCGCAGTCGGAGGCGAAAAACCCAGCAAGACGGAGGGACACCCCCGACCCCTTCCTCGACCGGCGCGATTAGCGTAGGCTCGAATCCCCGCCCGAGAGGAGATTTTCATGCCTACCTACGTGATGCTTACGAACTTGACCGCCGAGGGTGTTCGGACGCTGAAGAACAACCCCGGTCGGGTAGCTGAGGTGAATAAAGAGGTCGAACAGATCGGGGCGAAAGTTCAGGCTCAGTACGCGACGCTGGGTCAGTACGACTTCGTCACGATCGTCGAGGCTCCTGACGAGAAGACGATGGCCAAGGTTTCCGTGGAGCTCGGCTCGCGCGGGACGATGACCAGTCAGACGCTGACGGCTATGCCGGCGGATGAGCTGTCCGACTCGCTCTAGCAAAGCGCCGCCTCCTCTGCTCCCGCGAATGCCTGAAGAATCGGATATGGACAGGGATTCGCTCCCGCGTCCGGGGGCGACTTGAGCACGAATATGCGCGTACTTGTTGTCGGAGCCGGCGGTCGCGAGCACGCGATGGTGCGGGCGTTTGCCCGCTCGTCTCGCTCCCCAGAGCTGCTCTGTGCTCCTGGCAACGCGGGGATCGCTGCCGATGCCGAGTGCCTGCCGGAGGTCGGGGCCGAGGACGTCGCGGCGATCGTCGCTGCGGCGCGGGAGCGTGCGGTCGACCTGGTCGCTGTCGGGCCCGAGGCGCCGCTGGTCGCCGGACTGGTCGACGCGCTCGAGGCCGCCGGGATCGCGGCCTTCGGGCCGAGCGCCGCCGCCGCCGAGCTGGAGGGGTCGAAGGCCTTCGCCAAGCAGCTGATGAGAGAGGCCGGGGTGCCGACCGCCTCCCATGTCCTCCTGCGCAGTCGCGAGGAGGCGCTCGAGCAGATCGCCGGCGCCGCCTACCCGGCGGTGCTCAAGGCCGATGGCCTGGCGGCGGGCAAGGGCGTGATCGTCTGCGCCTCGGAGGCCGAGGCGCGCGGGGCGGTCGAGGTCTTCTTCGGCGAGCGGCGCTTCGGCGAGACGACCGTCGTGCTGGAGGAGTTCCTCGAGGGCGAAGAGCTCTCGCTGCTGGCGCTCTGCGACGGCGAGAACGTCATGCCGCTGGCGCCGGCCCAGGACTACAAGCGGATCTTCGACGGCGACGAGGGGCCGAACACCGGCGGCATGGGCAGCTACTCGCCGGTTCCGGGCTTCGGCCCGCTGGAGGTCGAGGAGATCGTCGATGCCGTGCACCGGCCGGTGGTCGCGGCGATGGCGGCGCGTGGCGCCCGCTTCCACGGCGTCCTCTACGCCGGCCTGATGATCGGGCCCGAGGGGCCGAAGGTGCTCGAGTTCAACACCCGCTTCGGCGATCCTGAGACGCAGGCGGTGCTGCCACGGCTGCGCTCCGACCTGCTGGAGCTCTGCCTCGCGGCGCGCGAGCCGGGCGGGCTAGCCGGCGTCCAAGCCGAGTTCAGCGAGGACTGGGCCGTAACGCTGGTTCTCGCCTCAGCGGGCTACCCGGAGTCCTCTTCGAAGGGCGACGCGATCCGCGGCCTTGCCGCCGCGGCGGAGCTGGCCGAGGTGACCCACGCCGGCACGGCCGAGCGGGCGGGCGAGATCGTCACCGCCGGGGGACGCGTGCTCAACCTCACCGCGCTCGGCCCGACGCCTGCCGCGGCGCGCGATCGCGCATACGATGCAGCTGGCCGGATCTCCTTCGACGGAATGCAGATCCGCTCCGACATCGCCGCCCGCGCGGTCGAGCGGGTACCCAGTTGACGATCTAATCGAGAGAGGAAGAGATGAGCGAGATCTCAGAGGAGCCCCAGCCAACCGGGGCGATGACGATGCCGGCAGTCGAGGAGGCGTTCGAGGAGATCGAAGTCGACGAGCCTCTGGTCGGGATCATCATGGGCTCGAAAAACGACAAGCCCAAGATGCAGCCGGCCGGTGCCGCTCTCCACGAGGCGGGCATCCGCTACGAGGTACGGGTGATGAGCGCCCACCGCGACCCCGAGCTGGTCCGCGAGTACTGCCACAGCGCGCGTATGCGGGGGCTGAAGGCGATCATCGCCGGGGCGGGGATGTCTGCGGCGCTGCCGGGCGTCGCGGCGGCCCACACCGACCTGCCGGTGATCGGGGTGCCGATCCTGGGCAAGAGCCTCGGTGGGCTCGATGCGCTGCTTTCGGCGGTGCAGATGCCGCCTGGTGTGCCGGTTGCCTGCGTGGCTATCGACGGGGCGAAAAACGCTGGTCTGCTCGCCGTGCGGATCATCAATGCTTGAACGAAAGCTACCCGGCGGGCGGGTCCTGTCATGGGAGTTGGGGTCCCTCCTGCTTGCTGGGTTTTTCGCCACGGACTCTGCGGCCGTCCGAGATCGCTGCTGGGGCGAAAAAGAGGACGCCGCTGCGCATGAGGGACCCCAACTCCCATGCCACCCACCCGAGGGAGGCGTTGGTTGATCTCCCGATATACGCGACCGGAGATTGGAGAGGTCTGGTCCCAGCAGCGCAAGCTGGAGTGCTGGCTCGAGGTGGAGCTTGCGGCTACCGAGGCTTGGGCTGAGGAGGGGGTCGTTCCTCGCGAGGCGGCGGAGGCTGCGCGGGCAAACGCGGCGTTCACGGTGGAGGCGGTCAACGAGCGCGAGCGGGTTACCGACCATGACGTTGCTGCCTTTGTCGATGTGGTCGCGCACTCGGTGGGCGAGCACGGGCGTTGGATCCATTACGGCCTCACCTCCTCCGACGTGCTCGACACGGCGCTGGCGCTGCAGCTGCGCCAGGCCGGCGAGGTCGTCCTTGCCTCGGCCCGCGCCTATCGCGACGCGTTGATCGCGCGGGCGCTGGAGCAGCGCGACACGCTCTGCGTCGGGCGCACCCACGGCGTCCACGCCGAGCCGACCACTTTCGGCCTGCGCCTCGCCGGCTTCGCCTTCGAGGCCGACCGCAACCTGACCCGCCTCACCGACGCCTTCGAGCAGCTGCGCTTCGGCAAGCTGTCCGGCGCGGTCGGCACCTATGCTTCGGTGCCGCCGGCTGTCGAGGCGCGGGTGATGAAGCGGCTCGGGCTGCAGCGCGAGGACGTCGCCACGCAGGTCGTCCCGCGCGACCGCCACGCCGTGCTGACCTCGCGCATCGCAATCGCCGGTGCGGGACTGGAGCGCTTCGCCACCGAGGTGCGCAACCTGCAACGCACCGAGGTGCGTGAGGTCGAGGAGCCGTTCGCCGCCGGCCAGAAGGGCTCCTCGGCGATGCCGCACAAGCGCAACCCGATCCGCACCGAGCGGATCACCGGCCTCGCCCGCGTCCTGCGCGGCTACGCCCAGACCGGCCTCGAGAACGTCGCCCTCTGGCACGAGCGCGACATCTCCCACTCCGGCGCCGAGCGGGTGATCCTGCCCGACGCGACGATCGGCCTCGACTACATGCAGGACCTGGCGGCGAAGGTCGCGGCGGAGATGACGATCCGCGCCGAGCGGATGAGGGAGAACCTCGAACTGACCCACGGCGCCCTCTTCAGCCAGCGCGCCCTGACCGCCCTGGTCGAGTCCGGCCTCAGCCGCGACGACGCCTACCGGGTGGTCCAGGAGAACGCCCAGCGCGCCTGGGACGAGGGCACGCACTTCCGCGAGCTGCTCGCTGTGGCGGCCCCCGACCTGGATCTGGACGCGGTCTTCGACTACGACGCCTACCTCGGCCACATCCCGACGATCTTCGAGCGGCTCGAAGCGCTGCAGGACTGACCGCTCGGGCCGTACCTGCCGCCGTACTCGACCCGCACGCCGTTACTGTTGGTCGATGCGCGGGGCGCGCAGCAAGGCCTTCTCCTCGCTTGTCGAGCAAGTCGAAGAGCTCCACGGCGCCAGGCGGCGATGTATGCCGGCGGACCGGTCGATCCGGTCCGCGAACTTCTCGCCGAGGATGTCGTCTGGCACGTTCCCGGCGCCAGCCCGATCTACAGGTTCGAGCTGGGTCGGGTCGCCGAGGCCTGGCTCGTCCCCTTGGACAGCGCGAAGTTCGAGCGGATCTGGAACGCAGGTAGGATTCGCCGCCGATGATCCTCTACACGTGTGGACAGAAGAAACGCGGTCCGGCTTTCGCTCACCCCTGCGCCAAAGCCGCTAAGGCACTCGACGCTGCCGGCTACAGGTACGAGCTGCGCACTGTCGGTGGCTACAGGTTGATGCCCTGGACCTGGGGCAGCCGCGGCGAGGAGCGGGCGGAGATCAAGAAGCTGAGTGGCACCAACGAGGTGCCGATCCTCGTCCTCGACGACGGCGAGGTCATCTCCGGCTCGGGCACGATCGCCCGCTGGGCGAGCCAACACCCGGCTGCCGTGCAGCCGGGCAGCTGACTGCTGCAGTTGGATTGCAGATCCTGAACGATCGCACTTGCACTTCCGCCCTCGAGCTGAGAGGTTTGCCGCGTGACGGTACGGGAAACGGCTGGGAGGAAGGTCGAAGCGGCGGGTGAAAAAATCGCCGGGACCGCTCCGCCGCTGCCGGCGAAGGCGGCGAAGGCGCCTTGGTGGGTGGTTCTCCTCACCTTCATCGGCGCGGCGGCACTGATCTGGGTGGGGGTTCTCGTCCTGCGCGAAGGACATGACATGTGGGTGAATCCCGACCCGCCCGAAGTTTCGTCCGCTCCGACGAAGGTCACGTCGAAGGTGGTCAAGAAACCTGCGCAGAAGGGCGGCAACCGCAAGAGGAAGAAGCCGCGATCGCAGATCGTCGCCCGCAGCACGACCAAAGAATGGGCGAGCCAGGACGGCGGGCGGTCCGAAGCGCTGGCCCTTGCGACCCTGGCCACCGGGGCGGCCCTGCTGCTCGCCGGGGGCTTCGCCGCGCGGCTGACCAGCATCAAATTGCCCGGCGGCGTCGAGCTGGTCGCCGCGGCGGCCTATAACGCCGGCGTCGAGGCCGGAACGGTGAGCACCGCGCAGGCCGCAAAGGTGGCCAAGGAGGGCGGGAAGGAAGACGTGCTCGGTGACGAGAAAAAGCTCGCCGAGGCCGGCCGGAAGACCCTTCGCATCCACTTTGGCTCGGAAGCGGTGACGGTTGCCGACGCGATAGAGGCCACCGCTCCCGGCGGCGGGCGACTGCACCCACTCGAAGGAGAGGGACTACAGCAGGCGGCCGTAGCTGCCGTGGACGACGTAGCCGAGTAGCGCGGCCGGCGAGGAACCTAGGCGGCGATCAACTCGCGGGCCGGGTGGCGCGCGCTGAGCACTACCGGGGTGCCGTGCTTCGGCGAGAGGGTGATGTTGCGGCGGCCGATCTTCTCTGGCCTCGCGTTCGCCTTGCGCAGCTCGCAGCGGGTCAGCACCTCGCGCAGGACGATCCGCATCTCGAACTCGGCGAAGGCGGCGCCGAGGCAGCGGCGGATGCCGCCGCCGAAGGGGATCCAGGCGTAGGTGTCCGGCGGCTCGTCGAGGAAGCGCCCGGGACGGAAGGCGAAGGGCTCGGGGTAGACGTCGGCGCGGGTGTGGGCGAGCCAGATCGCCGGGGTGACGTCGGTGCCGGCGGGCAGGGTGAGGCCGTCGGCCTCGAGGTCCACGCCGAGGCGGCGGCCGGCGAGGGGGACGACCGGGCGCAAGCGCAGCGACTCGCTGATCGTCGCCCGCAGGTAGTCGTCCTCGCCCGCCTCCAACGACTCGCGCAGGCGAGACAGCTCGCGCGGGTGGCGCAGCAGCAGGTCGAAGGTCCAAGCGAGCGCGGTCGCCGTCGTCTCGTGGCCGGCGAGCAGCAGAGTCATCAGCTGGTCGCGCAGGTCGGTGTCGCTCATCGCCTCGCCGTCCTCGAAACGGGCCAGCATCAGCTGCGAGAGGATGTCGTCGCGCTCCTCCAGATCGTCCTTCGAGCGGTGCTCGGCGATCTCGGCATAGAGCAGCTCGTCGACCGCCTTCAGCTGAGCCTCGAATTTCGCCCAGGGCCCGCGACCGCCGAAGCGCCGCGAGGCGAGGCCGATCAGCTGGGCAAAGGGCGACGCGGTCTCCTCCAGCAGCTTCGTCAGCATGACGCGCAGCCGCTCCAACCGCGGCCCCTCGGCGACGCCGAAGACGACGCGCAGGATCACCTCCAGCGTCATCGCCTGCATGTGGGGGTGGATCGCGAACTCCTCGCCAAGCGGCCAGGAATCGATCTCGGTATCGACGATCTCGCTGACGATCGGCTCATACGAGCGCATCCGCTCGCCGTGGAAGGCGGGCAGCATCAGCTTGCGATGGGCGAGATGGTCGGCACCCTCGATCACCAGCACCGAGCGCGCGCCGACGACCGGCGTCAACACCACCTCCCGCCCCGGCGGTAGCCCATGCGACCGCTCCGTATACAGGGCCTTGATCGCCACCGGGTCGGAGATCATCACCATAGGCCGCTCGAAGGTTGCGAATTTGACGCTGAAGGAATCGCCGTAGCGCTCACGGCACTCCTGCATGAAAGGCAGCGGACGGAAGCTCCAACGCAAGGTCTGAGACAGCGGCGAATACTTCGGTTCGGGCGGCAGCATCAATCGGGGAGAATCGCAGACGAAGGTTAAGGGGGGGTTGGGGTGTCCCTCCCGCGCAGCGGCGTCCTGTTTTTCGCCCCAACCACAACCTCGAACGGCCGCAACCTCCGAGGCGAAAAACCCAGCAAGTGGGAGGGACACCCCAACCCCTCCCTCTCCACGCCTCCGAGCCAGCTAGCATCGCGTTCGTGAGTCCTGCGGTCAGCGATCTGAAGCTCCATTCCTCGGGCAAGGTGCGTGAGATCTACGAGTGGGAGGACGACCTGCTGATGGTCGCCTCAGACCGGATCTCGATCTACGACGTCGTGATGCCGACGCCGATCCCCGACAAGGGGAAGGTGCTCAACCGGATCTCCGAATTCTGGTTCGAGCTGACGGGCGACATCGTCCCCAACCATTTCCTCTCCGACGACGTTCCCGAAGAGGTCGCCGAACGGGCGATGCGGGTGCGGCGGCTGGAGATGTACCCGGTCGAGTGCGTCGTGCGCGGCTACCTCTCCGGCTCGGGCTGGAAGGAATACAAGGCGGGTGGCGCGGTCTGCGGGATCGAGCTGCCGGCCGACCTGCTCGAGTCCGACAAGCTGCCGGAACCGATCTTCACCCCGGCGACCAAGGCCGAGATCGGCGATCACGACGAGAACGTCGACTTCGAGCGGGCGGCGGAGATCGTCGGCGACCGGGCGCTGCTGGAAGAGCTGCGGCGGATCTCGATCGAGGTCTACGAGCGCGGCGCCGCGCACGCTGCCGAGCGCGGCATCATCCTCGCCGACACCAAGTTCGAGTTCGGCCGCCACGCCGGCGCCGAGATCGTTCTCGGCGACGAGGTGCTCACCCCCGACTCCTCGCGCTTCTGGCCAGCCGATCGCTACGAGCCCGGCAGAACGCAGCCGTCCTTCGACAAGCAGTTCGTGCGCGACTGGGCCGACGCAGCCGGTTGGGATCACAAGCCGCCGGCACCGGAGCTGCCGGCCGACGTGATCGAGCAGACGCGGGCCAAGTACGTCGAGGCCTACGAGCGGCTCGCGGAGCGCTCCTTCTAGTGCGAAGGCCGCAGTAATGCCGAAGGCGCGCGTGCTGATCCGGCCGAAGGAGGGGATTCTCGACCCCCAGGGCAAGGCGGTCGAACGGGCGCTGCCGGCGCTCGGCTTCGAGGGGATCGGGCACGTGCGGGTGGGGCGCTTGGTCGAGTTGGAGGCGGAGGACCCGGCGCGGCTGCCGGAGCTCTGCGAGAAGCTGCTCGCCAACCCGCTGATCGAGGACTTCGAGATCGAACAGATTGATGCTTGACAAAGCCGCCCCCGGACGCGGGAACGAGCCCCCCTCCATATCAGCCTTTGTAGTCATTCGTGGGAGCCGAGGAGGAGGCGTTTTATGAAGTGGGGAGTGCTTCAGTTCCCTGGCTCCTGTGACGAGCGGGACGCCCTGCACGCCTGCGGACTGAGCGGCGAGGCGAGGCTGATCTGGCACGAAGAGCGCGACCTGGGCGATGTCGATGCGGTCGTCGTCCCCGGCGGCTTCTCCTACGGCGACTACCTGCGGGCGGGAGCGATAGCCCGCTTCTCGCCGGCGATGGAGGCGGTTGCGGAGTTCGCCGCCGAGGGCGGGCCGGTGCTGGGCATCTGCAACGGCTTCCAGGTGCTCTGCGAGGCCGGCCTGCTGCCCGGAGCCCTGCTCGTCAACGAGAGCACCCGCTTCGTCTGCCGCCAGGTCGACCTGCAAGTTGGATCATTGGACCCCCCAGAAGGGACACAAGCGTCCATTTTGCCCGGGGAGACGCTGTCGATACCGGCCAAGCACGGCGAAGGGCGCTACTGGGCGCCCGCGGAGATGCTCGACGCGATCGAGGCCAAGGGGCAGGTGGCATTCCGCTACGCGCCCGGTCACAACCCGAACGGCTCGGCGCGGGACATCGCCGGCGTCCGCAACGAGGCGGGCAACGTACTCGGCCTGATGCCCCACCCCGAGCACGCGGTCGACGCGATGACTGGATCGACCGACGGGCGACGTGTGTTCGAATCGGTTGCAGCTGGAGCCCTCGCATGACCCCCGCCGGTACGGACGCGGGAGTGGACGGCGGTCCATCTCTGACTCCTCCGCCGTCCACGGGAGCAGGGCAGCCGGCGGAGTATGAGGTACTCGGCCTCACCGAAGCCGAGTACCTGCTGATCTGTCAAAAGCTCGGCCGCGAGCCGAACGGGGTCGAGCTGGCGATGTTCAGCCTGCTCTGGTCCGAGCACTGCGCCTACAAGCACTCGCGCAAGCTGCTGCGCCGCCTGCCGACCGAGGGCGAGCGGGTGGTGATGGGGCCGGGCGAGAACGCCGGGGCGGTCGACATCGGCGGCGGCTACGCGATCGCCTTCAAGGTCGAGTCCCACAACCACCCGAGCGCGGTCGAACCCTTCCAGGGAGCGGCGACGGGGGTCGGCGGGATCCTGCGCGACGTCTTCGCCCTCGGCGCGCGCCCGATCGCGATTCTCGACTCGCTGCGCTTCGGCGAGCTCGACTCAGTGCGCTCGCGCCACCTGCTCGACGGCGCGGTGCGCGGGATCGGCCACTACGGCAACTCGATCGGCGTGCCGAACGTCGGCGGCGAGATCTACTTCGAGGCGCCCTACGAGCACAACTGCCTGGTCAACGCGATGTGCGTCGGCATCGCCAAGCAGGACGAGATGGTGCGCGCGGCCGCCGCCGGGGTCGGCAACGCGATCGTCCTGATTGGCGCCTCCACCGGCCGCGACGGGATCGGCGGCGCCTCGGTGCTCGCCTCGGCCGAGCTCGGCGACGGCGACGAAGCGAAACGGCCGACCGTGCAGATCGGCGACCCGTTCGAGGAGTCGAAGGTGCTCGAGTGCTGTCTGGAGCTGCTGGGCAAGGGGCTGCTCGTCTCGCTGCAGGACCTCGGCGCCGCCGGCCTCACCTCTTCGGCGAGCGAGATGGCCTCGGCCGGTGGGGTCGGGGTCGACCTCGACGTGGCCCGGGTGCCGCTGCGCGAGGCCGACATGGAGCCCTTCGAGATCATGGTCTCCGAGTCGCAGGAGCGGATGCTGGCGGTGGTCGAGCCGGCCAAGGTCGCCGAGGCGATCGCGGTCTGCGAGAAATGGCAGACCGGGGCGGCGGAGATCGGCACCGTCACCGACAGCGGCCTGGTGCGGGTGCTGCGCAGCGATGCCGTTGTCGGTGAGATGCCGGTCGAGGCGCTGGTCGACGGCTGTCCGCTCTACGACCTCGAGCCGGCCGAGCCGAAGGGTTGGATCTACGGCAATCGGGCGACGCTCGACTTGGGCGCGTCGGCCGATGAGAAGCTGCTGGCGCTGCTCGCCTCCCCCAGCGTCGCCTCGAAGCGCTGGGCGTTCGAGCAGTACGACTCGATCGTCGGCTCGCGCACGGCACGGCGGCCGGAGAGCGCCGACGCGGCGGTTCTGGCGATCCCCGAGGCCGAAGGCGCGATCGCGATCTCGATCGACGGGAACGGGCGGCGGGTCGCCTGCGACCCCTATGCAGGCACGGTCGAGGCGGTGCTCGAGTGCGCGCAGAACCTCGCCTGCGCCGGCGCCGAGCCGCTCGGCCTGACCAACTGCCTCAACTTCGGCAACCCGGAGAAGCCGGTCCCGGCCTGGCAGCTCGACCGCGCCGTGCAGGGTCTCGCCGATGCCTGCGAGGCGCTCGGCGTGCCGGTGGTCGGCGGCAACGTCTCCCTCTACAACGAGGGCCCGGAAGGGCCGATCTACCCGACGCCGGTGGTCGGCATGGTCGGCGGGCTGCCCGATCCGGCATTGGCCGCGCCCAGCGCCTTCGCCGCCGAGGGCGACGCGATCGCTCTGCTCGGGCCGTTCGAACCGACCCTGGAAGGCAGCGAGCTGGCCAAGCAGCTGGGCGAGCTCGACGCCGGTCTCCCCCAGCCCGACGTCGCCGCCGTCGCCGCGGCCTGCGCCGCGGTTCGAAAAGCCGTCCGTGCCGGGGTGCTCGCCTCTGCCCACGATGTCAGCGACGGCGGCCTCGCCTGCGCCCTCGCCGAGTGTGCGATCGGCTCGGGCCTCGGCTGCCGGGTCGACATCCAACATCTGCGCGAGCGCGGCTGCTCGCCGGAGGAGGCGCTGTTCGGCGAGGCCGGCGGCGGCTTCCTGGTCAGCGGCGAGCGCGAGCGGCTCGAGGCCCTGGCCGGCGACGGGCTCGCCGTCCTTCACCTGGGCAAGGTCGGCGGCAGCGCGATCGAGATCGCCGCCGGCGACCGCAGCCTCACGGTCGACCTCGACGCCGCCGAGCGCGCCTGGCACTCGCTCCCGGCTCAGGTCGAAGCGGTCTCGTAGGCAACAGCCGCGGACGCCTCGGGGGCATCCGTGTCGTCCGCGCCCGCCGGGATCGATACCGGCCGCAGGGTGAGGGTCGCGGCGCCGGCGATCAGCGAGGCGATCGCGGCGAAGAGGTAGGCGCCGTCGGAGACGGAGAGGGCCTCGGGCAGGGAGGCCGGCTCGCCGACTATTGCGACCAGGATCGCGGTGCCGAGCACCGCGCCGACCTGGCGGAAGGCGGCGTTGACCGCGCTGGCGGTGGCGAAGCGGTCGATCGGCACGTCACGGACCGCGGCTGAGCCCAGCGTCGGGAAGGCGAGGCCGATGCCGATGCCGGTCAGGATCGCCCCCGGGAGCCACAGCCCCAACCAATCGGGCTCGGCCCCGGCGGAGCGCAGAATCATCACCCCGGCAGCGAAGACGACCGTGCCGGGAACGATCACGGCGCGGTGTCCGAAGCGGTCGGCGAGGCGGCCGGCCGGGCCGGCCACCACGGTGCTCGTCGCCGGCCCGGGCAACGTCGCAGCGCCCGCCTGGAGGATGGTGTAGCCCCAGATCGAGGTGAGGAAGAGGACGTTGCCGAGGATCAGCGAGAAGAAGGCGGCGGCGAAGAGCAGCGTGCCGAGGTTGCCGATGCGGAAGGAGCGATGGGCAAACAGCGCCGGTTCGACGATCGGCCGCGGATGACTGCGGCTGCGCAGGACGACGCCGGCCAGCAGCGCCGCGGCGGCGGCGAAGGCGGCCAGCGTGGGGGTCGAAGCCCAGCCCCAGTCATTGCCCTCGACGATCCCGAGGGTGATCGCCGCCAGGCCGGAGGCGAGCATCGCAGCGCCGGGCAAATCAGGCAGGCGGCTGTCGGCGATCTTCGGCAGCGGTAGGCGACGGCGACCGGCGAGCAGGATCGCCGCCCCCAGCGGCAGGTTGACGAGGAAGACGAGGCGCCAGTCGTTGAGCTCGACCAGCGCTCCGCCGAGGGTCGGTCCGACCGCCGCCGCGGCGGCCGCCGCGGCGCCCCAGAGACCGACGCCGGCGGCGCGCTTCTCGACCGGGAAGCTGTCGAGCACGATCGCCAGCGAGGCGGGTGCGATCAGCGCCGCGCCGATCCCCTGCACGACGCGGAAGGCGATCAGCAGGGGGAGGCTCGGAGCAGCCGCGCAGAGCAGGCTGGCGACGGTGAAGCTCGCCATTCCGAGCAGGAAGATCCGCTTGTGGCCGAAGCGGTCGGCGAGGCCGCCCGCCGGGACCAGCAGCGCCGCGATCACGACGAAGTAGCCGTCGAGGACCCAGGAAAGGGCGTCGCGCCCCGAGCCGGCGAAGGAGGCCGAGATGTCGGGGAAGGCGATGTTGACGATCGTCGTGTCGAGAAAGGCGACAAAGGCGCCGGCACAGGCGATCGCAACGGCCGCTCTATGACTGCGGTCATACATCGCGTCGGCGACTATACTATGTCTGTGGGCATAACGCGACTCGAAGACGCGCGAGCGATCGAGCCGGCGCGCCGCGACGGGCGCGAGCGGCTGCTCAACGGCGCCAGGAAGCTGCTGGCCGAGAAGGGCTATGCCGGCATGGAGCTGCGCGACGTCGCCGAGGTGGGTGAGGCGCCGCGGGGCTCGATCTACCACCACTTCCCAGGCGGCAAGCGCCAGCTCGCGGTCGAGGCGGCCGAACTGGAGGGAAGCGAGATCCGCGTCGCGATCGAGCGCTCGCTGGCCGAGCGCGGGCTTGGCGAGACCCTGACGATGTTCGGCGAGATGTTCCGCCGCCGGGTCAAGAATCACCCCGAGCGGCTCGGCTGTCCCGTCGCCGCCGCCGCCCTCGCCCGCCCCGAGGACCCGGCGCTGGCCGCCGCCGCAACCGCCGCCTTCCGCAGCTGGGAAGCACCGATCGCGACTGCGCTGGAGGCGGAGGGTGTCGGCGAGAAGGACGCGGCGACCTTCGCCGGCCTCGTCGTCTCGACGATCGAGGGCGCGCTGATCCGCGCCCGCGCGGCAGGCGACCAGACGCCGCTCGACTCGGCGGTCGCCGGCCTGCACCAGGCGCTCGACTCGCTGCTCGCCCGCTAGCCGACTACTCTGCCCGGATGCGCCTCCCGTTGGCGGCTGCCATAGCAGCCGCCTTGATCGTCGCCCTGCTCGGCGCCTCGCCCACCTCCGCGGCGCGAGAAGCAGGGGACGGCTGCGTCGCCGACGCGGTCGAGGCGAACCGGACGACGATTCCCAGGGACAGCGGCCCGACGATGAGCCGGACGGTGCCCGGACCGACGATCGGCGAAAGCGAAGCCCGGGTCGTCACCGGCTGGAAGGTCCGAGTCGACCCGGGACAAGCATCTCTGCCTCAGCGTCTCGAGATCTACCGAGCCCTGGACGTCTATGAATATCGACAGGAAGCCCAGACTCCGCTGGAGACCGTCCACGAGGGAGAAAACTTCTTCCCGGCTCGCATTCCCGTCTGGACCGGAGCCAGTCTCGGCCTCTACGGGCCGGAAGGAACGCTTGCCTGCAGCACCGAGGAGTCGACGGCGACTGCGACGTTCGAAGGCGGCGCGAACGTTGGAGAGGTAAAGAAGGTCACCGAGCTCTCGGGGTTCCGCACGCCGGTCACCGTCGCCATCGAGAGTGACGAAGACGGCGACGGCTACGGCGACGAGACGCAGGACGGCTGCACGGAGTACGCCGCCATCCACACCGCCTGCCCGTTCGTGCACCTGACGCCCTCGGTCACCGCTGTCACCAAGCGGGCGATCGTGCTCGACGTCAGCACCGGCGATCCAACCCAAGTGCAGGTGAACGGCCAGGTCGGCTGGGGCCTGCGATCGAAATCAGGGACCCGGGCGAAGCATGGCAAGCGACCTCTGATCGTCGCTCTCACGGGCGGCGCGCAGGAAGTCCCGGCGGCGGCCACCGTCACCTTCACCGTCACGTTACCCAAAGCGGTCAAGCGCCGGCTCGCGCGGCTCAGCTCGAAGGAAAAGCTGAAAGCGCACCTCACCGTGATCGCGACCGACCTGGTCGGTCACCGGACCGTGCAGCACCTGACGGTCTGGCTTCCGGGGCCGGAGATCGTCGTCAGCAAGCGGTAGCCCGGTCCTGTCCCGCTGCTACCCTGCCGGGGTAGGCAGTCTGCCTGCGCGTCACGTCCTTCTCCAACGCGAGGAATACGCGCTTTGACTCCGCCCCAGGGGCAGCAGATAGATCGCGATTCGCCGCGCGAGGAATGCGGCGTGTTTGGCGTATACGCACCCGGCCATGACGTCGCCCGCCTCGCCTATTTCGGCCTCTACTCGCTTCAGCACCGCGGCCAGGAGTCGGCCGGGATCGCAACCTGCGAGGGCGGCCACATCACCACGATGCGCGACTCCGGCCTCGTCTCCCAGGTCTTCGACGAGGAGAAGCTGCGGGCTCTGGAGGGCGACATGGCGATCGGCCACGTGCGCTACTCGACCACCGGCGGCGGCTCCTGGGAGAACGCGCAGCCGGTCTGGCGCGACGACGGCCGCGAGCTGGCGCTCGCCCACAACGGCAACCTGACCAACGCGGTCGAGCTCTGGGGCGAGCTGAAGGAGGCCGGGATC
>DASUZP010000026.1:0-7854 GCA_036376775.1 Solirubrobacterales bacterium | reverse complement strand
CTGAAGATGGGCTTCGAGGTCGTCGCCCCGGAGAAGCTCGAGCTGCTCACTCGCACAAGCCACTACCTCGACGAGCTCTGCAACATGACGCCGAACCCCGACCGGGCTTATGTCGGCCGCAACGCCTTTGCCCACAAGGCGGGGATGCACGCGGCTGGCGTCGCCGCCGACGCCAGCACCTTCGAGCACCTCGACCCGGCGTTGCTCGGCAACCAGCGCGAGATCCTCGCCTCGGAGCTGTCGGGCAAGGCGACGATCCGCAGCCAGGCGGAGCGCGCCGGCCTCGCCCTCGACGATGAGGGGGCGGCGCACGCGGTGGAGCGCCTCAAGGAGCGCGAGCACCGCGGCTACCACTACGAGGCCGCGCCGGCCTCATTCGAGCTGCTGCTGCGCCGCGAGGCGGGCAGCTACGAGTCGCTGTTCGAGCTGGAGAGCTTCAAGGTCCTGGTCGAGAAGCGCGCCGACGGCGCGGTCGAAACCGAGGCGACGATCAAGGTCAAGGTCGACGGCGAGCGCTATGTGCGCGTCGCCGAGGGCAACGGCCCGGTCAACGCCCTCGACAACGCCCTGCGCGGTGCGATCGCCGACCGCTATCCGCACCTCGCCGAGATCGAGCTGGCCAACTACAAGGTACGAATCCTCGACGAGAGCCACGGCACCGGCGCCGTCACCCGTGTCCTGCTCGACTCCTCCGACGGCGAGCGCGAGTGGGGGACTATCGGGGTCTCGGAGAACATCATCGAGGCTTCCTGGGAGGCCCTGGTCGACTCGCTCGAGTACGCCTTCCAGCCCCGCGGATAGGGTGGCGGCCGTGAGCGGCCCCGCCGACACCGAGCCGATCCCGCTGGCACGACCGGAGATCGGCGACCGCGAGGAGCAGCTGGTGCTCGAGGTGCTGCGCTCGGGCCGTCTCTCGCTCGGGCCGGTGGGGGAGCGCTTCGAGCGCGATCTCGCCGCCTGGCTGGGGGTCGAGGATGCGGTCGGCGTCTCAAGCGGGACCACGGCGCTGCACCTCGGCGTGCGGGCGCTCGGCTGGGGCCCCGGCGACGAGGTGCTGACCAGTCCCTTCAGCTTTGTCGCCTCGGCCAACTGCCTGCTCTACGAGGGCGCCCGCCCGGTCTTCTGCGACGTCGACCCGGTGACGCTCAACCTCGACCCCGCCGCGGTCGAGGCAGCGGTGGGCGAGCGTAGTGCGGGCATCCTGCCGATCCACATCTTCGGCTTTCCGGCGGCGATGCCGGCGCTCGAGGCGATCGCCGCCGACCGTGGGCTCGGCGTCCTCGAGGACGCCTGCGAGGCGCTCGGCGCGGTCGATTCCGAGGGCCGCATGGTCGGCACCCGTGGCAACCTCGCGACCTTCGCCTTCTACGCCAACAAGCAGCTGACCACCGGCGAGGGCGGGATGATCGTGCCCGCAGGGCCGGAGATCGCGGTGCGTCTGCGCTCCGAGCGCAACCAGGGTCGCGCCCCGGACATGGGCTGGCTCGACCATGGCGGGCTCGGCTTCAACTACCGCCTCTCCGACCTCGCCGCGGCGCTCGGCGTCGCCCAGATGGAGAAGCTCGACGATATGCTCGCCAGGCGCGCCGCGGTGGCGTCGCTGTACGCGGAGGGACTGGCCGGGATCGAGGCCGTCGCCGCGCCGATCGCGAGCCGCGGAGCCGAGCGCCGCAGTTGGTTCGTCTATGCCATCCGCCTCGCCGACGGGACCGATCGCGACGCCGTCATCGCCGGACTCGCCGCGGAGGGGATTGCGTCGAAGGCCTACCTGCCCTGCATCCACCTCTTTCCCCACCTGCGCGGGCTCGGCTACCGCGAGGGCCAGTTCCCGGTCGCCGAAGCGGCGGCGGCTCACTCGCTGGCGCTGCCCTTCTTCACGGCGATGACCGAGTCGCAGGTTGCCCGGGTATGCGAGGCTCTCGCCCGATCCCTGCGCTGATGTCCCGCTTCCGCAAAGAACCCGACCTGCGCTTCTGGCGCCTCAACCGCTCGATCGAGTTCGATGCGCGGCTGGCGCCCTACGACATCGACCAGTCGCAGGCCCACGCCCGGGCGTTGCAGCGGATCGGCGTTCTGGACGAGGCGGAGCTGAAGCAGATCGAAAGCGGACTGGAGGAGGTGCGCGAACGCATCGGCAAGGCCGGCTTCTCCTTCGAGGCCTCCGACGAGGACATCCACATGGCGGTCGAGCGCCTGCTCGGCGAGGAGATCGGCGCGCTGGCGGGCAAGCTGCACACGGGGCGCTCGCGCAACGACCAGGTCGCGACCGACGTGGCGATGGTCGTGCAGGCGCATTCGCTGCGGGCGATGGAGCTCTCCAGGGCGGCGATGGCGCGCCTGCTCGAGCTCGCCGAGGCACATCGGGACTGGCCGATGCCCGGCTATACCCACCTGCAGCGGGCCCAGCCCGTCTACCTCGGCCACCACCTGCTGGCCTACTTCTGGATGCTGGCCCGCGACGTGCTGCGCTTCCAGTTCGCGCTCGACAGCGCCGGTGTGATGCCGCTCGGGTCCGGCGCCCTCGCCGGGGTCAACTGGGAGATCGACCGTCGCGCCGTCGCCGACGACCTCGGCTTCGACTACGTCAGCGCCAACTCGATCGACGGCGCCTCCAACCGCGACTTCGTCCTCGACTACCTGGCCGCGGCTTCGACCTGCGCGATGCACCTCTCGCGGCTCGGCTCGGAGATCGTCATCTGGTCGAGCAGCGAGTTCGGCTTCTGCCGGCTCGACGAGTCGTTCTCCTCGGGCTCGTCGATCATGCCGCAGAAGGTCAACCCCGACTCGGCCGAGCTGCTGCGCGCCAAGAGCCCCCGCGTCGCCGCCGATTACCTCTCGCTGCTGGGGACGATGCATGCTCTGCCGCTCACCTACGGCAAGGACATGCAGGAGGACAAGGAGCCGCTCTTCGACGCGATCGAGACGGTCGAGTCCTGCCTCGACGCGGCCGAGGGAATGTTGGCTGGGATCGTCTTCGACCGCGAGCGGCTGGCGGCGGCCTCGGGAGACGAGATGCTGGCGGCGACCGAGGTCGCCGACCTGCTCGTCCGCAAGGGGGTGCCGTTCCGCGAGGCGCACGGCATCGTCGGCGGCCTGGTGCGCGACGCCGTTGAGCGGGGCATCTCCCTCTCCGACCTGAGCGAGGACGACCTGCGGCGGCGCAGCGAGCATCTCGACGACTCCTTCTACGACGTGCTGCGCAGGGACAGCTGGCTCGAGTCGAAGCGGATCGAGGGCGGCACCGGCTCGGCGCCGCTGGCCCGCCAGATCGAGCTCGCCCACGAGACGCTGCGCGAGGTCGCCGAGCAGGTCGACGAGGAACCACAGTGAGGACCGCGGCGACGGCGGCCGAGTCCCGCCTGGACGCCGCCTTCTTCGATCGCAGCGTCCATCTCGTCGCCCACGAGCTGATCGGCTGCCGGCTCTTCTACGACGGGTGCGGTGGCACGATCGTCGAGACCGAGAGCTACGAGCGCGACGATCCCGCCTGCCACGCCTACATCGGCCTGACCAAGCGCACCGAGGTGCTGTTCGGCCCGCCGGGACGGGCCTACGTCTATCTCTCCTACGGGATCCACAGCCTGCTCAACTTCGTCTGCGAACCCGAGGACGAGGCCGCAGCGGTGCTGATCCGCGCACTCGAGCCGACCGACGGACTGGAGGCGATGCGAGCACGCCGCGGCGAGCGCCCAGACTCCGACCTCTGCTCAGGCCCAGGCAAGCTGACGGAGGCACTCGACATCGGCCTCGACGCAAACAACGCCGACCTGACGGCCGACCCCTTCCTGCTGCTACCTCCAGAACCCAACTGGAGCAGTGAGGTCGTCACGAGTCCCCGGGTCGGGATCACCAAAGCAACCGAGCGCCCCTGGCGCTTCAGCCTCGGGGGCTGCCCGTTCGTCTCCCGGCCTCGGCCGTGAGCCATCCGGGTAGGGCTGGAACGTCTTGTACTTTTTCCGCGGCGGCGCTGGCGGACAGCAGATAACTGTCTTCGGAAAAAGTTAAGTGGAAGCCCTACCCGGATGGGCTCACAATCACCCGGCCGTGATCCCGCCGCCGCCGCCGGATTCGGGCGCGGCTTCCGGGGCAGGTTCGACTTCCGGCGCCGCTTCGGGCGCCGGCGCTGCTTCTTCGGGCGGCGCCGATTCGCTCGACGGTTCTTCTGGAACGTAGCTTTCTTCTTCGCCAGGGCTGCCGCTCGAATCGCTCGCCTTCGCCGCTTTTTCGTCGGCGCTTTCCGCCGCCCGGTCCGCCTTGATGCTTTCCCAAGCGGAGATCACGCTGGCCCAGATCTCAGCCGGAAAGGTGCCGCCCATGACCGGCCCGCCGTTGTAGAGGGTCGTCATCGGCGTCACCGTGTCGGCGTAGCCGACCCAGACGCAGGCGGTGACTTCTTCGGTCGCGCCGCAGAACCAGGCATCGCCGTTGTTCTCGGTCGTGCCGGTCTTGCCCCACTGGCCGCTGGCGCCGATATCGGCGTGCGTGCCGGTGCCGCTGCTGACGACCGTTTCGAGGATGCTCTTGGCCTCGGTCGCGGTGCTTTCGGTGAGCACCTGTTCGTGGGTGGAATCGTTGTCGCCGCCCTTGATCGTGTGGCCGTCCTGATCCTCCACCTGGGTGTAGGCGACGGGACTGTCGCCTGGCTCGGGTGCGAGCGTGCCGCTGACGCGGTCGCCGTTGTTGGCGATCGTCATGTAGGCGTAGGCCCAGCCGAGCGGCGTCACGCCTTCCTTCAGCCCGCCCAGGACCATCGCCGGGTTGGTCGAGATCGGGTCGCGGTAGCCCATCTCGTGGATCGTCGCCGCGATCGAGCGCGTGCGGTCCTCGATCGTCTTGCCTTCCAGGCCTTCCAGCGCAAGCTGGGCGTAGATCGAGTTGTCGGAGTAGGTGGTCGCGCAGATGATGCTGCAGGATCCGAGGTATGAGTCCTCGTCGTTATGGACGACGAACGTTTCCCGTCCGTGCTTGCCGAAATGGAATTCCTGCGGCGCCGATTCGTAGACCGTTTCCGGCGAGATCCCCTCTTCGAGCGCGGTGATCAAGGTGAACGGCTTGATCGAGGAGCCGGGCTGCCGGTGGCCGAGCGTCGCCAGGTTGAAGGGCTTCGTTTCGAAGTTGGGCCCGCCGACCATCGCCTTGACGCCGGCGTTCTTGTTGTCGAGCACGACCACCGATGCGGTCGGGGGCAGGTAGCCGAGATAGGAGTTGACCGCTTCTTCAGCCGCTTCCTGGAGGCGCAGATCGAGCGTCGTCTTCACCTTCAGACCGCCGAAGAAGGTCTTCGCGGCCCCGTATCGTTCGACCAACTGCTGTCGCAGCCAGGAGGTGAAGTAGGGGGCCCTTGAGTCGAGCTTCGGCGGCTCGATGTCGCTGGGTGCGGGCAACGCCTGCTGCCTGCCTTCTTCGTACTGAGTCTGGGTTATGTAGCCCTGCTCGTACATCTTCTCGAGCACGATGTTGCGGCGCGCCAGGGCGTTTTCGGGGTAGATCTTCGGGTCGTAGGCGGAGGGGGAGGCGATGATGCCCGCCAGCGTCGCGGCCTCCCAGGGCTCGAGCACGGACGCGCAGGGCTCGGCCGAGGTGCCGCAGCCGGGGTGCGCCTTGCCGAAGTAGGTCCGCGCGGCTGCCTCGATCCCGTAGGCGCCCTCGCCGAAATAGATCGTGTTGAGGTACTCGGTGAGGATTTTGTCCTTGCTCCAGTGGCGCTCCAGGCGGTAGGCGAGCGCCGCCTCGCGGAACTTCTCGAAGACCGTGCGGCTGCCTTCGGCTTCGAGCGCGTTCTTGACGAACTGCTCGGTGATCGTCGAGGCGCCCTGAGCAGCGCTCTGGCTGAGGATGTCCTTGACCAGCGCGCGTCCGATGCCCTGGAAGTCGACCCCGCTGTGTTCGTAGAAGCGCGAGTCCTCGATCGAGACCACCGCATTCTTGATGTTGGGCGAGATCTGACCCGACGTGAGCAGGATCTTGTTCTGGTTGCTGGTCAGGGTCCCGATCGGCTCGCCCGAGGCGTCGAAGACCTGGCTGTTTTTGGAGGCCTTGTACTGGGCGAAGTCATAGATCGCCGGCAGATCTTGGGAGACCGCCATCATCATCCCGAAGACCATCGAGACGACGGCCAGGACGGCAAGGCCCAGCAAGACGAAGAGGACGCGCAGCTTCTTCAGGCGCGGCTTGGTACGTTGGCCCGCCAAGAGGAGGCGGCAGTCTAGCATTGCGCCCGTGCCTGCTTTGACGCGCAACGCGGTCGACGTCCTCCCTGAGGGGATGCTCGCCGAGCAGCTCGCCGCCGGCAGCCCGCTGCGGGTCAAGTTCGGCATCGATCCGACCACGGCCGACATCCATCTCGGCCACACCGTCGTCCTCAACAAGCTGCGTGAGTTCCAGGACGAGGGGCACCAGATCGTGCTGATCATCGGCGACTTCACCGCCCGCATCGGCGATCCCAGCGGGCGCTCGACGCAGCGACCGCTGCCCTCGGCCGAGGAGATAGACGCAAACGTCGCCACCTACGAGGAGCAGGCCTTCAAGCTGCTGGATCGCGAGCGCACCGAGGTCCGCTTCAACAGCGAGTGGCTGCGAATGGAGCCAGAGGAGCTGCTCGGGTTGCTCGCGCAGACGACGGTGGCGCGCCTGCTCGAGCGCGACGACTTCCAAAAGCGGATGGCCGCGGGCCGGCCCGTATCGGCCCTGGAGCTGCTCTACCCATTACTCCAGGGCTATGACTCCGTCGCAGTGGAGGCCGACGTCGAGCTGGGGGGGACCGACCAGAAGTTCAACCTCCTCTTCGGTCGCGACATGCAGGCGGCATACGGGCACAGGCCGCAATCGATCCTGACGATGCCGATCCTGGTCGGCATCGACGGCGTGCAGAAGATGAGCAAGTCGCTCGGCAACTACGTCGGCGTCACCGAGCCGCCCGAGGAGATGTTCGGCAAGCTGATGCGGGTCCCGGACGAGGCGATGGCCGAGTACTTCCGGCTGCTGCTCGGCGAGGACATCCCGGCGGGTCCGCCCAACGAGGCCAAGCGCGAACTGGGACGGCGGATCGTCGCGCGCTTCCACGACGAAGGTGCGGCGCGGGAAGCCGAGGAGCACTTCGACCGCCTCTTCGTCCGCCACGAGGCCCCCGAGCAGATCGAGGAAGTCGATCTCTCCGCCTACCTGGGCGACGGCGGCGACTCGGTCCATCTACCGCTGCTGATGGCCGGGGCATTTGAGATCAGCTCCAGCGAGGCCAGGCGGCTGCTGGGTCAGGGAGGCGTGAAGCTCGACGGAGAGCCGATTCCCGCCGAGACCCTCGATCTCGAGCCCGCGGAGCTGGATGGCCGCGTCCTGCAGGCCGGCAAGCGCCGCTTCCGGCGCCTGCGCGCCGGCGCCTGAGCAGGCACTAGGCAAAGCGCCGCCACAGCGCTATACTCCCGCGTCCTTCTGGGATTGGCCCTGTGCCGTCCCATGCGCAAAAGACGGCGAGTCCCGCCGCAGAGGCGCAGCGGTCTTTGAAAACTGAGCAGCGTGCACCCCGCGGACATTCGTGTCCGTGGGTTGTTTGAGCCCGATCCACTCGACTCGTCAGCGTGTCGAGTGGTCTGATTTACCCGTCATGCCGGCCACCATGTATGTGTACCCGGTGGCCAGCCAGGCATGGCATCTCTCTGTAGAAGTACTCTTCACGGAGAGTTTGATCCTGGCTCAGGACGAACGCTGGCGGCGTGCTTAACACATGCAAGTGGTGCGACGAACCAGGGCTTGCCCTGGGGCAAAGCCGCGAACGGGTGAGTAACACGTGAGTAACCTGCCCCGATGACCGGGACAACCCGAGGAAACTCGGGCTAATACCGGATGTGGCGCACAGGC
>DASUZP010000025.1:0-4432 GCA_036376775.1 Solirubrobacterales bacterium | reverse complement strand
GGGTCTTCGATCGCGCGGCGAAGCTGACGGCTGGAAAACGCTCGAGCTCTTCGCTTTCTCCGGCCTGGCGCCTAGACATGCTGTCGGCGGTCTCGAACGCCGCGATCATCAGGCAAACGGGGATCCCCGCCTCTCCGGTTGTCTTGCGCCGCGCCCCGGCCAGCTCGCCGATGGCGAGGAATCGTTCGAGGGCCTGCTGCGCAGCCGCCATCAATTCCCCCCATCCCTGTTCGTCGACCAACACCCAGCTCTGGCTGAGGTGTCGGTCCCGAGCGTCGAAAGAGCCAGCCTCGAGAGCAGCGGTGATGCCCTGAATAAGCTGCCGCACCATTTCGCCGCTGAACGCGACACGGACCTCTTTTGGCAGCTCCATCCACTTGGCATCGTCGAGGTTGAGCGCTGGTGCGACCGGCTCGTAAACGTGCTTGTCGAACCCGCGCTGCCCGCGCTGCGTGCGGATGAGCTTGATCAGACCTCGCCGTGCCAGCTCACGGAAGTGGTAGTCGACATCGTCCACCTTGAGGCCCAGTTCCGATGCGATATCGCTCGGGCTGGCCTCGCCGCGTTCAAACAGTGTCACCCACACGTGTCCCCGCAGCGGATGCGTGAACGCTTTCGCAAGTGTCGGGTCGATGACCTGTTTCAGCTTCTTACCGTCGAGATCGGCCATTCTTGACCCTCCGTTTCCCATAGCTGTTCGAGTTGCTTCTGAACCGCGCTCCGACCCTAGTACCGGTGTCGGACTCCCTGAGGCATACCGGTGTCGGACTCCCTGGGGCTCTGAACCTTCCAACGGTGGATTTCGATTCGTATGGGCTTCCTGACGGTCGCTGCCGAAACCGATTCGAGCCGTCGGTCGGTCCCCCGGGGACTTCGACCTGGGGGACGGAACCATGACCAGACCAAGGATCAAACGGACCACCGAGCAGATCGAAGCGCCCAACGGAGACCTCTATCTGCTGAGGCCGAGCGCGGGCGCGGACATCCACATCGAGGACCCCGACCCGGATGGGCTGCGGCTGCTGGCGGCCCTCGACGGAACTCTCGATCGCGAGGAGCTGGTCGAGCGCTTCGGCGAGGAGCCGGTCAACTCACTTCTCGCCCAGCTCGAGGAGCTGAGCCTGGTCGAGGACGCCGCCGACGACGACCTGATCCCCGAGCCGGTCACCCAGCGGTACGACCGCCAGCTCCGCTACTTCAGCGACATCACGACGGGCCCGCCGCCGTCGCAGTGCCAGGCGCGGCTGGAAAGCGCCCGCATCGTCGTCCTCGGCGTCGGCGGCCTGGGCGGCTGCTCGGCGCTCTCGCTCGCCTGCTGCGGGGTCGGCGAGATGCTGCTGATCGACGGCGACCGGGTCGAGGAGAGCAATCTCAACCGCCAGATCCTCTACACCGAGGCCGACATCGGCAAGCTCAAGGTCGAGGCCGCAGCCGACCACCTCGGCGCCTTCAACTCGCGGGTCCGCCTGGAGACGATCGGCGAGCGGATGAGCGGCAAGGAGGAGATCGCCAAGACGATCGAGGGCTACGACGTGGTCATCGACGCGGCCGACTGGCCCGCCCACGACATCGAGGAATGGGTCAACGAGGCCTGCTTCGAGGCCGAGATCCCCTACATCACGATGAGCCACTTCCCGCCGATCGCCAGGGTCGGCCCGTTCTACGTGCCCGGCGTCACCGGCTGCTTCGCCTGCCAGATCGCGGCCTACCGCCGCAGCTACCCGATGTTCGACGTCGCGATCGAGCAGCGCCGCGCGAGGACGGCGCCGGTGGCGACGATGGGACCGGCCTGCGGCCTGATCGGCGGCCAGGTCGGCCTCGACGTCGTCCACCACCTGACCGGGCTGGCCACGCCGTCGACCCAGGGCGTCGGCCACATCTACGACCTGCGCACGATGGAGGTCGAACGCGAGCCTGTCGTACCGGAGCCGGATTGCCCGATCTGCGGCCACCTGCCGACGGCGGTGCCGCGCGGCAAGGGAGAGACAAAGGCGGGGCGCAAGTAGGCGAGCCGCCGAGCGCGCGGCTAGGTTGGGGCGGTGCCCCGTCGCCATCGTCCGCTTCCGCACCCGCGTCGTCCGCTTCTGCCGGCCCTTGCGTTTCTCGTCGTCCTGGCCGCCTGGACGAGCGGCTGTGGCTCTTCGGACGAGTCGGAGCCGACGGCGACGGCGACCGCCCAGAAGGCTCCCCCCGGGGCCACGGCGCGGGGCTGCGGTGAAACGACCGTCGCCGGCACCGAGGGCCTGCGGGTGACCGGCATCGGCTGCGACGTCGGCCGCGGCATCGTGGCGGCCTGGACGAACCGGCCCGGGTGCTCCCTGGGGCAGGACGCCTCGCGGTCCTCCTGCACCGTCCACGGCGATTACCGCTGCCTGGCCGCCGCCACCGACCGCGGCATCGCCGTCTCCTGCGCCCGCCCCGGCGGCTCCGCCGCCTTCCTCGCCAGGCCCAGCTGAAGCCACGTCAGACGCGCCGAAACCGCGATACCTAGAATGAACCCGAAGCGCCGGCGTAGCTCAGTTGGTAGAGCACTTCATTCGTAATGAAGGGGTCCCCGGTTCAAGTCCGGGCGTCGGCTCTTGACTGCGGTGCGGGAACCGCTAGTTCAGCGGAGTGCCGGCTAGGCTGGCCACCTTCCAGGTGCCGGCTTCGTCGGCCATCGGCATCGCCAGGATGGTGCCTTTCTCGGCGCCGGTGTAGATGAGGAAAGCCTGGTCGCCGTCGGTCCGCAACGAACCGACGTCGGCCTTCTCGGCTTCGGCCTTCACCGCCCCGCCTGCGGCGGGGTTCGTTATCGCCGCGAGAATCGCGCTGCAGCTCGTGTCACCACCCTGCTTCGACCGCGAAGCGAGCCGTTCGAGCGATTCGACCGTCGACTTGGAGAGGTACCGGCAGACGGCCGCCCAGTTGCCTTCGGCACGGGCGTCGAGGAAGTCGTGCAGGGCGGTGGCCGCCGCTTCGAAGTCGCTCGTGTCGGCCTCCTCGCCAAATTCCTGGATGCTGTTGTCGCCGCCCTTGACCTTGAACTGCTCGGCGCCACCGCCCGAGTCGGTGTGATGCCGCGGCTTGAATTCGCTTGCGTCGCCAGGGTCGGGCTGCCGTTCGGCACTCGATCCCGACTTGCCCTCGGCACCACCCTGCTTAGCGGTCGCGTCTTTCGCGGTGCTTTCGCCGGATCCGCCGCCCGCCTGCGCGGCCGTCGAGTCCGAGCCGTCGCCGCCCCCGCAGCCGGCCAGGCCGGCGAGCAGCAGCAACGCGACGACCGCCGCCAGCGTCTTCGATCCCCACCTCACCGGTGCAAAGTCTAGAGCCTTTCGACCGTGGGCCGGTTAGGATCGGATGCAATGGCGGAGGCGATCTCGATCGTTCTGGCCGATGACCACACGGTTGTGCGGCGGGCACTGCGGGTCCTGCTCGAGGAGGAGCCCGGGTTCGAGGTCGTCGCCGAGGCCGACGACGCGGACGCCGCGGTTCGCTACCTGCGCGGCCACAAGCCCGACGTCTTGATCCTCGACCTCAACATGCCGGGCCGCCCCAGCCTCGAGGCGATCCCCGAGATGAAGGAGGCATCGCCGGAGACGAAGATCGTCGTCCTGACGATGCAGAAAGAGCCGGCCTTCGCCCGCCAGGCGCTGCAGCTCGGCGTGATCGGCTACGTGCTCAAGGAGGCAGCCGACGACGAGCTGGTCCAGGCGGTGCGCAGCGCCGCCGCCGGCGAGACCTACCTACAGCCCGCGCTGGGGGCGAAGCTGGCAGCCGAACCGGAAAAAGCCGCGAGCGACCTGAGCGAGCGCGAGACCGACGTGCTGCGGCTGATCGCGCTCGGCCACACCAACGCCGAGATCGCCGAGCAGCTCTACATCAGCGTGCGCACGGTCGAGACCCACCGCGCTCACATCCAGCAGAAGCTCGGCGTCTCGAGCCGCGCCGAGCTAGTTCGCAGCGCGCTCTCCCGGGGCCTCGTCGAGACCTGAGCCGGCCGGCGGCGGCAGCGGCACCGAAGCCATCACGCGCGTGCCGCCGTCGGGCGTCGACTCGACCTGCAGCTCGCCGCCGACCAGCTCGGCCCGCTCGCGCATCCCGGCTAGGCCGAAGCCGCTGGTCCCCTCGGCCGGGTCGAAGCCCTTGCCGTCGTCGGTGACGCTGAGCACAAGCTCCCCGCCCGCCTCCTCCAGGCCGACGGCGATCTTGCTGGCCGAGGCGTGCTTCGCGGCGTTATTGAGCGCCTCCTGCGCGATGCGGAAGAGCGCCACCGCGGCCTCGGGTCGCACGCTCGTTCCGGCCTCGCCCGCCTGCACGCCCACGCGGATCCCGGTGCGCTGGGAATACTCCTCGCCGTACCACGCGAGCGCGGCGGCAAGGCCGTACTCGTCGAGCAGCGCCGGCCGCAGGTCCGCCATCACGTTCTCGATCGACTGCAGCGTGCCGTCGA
>DASUZP010000024.1:0-2167 GCA_036376775.1 Solirubrobacterales bacterium | reverse complement strand
GACGCGGTCTGCGAGCAGCTCGACCCGCATCTGGATGCGTCGCTGAAAGAGCTCGTCTTCGCCAAGGGCAAAAAAGCAGCGGCAAAGCTCGAGGACACGACCTACGCCCAGCCCGCCCTCTTCGCGATCGAGGTCGCTCTTCATGAAGCGCTTTTTGAGCGAGGCCTCAAGCCCGACCTGCTCGCCGGCCACTCGATCGGCGAGCTCGCCGCCGCCCACGTAGCCGGCGTCTTCGATCTGCCCGACGCGGCCAAGCTCGTCGCCGCCAGGGGCCGCCTGATGGGAGCGCTGCCAAAGGGCGGGGCGATGGCGGCGATCGAGGCCACAGAGCAAGAGGTCGCAGAGTCGATACCCGGCAAGGAGTCCGAGCTGTCGATCGCCGCGATCAACGGCCCCACGTCGACTGTGATCTCCGGCGCAGAGGAAGCGGTCGAAGCGATCCGTGTCCACTGGGAGGACAAAGGTCGAAAGACCAAACGCCTCGCCGTCTCCCACGCCTTCCACTCGCCGCTGATCGAGCCGATGCTGGCCGAGTTCGCAGAGACAGCCGAGTCCCTCGCCTATAGCGAGCCCAAGACCCCGATCGTCTCCGACGTAACGGGCGAGCTGCTCAGCCCAGAGCAGGCCACCGACCCTGCCTACTGGGTCGCCCACGTACGCGAGCCGGTGCGCTTCGCCGACGCGATCGCAACCTTGCAAGCACAGGGAACGAGCGCCTATCTGGAGCTCGGACCCGATCCGGTCCTCTGCGCGATGGCGCGCGAGTGCCTGGGCGAGGCGCAAGACAAGGCCGCTTTCGTCCCGACCCTGCGCGAGGGACGCAGCGAGGCGGGAGCGATGACGACTGCGATCGCCGCCGCCCACGTCGCCGGGGCGAAGCTCGACTGGGGGACCTTCTTCAAAGGCGTGGGCGCCAAGCGGGTGCCGCTGCCGACCTATCCGTTCCAGCGCCGGCGTTACTGGCTGAGCTCGATGCAGATTGGCACCGGCGATCTGACCGCTGCCGGCCAGGCCGCGGCTGGACACCCCCTGCTGGGGGCGGCGGTGAAACTTGCCGGCAACCCGGGTGACGGGGAGGGTCTGCTGCTCACCGGCCGCCTCTCTCTGGCTACCCACCCTTGGCTGTCCGACCGCGTCATCGGCGGCGCCGTGTTCCTGCCCGACGCCGCCTTCCTCGAGCTGGCGCTGCAGGCAGCGGAGGAGGTCGGGGCGGAGACCGTCGAGGAGCTGACCTTGCAGGCGCCGCTGGTACTTGCCGAGGGGGGTGCGGTGGCGATTCAGGTCTCGGTCGCCGCGCCCGCTGAGGACGGCAGGCGCGAGATCGCGATCAACTCGCTCGTCGAGGGCGAGGAGGCGGAGTGGGTCCAGAACGCCAGCGGGGCCCTGTCCGAGCAGAGCCCCCCGATTCCCAAGCCGCTCGACGCCTGGCCTCCCGAGGGCGCCGAGTCGATCGACATCGACTATCTCTACGACCTCCTCGCCGAGGCCGGTCTTCAGTACGGGCCGGCATTCCAGGGCCTTACGGCGGCCTGGAGGAGGGACGGCGGAGAGATCTGCGTCGAGGTATCGCTGCCTGAGGAGCAGTCTCAGGAGGCCGAGGGCTTTGGAATCCATCCAGCCTTGCTCGACGCCGCCTTGCACGTGACGGTGCTCGGCGCCGACGGGGGCGAACCGAAGCTCCCCTTCTCGTGGAGCGGGGTTTCCCTGAGGGCGACTGGAGCGAGCGAGCTGCGGGTAGGTCTGACCTCCGCGGAGGAGGGACTTGCCCTGCAGGTTGCCGACGGCGCCGGCGCTCCCGTGGCGGTGGTCGAGAACCTGCTCCTGCGGCCCTTGACGGCAGCGCAGCTGCAAGCGTCAAGCCAGACCCCCAAGGGTCTGCTTGCTCTCCGGTGGCCGCAGGTCTCCCTCCCGGAGCAGACCGAGACCCCGTCGGAGGTCGAGCCCCTGCGCTGCGAGATCGATCGCGATCTTCCCGCCGCGGCGGCGGCCCGCAAGGCAACTCAAGCAGCTCTGGAGGCGATCCAGGGTTGGCTCGCCGACGAGTCCAAAGCGCAGTCGCGCCTGACCCTGATCACCCGTAACGCCATCGCCGCCGACGACGATGGCCCCCCCAACCTCGCCGCCGCCGCCGTCTGGGGCCTCGTCCGCTCGGCCCAGATGGAGCACC
>DASUZP010000023.1:0-4846 GCA_036376775.1 Solirubrobacterales bacterium | reverse complement strand
GCGGTGCGATGCGTGGCGGCATCTTCGCTTCGAGCACGGCCGAGGCCGAGGCGCGCGAGCGGGTTGCCGACGAGCCCTCGATGGAGGGCGCCGACCTGGCCCGCACGGTGACGCCGCCGGAGCCGGTCCGCTTCCCCGGCGAGGGCCCGCACGTGGTCGGGATCGACACCGGGGTGAAGCTCAACATCGTCCGCGAGCTGCGCGACCGCGGCTGCCGGCTCACCCTGCTCCCCTGTACGTCCTCGGCAGAGCAGGTGCTGGCCGAGGATCCGGATGTCGTCTTCCTCGCCAACGGACCCGGCGACCCCGGCGCGCTCGACTACGTCGTCGACACGGTGCGCGAGCTGGTCGGCGTAAAGCCCTTGTTCGGCATCTGCCTAGGCCACCAGCTGCTCTGCCGTGCGGTCGGCCTCGAGACCTTCAAGCTGCCCTTTGGCCACCGCGGCGCCAACCACCCGGTCAAGGAGCTGGCCGGCGGGCGGATCGAGATCACCTCGCAGAACCACGGCTTCGCCGTGCAGGGGCCGGGCGGCGAGCCGCGGATCGAGACCGATGAGCCGGTCCGCTGGGAGACCGACTTCGGTGTCGCCGAGCTCTCCCACCTCAACCTCTACGACCGCACGGTCGAGGGGCTCGTGCTGAGGGACGTGGCGGCGGCGACGGTCCAGTATCACCCCGAGGCCGGTCCGGGGCCGCACGACGCCCGCCACCTCTTCGACTCCTTCCTCGAGCTGGCCCATGCCTAAGCGCACCGACATCGAGAAGATCCTCCTGGTCGGCTCGGGGCCGATCGTGATCGGCCAGGCCGCCGAGTTCGACTACTCCGGCGTGCAGGCCTGCAAGGTCTTGCTCGAGGAGGGCTACGAGGTCATCCTCGTCAACTCGAACCCGGCGACGATCATGACCGACCCGGAGTTCGCCACCGCGACCTACGTCGAGCCTCTGTTGCCGGGCCCGGTGCGGAAGATCATCGAAAAGGAGCGCCCCGACGCCCTGCTGCCCACCCTCGGTGGGCAGACGGCGCTGAACCTGGCGATGGCGCTGTACGAGGACGGCACCCTCGAGCGCTTCGGAGTCGAGCTGATCGGCGCCGACCACGCCGCCATCCGCCGCGCCGAGGACCGCGAGGAGTTCCGCCGCACGATGACCGAGGCGGGGTTGCGGATCCCGTGGTCAATGACCGTCGAGTCGCTCGGCGAGGTCGAGGCCGCCCTCGCCGAGGGCAAGATCACGCTGCCGGCGATCGTCCGGCCCGCCTTCACCATGGGCGGTCAGGGCGGTGGCGTGGGGGAGACCGAGACCGAGCTGCGCCAGGTCGTCTCCGAGGGCCTCGCGGCGAGCCCGATCAACCAGGTCCTGGTCGAGGAGTCGGTGCTCGGCTGGGGCGAGTTCGAGCTCGAGGTGATGCGCGACCGCAACGACAACGTCGTGATCATCTGCTCGATCGAGAACGTCGACCCGATGGGCGTCCACACCGGCGACTCGGTGACCGTCGCGCCGGCGCAGACCCTCACCGACCGCCTCTACCAAGAGCTGCGCGACCAGGCGATCCGGGTGATCCGGGCGGTCGGGGTCGAGACCGGTGGCTCCAACGTCCAGTTCGGCGTCAACCCCGAGGACGGCGAGATCGTCGTGATCGAGATGAACCCGCGGGTCTCGCGCTCGTCGGCCCTGGCCTCGAAGGCGACCGGCTTCCCGATCGCCAAGATGGCGGCGAAACTGGCGGTCGGCTACGCCCTCGAGGAGATCCCCAACGACATCACCCGCGCCACGCCCGCCTCTTTCGAGCCGACGATCGACTACGTCGTGACGAAGATCCCGCGCTTTGCCTTCGAGAAGTTCCCCGGCGCCGAGGGGCGCCTCTCGACCCACATGCAGAGCGTCGGCGAGGCGATGGCGATCGGCCGCACCTTCCGCGAGTCCTTCGCCAAGGCGATGCGCTCGCGCGAGCTCGACACCCCGGCCGAGCCGCCGGCCTCCGAGGAGGAGCTGCTGGAGGCGATTGCGGCGCCCTGTGCCGAGCGTTTCGACCTCATCCTCGAGGGCTTCCGCCGCGGCATCGAGGTCGAGGCGGTGCACGAGCGCTGCCTGGTCGATCGCTGGTTCCTGCGCGAGCTGCACACCCTCGCTACCGAGGGCGATGGCACCGAGGGACTCGTCCGCACCTACAAGGCGGTCGACACCTGTGCCGCCGAGTTCGAGGCGGCGACGCCCTACTACTACTCGGCCCACGAGCGTCCCGGCGCCGCCTCCGAGGTGCGCCGCGGCGAGCGCGACTCGGTCGTCATCCTCGGCGCCGGCCCGAACCGGATCGGCCAGGGGATCGAGTTCGACTACTGCTGCGTGCACGCAGCGATGACCGCGCGTGAGCTCGGCCGCGACGCGGTGATGGTCAACTGCAATCCGGAGACGGTCTCGACCGACTACGACACCTCCGATCGCCTCTACTTCGAGCCACTCACCGCCGAGGACGTCCTTGCCGTCTGCGAACAGGAGCGCCCCGAGGGCGTGATCGTCCAGTTCGGCGGGCAGACGCCGCTGAAGCTGGCGCGTGCCCTGGAGGAGGCGGGCGTGCCGCTGCTCGGCACCCCGGTCGACGCGATCGACCTGGCCGAGGACCGCGGCCGCTTCGGCGCTTTGCTGCGCCGGCTCGGCATCGAGCACCCGCCCTACGGCACGGCGCTCTCGGCTGAGGAGGCGACGGTGATCGCCGAAAAGGTCGGCTTCCCATTGCTGGTTCGCCCCTCCTACGTGCTCGGCGGCAGGGCGATGGAGATCTGCTACTCGACCGAGAACCTCAACGCCTATCTACAGGCACACGTAAAGGCCGACCAGGAGCACCCGCTGCTGCTCGACCGCTTCCTCGAGAACGCGATCGAGATCGACGTCGACGCGCTTGCCGACGGCGAGGACGTCCACGTCGCCGGCATCATGCAGCACGTCGAGGAAGCCGGAGTCCACTCGGGCGACTCGGCCTGCGTGATCCCGCCACTCAGCATCGGCGAGGAGATGCTTGAGCAGATCCGCGCAACGACGACGAAGATCGCGCTGGAGCTGGGTGTGATCGGGTTGATCAACATCCAGTACGCGATCGCCGGCGGCCGGCTCTACGTGATCGAGGCCAACCCGCGGGCCTCGCGCACCGTTCCCTTCGTCTCCAAGGCGACCGGCACGCCCCTGGCCAAGGTAGCGGCGCGGCTGATGCTGGGCGAGAAGCTGGCGGAGCTCGCTCTGCCCGCAACGCCCAGCGGCTATATCAGCGTCAAGGAGGCGGTGCTGCCCTTCGCCCGCTTCGCCGGCGTCGATTCGGTCCTCGGTCCGGAGATGAAGAGCACCGGCGAGGTGATGGGCATCGCCGCCGACTTCCCGACTGCCTTCGCCAAGGCTCAGGCCGCCGCCGGAGTGCTGCTGCCGACAGAGGGAACCGTCTTCATCACCGTCACCGACACCGACAAGCCGGCGGCGACGCAGATGGCGGCTCGCTTCCACGATCTCGGCTTCGAGCTGATCGCGACCGGCGGCACGGCGCAGTCGATCTCCTCGATGGGGGTGCCGGTGACGCGGATCAACAAGATCGGCGAGGGCTCGCCCCACGTCGTCGACCTGATCCGCGAGCGCCGCTGCGACCTGGTGATCAACACGCCGACCGGCTCCGGTGCCCGCGCCGACGGCCAGGCGATCCGAACAGCCGCGGTCCGCCACGGGATCCCCTGCGTGACGACGATGACCGGCGCTTCCGCAGCGGTGCGGGCGATCGCCGCGCAGATGCAGGGCGAGCCCGAGGTTCTCTCCCTGCAGGAGATCCATGACATCGCCGCCGCCTCCACTGCTTCGGCAGATGGCTGAAGAATCCGGGCGTCAACTTGCCCCTTGGGGTCGCCGGGTCTGCGCGGTAACCGACAATCGGCCCTCCGGCGGCTACCGCCTCTTCTCGCTGCTCGACCCAGAGGGCCCAGAGCCACTCCCTGGCCAGTTCTACATGCTCGCCACGGAGCAGCACTGGGAGGAGCGTGGCCAGCGCCCGTACCTACCCCGCGCGTTCTCCGTCGCCGACGTCGACTCGGCAGCCGGTGGTACCCGTCTCGACTTCCTGATCGAGGGCATCGGCCCGGGTACCGACCGCCTCTGCGCGCTTGAGCCGGGCGAGCGAGTCTGGGTCAACGGCCCCCTCGGCAACAGCTTCTCGGCCCCTCGCGAGCTGGCGCCGGGAGCTGCAGGGACGATCCTGGTCGGCGGCGGCATCGGCATCGCCCCGCTGGCCCTGCTGCGCCGTCGCTTCGCTGCTGCGAACGTGCCCGCCCGCGTCCTGCTCGGTTTCCGCGACAAAGCCCACTCCGGCGGCCTCGACGACCTTTTCCGCTGCTGCGAGGTCGGACTTGCCAGCGACGACGGCCACGTCGGCCACCACGGCTACGTCACCGACCTGCTCGCCGCGATGCTCGAAGGCGACGACACCCAGAGCGCCGCCGTTTACGCCTGTGGCCCCCCGGCGATGCTGGATGCGGTCGCAGCCCTCTGCTCAGCTCACGATGTCGCCTGCGAGCTCGCCATGGAGTCTCCGATGGCCTGCGGCTACGGCGCCTGTTTCGGCTGCGCGGTCCCCAGGGCCGAAGGGGGTTACGCCCGCCTCTGCGTGGACGGCCCGGTGGTGCGCTGCGAAGGGGAGAGTGGGGGTGTCCATCCGCGCAGCGGCGTCCTCTTTTTCGCCCCGCCGGCTCAGCGAGCAAGCACCGACTCCTCTGGCGAAAAACCCAGCAAGCGGAGGGACACCCCCACTCTCCCCCCCGGCGGGTCCTCGGTTGACTTCTGCGGAATTCAGCTGCGGAATCCGGTGATCAATGCGTCT
>DASUZP010000022.1:0-2505 GCA_036376775.1 Solirubrobacterales bacterium | reverse complement strand
CGAGAAAACCAGCGCCTGCATCCGCGCCTGGACCGGCCCCGTCTTCATCGGCATGACCGCGACCGGAGCGCTGATCGCGCGCCACGTCGCCGACCTCTTCCCGACCCAGACCTCGCGCTTCGACCTCGCCCAGGCGGCGCGGCGCGGGGTGATCGCGCCGCTGCGCTGCATGCGCATCCCGCCCGGGCCGGGAGTGAGGACGATCGCCAAGGTGCCGCTGCGCAAAGGCGAGGTCGACCAGGATTTCGACCAGGAGGAGCTGGCCGCGCTGCTCGACCAGGAGCCCTTCAACGTGGCGATCGCCGACCTCTACAAGACCCGTTTCAGCAAGACCCCCGGCGTCCTCTACACCGCCGGCGTCCAGCACGCCAAGAACGTCGCCAAGGCGCTGCAGAACGCCGGCATCGTCGCCCGCGCGGTTTCGGGCGAGACGCCGAAGCGCGAACTGGCCGAGATCCTCGCCGCCTTCGAGCGCGGCGAGGTCGACGTGCTCTGTAACGCGATGCTGCTCGCCGAGGGCTGGAACTCGCCACGGGCAACGATCTGCATGCACCTCGCGCCGACCGCCTCGCGGCGCATCTACCAGCAGCGGGTCGGCCGCGTCACCCGGCGCGCGCCGGGCAAGGAGGCCGGCCTGGTGATCGACTTCGTCCACCCGGCGACCACCCACGACGAGACCATCGTCACCCTGCATAGCCTGCTCGATCGCGACGTTTACCGCGGCGGCGCGATCGTCGTCGGCCCGGTGCGGCGCGGTCGCGGCCGTCGCGTGCGGGTCGAGCGGCGGATCGTCCCCGTCTCCGAGGACTCCGAAAAGCGCACCCAGGTGCTCGAACGCGACCTCTGGCGGATCGCGGTCGAGAACCTCGACTATCCCGAGCAGCACGCCTGGGCCGCTCTCGCCGGGGCGCGGGTCAACCCGCAGAACTGGCGCCGCGCCCGCTCGATGCTGCAGAACGATCGCACCAAAGAGCTGCGCCGGCGCTTCCTGCTCACCTGCGTTCAGCGCAACCGCAACTCGCAGCTGCAACTGAAAGCCCTGGCCGAGATCGCCGACCTGCGCGACGCCGAGGCTTTCGATGACGCGATCGAGATCGTCGGCAGCTGGAGCCGTGAGGACAAGCGGGCGGGGACGAGGACTCTGCTGCAGGCCCTGGTCGACAAACGGATCGGCCGCCGCGACCAGGCTCAGGCGTGGGTTTGGCGACTCGGCTCCTACACCCGCGAGCTGCACGAAGAGTACGCCGTGCAGCGCTGGCCGGAGACGAAGCGGCTGCTCGGCCTGCTGGTCAACTCCTCCGGTCGTGCCCATGGACGCAATGCCCGCCGACTCGTCCACGCGGCGCGCAAACAGGACCGCCGCCTGGCGGTGGCGTTGCTCGCCGCCGCCGTCTCGCACACGCCCGAAGGCGAGGAGGTGCTGCGCGGCGCGCGGATGCGGATGGCCCGCAAACCCTCGGCGACCGCGCGCGAACTGCTGCGCAACTTCCCCAAAGGTGGCAAGCGCCGTCGTAAGCGCAAAAAGGGCAAAGGCGATGCGCAGGTGGGCAGCAGCGAGAACGGGGCGAAACCGAGGAAGCGGGCGCCTCGGGCGAGAAAAGCGAGGGCCGCGGGAAACGGCTCAGAGCCTGAGGTGGACCTCACCGGCGCCGAGGACGACGCGGTCGCCGCCGGCAGCGACGACGACTAGGTCGCCGGAGTCCTCGATCCCGTCGGCGACCCCGGCGCCACCGTCCCAGGAGATCTCGCGACCGCGCAGCGCGTCGCGCGAGCGCCAGGCGTCGAGTATCGCCTCGCGATCTGCTTCGACCCAGTGGGTCAGATGACGGTTCAGTACTTTTGCTGCGGTGAGGGGAGTCAGGGGGAGGTCCGAGAAGGTGCCTAGGTTCGCTTCGCTGACGCTTCGCTCACTATGTTGGAGCGGCTTCGCCGCGGGAATCTCCCGCCGGTGCGCCGCTTCGCGAGGCACTTCTCGGACCTCCCCCTGACTCCCCGCGCTCAAGCCGACGAGCGAGACTGCTGTTGCGCGGAGCTCTGGCGGGAACTCGCTTACAGAGATTGAGAGGTTGAGCCCGACGCCGATCACGGCCCAGCTGTCCTGGGGCTTGGCCTCGATCAGGACTCCGGCGAGCTTTTTCTCATCGATCCAGATGTCGTTGGGCCACTTGACCTGGCACTCGATGCCGGGCTCCAGCTCTTCGGCCGCTTCGCAGACGGCGAGGGGAACGGAGAGGGGCAGCAGCAGGTGGCGCTCGTCCAGGGGGCGCAGGATCGCCGAGTAGAGCAGGGCCTTGCCGGCCGGCGCCGTCCAGCTGCGCCCCTGGCGCCCGCGACCGGCGGTCTGCTCGGTGGCGGTGACGACGGTGCCGCGCGGCGCCCCAGCCTCGACCAGCTCGCGCGCGCGCGCGTTGGTCGAGTCGGTGACCGCGTAGTGGCGATGCGGCGCCCCGAAGTTCATCGCAGCTTTTGGGGGTCCCTAGACCCCCAAATCCTTCTTTCAGCCGC
>DASUZP010000021.1:0-11627 GCA_036376775.1 Solirubrobacterales bacterium | reverse complement strand
GCTCGGCAACCGCTCCAACGCCTCCTCGGAGCTCGAGTTCCGCGGCGCCTGGGCGCGCATGGTCGGCGAGGAGGGCCGCGGCGTGCCGACGATCATCGAGATGGTCAACCACACCCGCCTCGACTGCGTGATCGGCGCCGCCACCGGCTACCGTGCCGGCGTCGTCCAGGCGCTCAACCACACCGCCCATCGTGCCGCCTTCGGCAAGGAGCTGATCGACCAGCCGCTGATGCGCAACGTGCTCGCCGACCTCTGCGTCGAGTCCGAGGCGGCGACGATCGCCGCGATGCGCCTCGCCCGCTCCTACGACGAGGTCGCCGCCGGCGACGAGGACGCGGCCGAGTTCCGCCGCCTCGCCAACGCCGTGCTCAAGTACTGGATGTGCAAGCGCGCGCCCTGGCACGCGGTCGAGTGCCTCGAGTGCCTCGGCGGCAACGGTTACGTCGAGGAGTCCGGTCTCCCCCGCCTTTATCGCGAGGCGCCGCTGGCTTCGATCTGGGAGGGCTCGGGCAACGTGCAATGCCTCGACGTGCTCCGGGCGATGGTCAAGAACCCCGCCTCGGTCGAGGCCTTCTTCGCCGAGGTGATGGAGGGCGCCGGCGCCGAACCGAAGCTCGATGACTACGTCTCATCGCTGCGGGCCGAAATTCCCGGCGAGATTGAGACGATCGAGTCTCGCGCCCGCCGCGTCGTCGAGGGCATGGCCCTGGCGCTGCAGGCATCGCTGCTGGTCCGCTACGGCGATCCTGCCGTCGCCGATGCCTTCTGCGCCTCGCGCCTGAGCGGCGACTGGGGCAACGCCTTCGGCACCCTCCCGGCCGCGACCGACTTCGGCCCGATCATCGACCGGCACATGCCGGTCTCTTAGCCGACCACGCGATCGCTAATTGATCTATATATTTTGCGCGATGGTGGGGGCCTCGAGCACGCAGGGAGCTGACCGGTGAAGGAGACCACGCTCGGATCCTGCTACGGATCGCCGGCGCTGGCCGAGCGGAGGCGCGACCTGGCGGTGGCCTGGGTCGACGGCGATGGCGGCGCCGAAATCCTGGTCGCGATAGGACCCGTGCCAGCGGGGGTCGACTCGCCCGACGGGTTCTCGCCGGAGACCAATATGGCGACCGGGCTCACCTCGCCGAGCGGCAGCGTCGCCCTGGGGACGATCGAAGGTCGCCTGATGCTGGCCTGGGTGGATGCCACTTCCGTCCTGCGGATCGCCAGGATCGGGGCAGCGGGCCCCGGCCCGCAGCTCACGATCGCGACCGACGTGGTCGGCGGCGTGAGCATGGCGGCGGAAGAGGACCGGCTGACCCTCGTTTGGCGCACCACTGGAAACCAGCTGATGGTCACCGAAAGCAGGGACGGCGTCAGCTTCGAGCCGGCGTGGGAGATAAGCCACCGCAGCCCATGCGACCCCGGGATCGCGACGATCGAGCACCCCTACCATGGTCGGACGGTCGTCGTAACCGCCGTCGATCCAGAGAGCCGCTTCCTGACCGCGACGGGCAGTTTCTTCTCGGACCTCGACGGGCCCGGCTTGCACACTGGGGTCAATACGGAAAAACGGATCGCGATCACGCCGACGGACGCTCCGTTCGGCTCCGGTCCAGGGCTGGCGCTGCTGTACCGCGACAACGATCAGGTCGCGCTCTGGAACGCGGACCTGGACCTGGGGCTCTACGGCGCCAACCTGCACGGTCCCGCCACGCAGGACGACCCGGCCGGGCTGGGCTGGAAGGGCGACCTGATCGTCGCCTACGTCGAGAAGACGCCGGCCAGACAGCTCCGGGTCGGCAGCTGGGCCTCGGTCTTCGGCATCCCCAAAGACCTGAAAGACCGCGTCGGCAAGCCCTGCGACCCGCGCAAGTGCACCGACGACCCGCGCCTCGTCTGCGTGCTCACCGGACACACAGAGGTCAAGCACCAGGATGCCCAGATCTTGAATGCCCGCGCGGGAGACATCGTGCTCTCGCCGGCCGACGGCGACGGGGTGATCGGCACGATCCTGAAGGCGCTCAACCCGCCCGAGCTCTTCGACCACATGGGCCTGATGGTCAGGGACCAGGATGAGATCCGCCACTGCACGGCGTCCAAGTCCCGGCTCATCGACGACGACGATTACTACCCCGCGAAGGTGAAAGTCGACCTGCCGGCGCCGCTCGACGATCTCGAAGCGGCGGTGCCGCTCGAAGGTCTGCGCCCGGACCTGGTCAAGTTCGGTTGGCCGGGGCCGATCACGCAGTCGATTCAGAATGCTTTCTTCGACGGCTGGAACGACGGGCGCAACCCGTCGTGCGACTACCACGGGCTCACCAGCGCCACCACGCCGAGCCAGGTCGAGGCCCTGACCGAGGATCAACGCCGCGCGTTTTATGACAAGGAGTTCCCGGAGAAGCCGTTCAAGATCAAGAACATCACGTATGCGCCCACGCGCAGGCCGGACCACCCAGACCCCATTCACCTGCTCGTCGTCCGGCCCTCCGTGGAGGCCGAGGCGCAATTTCCCTGGGTGCGCTGGGCGCTTGGCCGGGTGGTGGCAGAGGCCAACAAAACCACGGGCCACTACCGCTTCTTCGCCTACACCGACGCAAGGATCGGGTTGGACCCCAACCACTTCGCCCCACCTCCGGGAGACCCAAGCTGGGCCGTGCTGCCCCCCGGCGCCGACTGGGCTGCCGGGACGCCGGGCATCGTCTGCTCGACCTTCGTATGGCTCGCTGCGACGCGTGCCCTCTCGGGCCTCTCGCCACAGCTGCTGCTCGACCACGACTCGCACAGCCCGGAGGATGGGACCGCCCGGGAGCAGGTTGGCGCTCCCAAGATCGATGGGCTGTACGCGTTCTTCGAGCCGGAACGAGCTGCTGCTGCCGCCGGCCTCCACGGCTGGATCGTCAACAAGGTGGGGGAAAGCGTCAGGGAAAGGATCGAAAAGCTGCCGATCGTCTCGCGCGTTGGAGCCAGCCCCGCGCTCCGCACCCTGGCAGATCTCCTGACTGGAATGCCCGAGCGGGTTGCGAACGGCGTCACCAATGCGTTTGCAATCGATCGTCCCGACCTGACGGATGTCGAGGACGAGGCCTGGAAGGTCCCGGGGGCGGGCCTGACGGTCTCGCCGGACAACATCGGCGCCTTCTGGGACAGCCCGGCCGAGCGCTCCGGGGGAGAGGTGCGCTCCGGGCTCTGGGGCACCGCTATGCGGGCGAAGTTCTTAGGCCCGCACCCAGAGCTGGTTGAGACCGGGACGCTGCAGTTGAGCGTGGGAGTGTGCCGCGTGAGGGGGCTCGTCGTCTTCCGGGGGCAATCCCTGCCTGGTGCCGAAGCGTTCGTCGGCTGCCGCAAGGCCGTCACCGATTCCAAGGGCTGGTTCAGGCTCGACGTGCCCGCCAGCAAGGCGGACCAACTGCAGCCGGTCCGCGTTCAGGCAGATTGGGAAGATCCGCCGGGGATGCTGACCAAAACGCTGCGGACGAGCTTGCCCCCCGGCGAGGTGAATCTCCCGACGATCGAGCTCGACCCCCCGCCCGAGTGGCGGCGCCGGATCGAGGTGCACGGCGAGCTGACGATGACCTTCGTGCCGACGATTGGCGAAAGCCACCCCGATCACCACCCCTTCTTCAAGTCGGTGTTCGTGCAGGCGGACGCCGGCGTGATAAAAGCCGCGCAGGACATCGGCATCGCCACCTCCAGCGCCGAAGTCGAGGAGTCCACGGGCACCTACAACGGCCACCGGGCTCACTTCAAAGGGACGCTGCGCGTGCTGCACAGCGCGCTTGACCACAAGCCAGGCGTGCCACCACGCCCGCCCGGCGCGCCCGACCTCAGCATCGTCCTGGACTGGATCTTCGAGATCCTGGAGGACGACGAACAGGACGACTCTCAGAGCGGCACGCTGGTCATCCTGCCCGGGCAAAGCATCGACCTGACTCGAAACCTCCACGACGGCGAGTGGCCGCACAACACGGCACGCTGCCAGATCACGATCGAGAACCTGACCAACCCGGCGTAGCGGCACGCATCGTCTATGGCTGGGGCTCTCGACCTTCGGTTATGAGCCCGAGCCTGGCAGTTCAGTCTGCCCGAGATCCCGGTGCTCACCTACCTGGCGTGGCACCAGGACTCGGCGCGGACGACGGTAAAGCCGCCTGCGCCCCCACACCTACATGAATGGGCACAGGTCCGTCCGCTGCCCGCATGCTCGCCAGGCTGGCCGCAGTGAGGACACCGGCGATCGGCACTGCCATTACCGCCTGAACGATCGCACCGTCGCTCGGATGTTCCGGACCGGCACTACCGAGGATCACTTGGAGCGTGACCAGGGTGAGCAGCACCGACGCCGCGCCGATAGCGGCGAGGACGCGGCTCCGCCGGGCCGGGTCCTCGCGGTTAAGCGTCCGGGCGTTGAAGAGGAGCAGGTAGGCGGCCGGGAACACCAGAGCGAAGTAGAAGTAGGCGTCGCCGTCGATGCTGCCGAGCAGGATCGGCGTTGACGCCACCAGAGTCGAGACCCCGAGAACCAACGCCAGCTCGGTGGGAGGAAGCTGGCGCTGCCGGTTCCATCGCCAGGCGATCAGAAGCAGCGCGATGGCGACGGTGAGCAGCGCGTCGAACGTGACCACGTTGACGCCTAGATGACGGAACGGTTCCTCGTCGCTGAGGCCGGGCGTAGCCTGCAGCGCTCGCGGCAGCGCCCAGATCACGAAGACCAGGAGGAAGGGTAGCCCGACCCAGGCGCGCCGGAACAGCAGCAGGCCAAGCCCCACGGCGCCGGCGACGAACACCGCGATGACGGTCGACCAGAGGAGCCCTTCGGTCAGCCAGTCGATCGCGTCGGTGAGGCCGCTGCGCAGCCCGCCTTCGTCGCTGAAAATCCCAACCACTGCGTAGCCGAGCAGCGCGATGCCACCGAGCACGAAGAAGGCAGAGAAGCTGGCGGCGAGCCCCACCAGCACCGGCCGCGAACCGCGTTCGTCGATCCGCTGCAATGGCAGGCGCGCCAGGGCAAGGAGTGCGGCGGCGGCGAAGAGGACAGCGAGCAGCCAGCTGGAGAGTCCGTCGTGACGGCTGTCGCCCCAAGAGCCCGAGTCGCCGCCGAGCGCTGAAGGGAGTATGCCCGCGTAGCCGCACCCGAGCCAGGCCAGCTTGACTAAGAGAATCCCTCCCAGCCAGAGGAGCGGGCGCCCTTCGACGCTCTTGACCAACCGCATCGCACCGCTCCGGCCAGCCTGGATGCCGACGATCGCCTGCCATAGGACGTAGATGGAGACTACGATCGCGAGCGAGGCGATGACGCTCAGGACACCAAGGGCGAGCACGCCGTGGCTTGAGTAACCGATCACGCCGGGAGGACCCGACACATTCGGCCAGAGGATGTAGAGAGCACCGGTGAGGAGCGCGGACGAGGCGGCCGCCGCGATCATTAGTGGCTGCAGGCGGCGGGCATAGGTGGGCGGCGTGAAGGCGACGACGACGGCACCGAGGACCGCGAGCCAGCCGCAGACATGGGTGAGGGTGCCGACCGTCCCGAAACCGAGCGGGTTGGCGTCGAGCAGTCGTGCCGCCTGCAGCTCGAGCCCGGCGATCGCCGCCCCGACGAATCCGACGGTTCCGCGTACCGCCCATTCCCATTTGCCGGACAGCCCGGCAGCGGCGGCGACGGCGATAGCAGCGCCCACCGCGAGTGCGAGGTAGGCAAGCACGGTGGCGGCACGAGGGACATCGGAGGCAACGCCGCCGAGGAGCACTTCGTCGGTGCCGCCCGGGATCGTCCATCCGAACGCGAAGAAGACGGCGATGGCGCTCGCGAGGACTAGGACCGTCAAGCCCGCAAGCGAGAGCGCCTTGGCGAGCGGGTCGAGGCCGGCGAGGCTGAGCCGCCGGTTACTCGCATCGACCGAGTTCCACAGGGACGTGTGGCCCCGACCAGACCCATACTGACTCCCAGACGGTTGTGCGGACTCGGCAGACACTGCTTGGACGACAGTAATCCATTATTCGTCCGCTTCTTGTTACGAATGCTACGAGTCATATAGAGAACTTCTTCGAGGGATAGTTAGGACCTTCACGCAGACGGGCCGAGGTTGGCAGCGGCCTCACAGCACCAAGCTCGCCTGAAATCGGCAGTAAGCCTCGTCTAAGAGGCCGCGCCCGACGGAGCCCATCGGCCGGACGAGCGGCCCCGCCACCGCTACCCTGTTCCAGGGGACCGGACGGAGGAGCGATGCATTGATCCGGGGCCGCGCACCACGATGGAATTGGTCCAGACCCACTCACTCTGCCGGACCCAGACGCCGTCGGCCACCTGAGTCAGCATCGGTTCACTCTATTAGAGGCATCTCCTCCCCGGCGCAAGAAGAAAGCCGCTCGCACGCCGAGAGGGAACACAGCGATTTTGGTGCCTGGCCAGCTCCATGCCCTGAAGGTAGGGTGGCCTCCAATGAGTCGAAAGACTGCGATCAACGCCCTGATCGTGAGCCGCATCGCCTTTGGCATCGCGGCGTGGCTGTTCCCACGGCCTGCCGCCAGGGCGTTCGGCTTCGATATGCCCGGAAACCCGCAGCTTCCCTATCTGGCTCGGCTGATTGGGACGCGCGACGTGATCCTCGCTTACGGCCTCCTCACAACCGAGGGAGACGAGCAGAAGCGATGGCTGCGCATCGGCTTGGCTAACGACGGGGCTGACATGGTTGCCGCCGTCGCCGGGGGAGTCGGCGGGTACTTAACCAAGCGCACGACAGCCATCCTGACGGCGGCGGCGCTGGCCCCGATGATTCGTGGCGTGATCGCCCTGCGCAGGCAGTAGGCCCACGGATGCCGTCTCCACCGCTCCGTGGCGGCACGGAACCATCCGATTGCTCCCTTGGCCGTGGTCGCAAACGCGATCGTCGTCGCCCTGGGGGGCGATCGCCGATCCACCAATCGTGGGCTGGCGATCACCACCGTCATTCCGAATCGCTCACCGTCGCCTCCCGACACTCGCGAGCCACTGCCGATCTTTTCTCGCTTCTCCAGATCGCCGTCCCCGGTAGGGATTCCGCGTCGGGAAGTGTCGGGAAGAGACGACGAGGCGACCAGAGAAGAGCATCCAGTTCAACCGATAGATCACGGTGCGGACGGACCGACTGCCACGCCTCCGGCGAGACATGGAAGGTGATCCCGCCGGGGCGTGGCACTCGGCCCGTACAGAGCTATGGCGCAAAGCGCAGCGCGTCACCCCGTCGCCGCCATCGAACGTCGAGCACGTCGACTATGCCGACCGCCGACAGTGGCTCACCGATCCAGCGAAACGCTTCGAGGATCGGTACCCGGAGCGGGTGCAGGGTCTTCTCCGGAAGCGCAGCCCAGAATTTCTCGCAGCCGTCGCTCACGGCGAAGACTCCGCGGGATTGCCCGGCTCCTGCGGAGACCCGATCGATCCCCCGCTGGGCACCGGGCAGCGGGCAGGGTCCCCACCGCCCGTGGACTCGGCTTGAGTGCCCCCGCTCTCCGGCATGGGCTAACGCTAAGTGTGCGTTTCACCTGATCAATTCACGCAGTGATAGTCAGCGTGCCCGTAGTGCGAGGGTTCGGGGCGATAGGTCGCGCTAGGGGACGGGCCAGCCGAACTCGCTCGAAACCCGGCCCAAGCGCTTGAGGCCAGGCAGCTAGCCGGCCTTGTTGATCGATACGACGGGCAGCGCCGCGCCACATGCTGCGAGCTTCATCTACCTCACCCCCTTGATGTTGCAGGAAATTTTCCTTAGTAAAACTAGCTGGAGAGGTGATTGGGAACTAAAAAGGTCATCGCAGGCATCGAATCCCTCCCGGTTCATCCGCGAAGAGCAGGAGCGTGCCAGGGTGAGAATGGCCGATTCCGGCGAGAAGCCGGTCCCGATGACGGTTGCCTTAGCTGCATTTGAAGCGCCGAGGGAATTGATCAAAGCGCCGTAGCCGGCCGCGACAGCCGCCGGATCAGACTAGATGAGCGTTCCACGACTCAGGCCACGTCGACCATTCGCCTCATGCTCGAAAATCCCGTCCACACCGGGCGTCTCTTCTGGAATCGACTCGACTTCCGTGTAAGTCAAGCTAGGAGGGGTCCGCTAGTCCGACGAAGCCCCGACGAGTGGGTTGAAGCTTCGGACCATCACGAACCTCGATCTCGACCGTGGCATAGAAAGAAAGGGGCCTCCCCGGTCTTCTAGCTCGCGGCGTCTCTCAAGGCACGGCCAACCTGCTCGGCGGTGATTACGCCGGAGAGCTTGCCTTCTGCGTCGACCGCAAAGACGGCGCCGAAGCGGCGTAGGGAGCGGTTGGCGAGGAGCGTGTCGAGGGGGGCGTTGTCGCGGACCTGGAAGGTGCCGTCGTCTCGCTCGAGCACGTCGGAGACGAGCGATGTGGTGCGCGAGGTCTCCGGGATTTCGTCGGCTTTGTCGCGAACGACAAGGCCGACGAAGCGGTGGGCGGTATCCACTACCGGGAACCAGGGCCAGCGGTAGCGGAGGAAGTATTCGTCCAGCGCCTGCTCGACGCTGAGTTGGTCGGAGATCGTTACCGGCTCGCGGTCCATCACGTCGGAGACGACAAGCTTGCTTATGCCGCTGGTGATCGCGGTCTGCGCAGTTGCCGCTCGGGCCGAGCCGTTGACGACGAAGCCGATCAGCGCCAGCCAGACGCCGCCGAAGACGTAGCCGTCGAAGACCAGCAGCAGGCCGGCGGCGACGAAGAGGTAGCCGAAGACGCGGCCGAGGTTGGCGGCAAAGCGGGTCGCCGAGGCGCGGTTTCCGGTCCTGCGCCAGGCGATCGCGCGCACGATCCGACCGCCGTCCATCGGGAAGGCGGGCAGCAGGTTGAAGACGAGGACGAGGAAATTGATCATCGCCAACCAGGCGACCATCGCGAGGACGCCCGAGGTGCCGGCGTCGGTCTCGACCAGGGCGGCTTTGCGGAAGTCGTCCCAGCCGGCTGCACCGAGGCCGATCGCGGTCAGCACGACGACGATCGCGAGGGTCACTAGCGGGCCGGCGATCGCCACCTCGAACTCGGTCCGCGGCGAATCGGATTCGCGACTCATCCTGGCCATCCCGCCGAAGATCCAGAGCTGGATGCTGGAGATGCCGATCCCGTTGCGCAGGGCGACGAACGCGTGGCCGAGCTCGTGCAGGACGATCGAGGCAAAGAAGCCGAAGGCGCTGAGAATCGCCAGCACAAACGGCGTCGAGGAGGAGCTGCTTTCGCCGAGCACGTCGCCGTAGAACTGCGAGAGCCAGAAGATGACGAGGAAGAGGACAAAGAACCAGGACCAGTCCACGGCGATGCGGATGCCGCGCACGTGGAACAGCGTGATTGGTTTGCCGCCGAACATCTGGCCTCAATGGTACGGGGGCGTGCGGGTGGGGGTTCCACTTAACTTTTTCGGTGGGTCGCGGTTGGGCTGTCGCCCGATGCCCTCGACGAAAAAGTACAAGACGTTTCACCCCCACCCGCACGCCCCCGTATAAGTTCGGAGCCGATGCTCGCGGACAAAGACCGACTGAGGAGCTGGCTGGAGGAACTCGAGCGGATCGAGCGGCCTTCTGCTTCGGAGGGAGAGCGGCGGGCTGCGGAGTGGCTGGTGGCGCGCTTTGCTGAGATTGGGGCCGAGGCGCGGATCGAGGCTGAGCCTGCCCACGGCACCTATTGGTGGCCGCTTGGCATCGGCGCTGCCATGGGCGCCCTCGGGGGGATCGCCGCGCTGCGCGGACGGCGGCTGCTTGGTGGCGCCCTGGCCGGCGCTGCGGCAGCCGGCATGGCCTCGGACTTCCCACCCGGCAAGCGCTGGATGCGGCGTGCTCTCCCCCGTCGAACCACCTACAACGTCCTCTGCGAGCTCGGCCCCGCCGACGCCGAGCGCACCGTCGTCCTCATCGCCCACCACGACGCCGCCCACTCGGGTCTCGTCTTCCACCCCGAGATTCCCAACATCGCCGACCGCCTGGGGATGATCGAGCGCACCGACACCAGCCCGCCGCTGATGGCGCCGGTGATCGGCGGGCCGGTGCTGGCCGCCCTCGGCGCGCTCAGTGGCAGACGGCTGCTGACGAGATTGGGGGTCTTTCTGGGAATCGGCTCGGCCGCGGCGATGACCGAGATCGGCCTACGCAAGGTTGTGCCGGGCGCCAACGACAACGGCAGCGCGGTCGTCTCCCTTCTCGCCATCGCCGAGCAGCTGATCGACGACCCGCCCGAAAACCTGCGGGCGATCCTGCTCTCGGTCGGCTCGGAGGAGTCCTTCAGCGAGGGCATCAAGGCCTTCGGCGAGCGCCACTTCCCAGAGCTACCCCAGGAGAGCACCTTCTTCCTCTGCCTCGAGTCGACCGGCTCTCCCCATCTGCTCGTCTTGCGCGGCGAGGGGTTCCTGAAGATGCGCGAGTACCCGGCGCGAGCGCTCGCCCTGATGGACGGCCTCGCCGAGGAGCTCGGCATCCCGCTCTACCCCAACCTGCGCACGCGCAGCGGCACCGACGGTCTCGAGTCTTCGGCCGCCGGCTACGAGACGGCGGTGATCGCCAGCTGCACCGACCTCAAGCAGCCCGCCAACTACCACTGGTGGCACGACCTGGCCGAGAACGTCGACTTCGACACGGTCGCCGACGGCATCCGCCTCTCCGAGGCCGCGATCCGCCGCCTGGACACCAGCTGGCTATGAGGCCGACGGGCCTATTTGTCGTCGTCACGACGGCAAATAGGCCCGTCGACGGGTCGTTTCAAATCCGACTGCGGGGTCGGATTTCGGCTCTATAGAGTCCGCGCTCGTGCCTACGCATGACGTATTGGTGATCGGCGCCGGACTTGCCGGACAGAGGGCCGCCCTGGCCGCCGCCGAGCAAGGAGTCTCGGTCGGGATCCTGAGCAAGGTCCATCCCGTGCGCTCGCACTCGAACGCCGCCCAGGGCGGGATCAACGCCGCCCTCAACCCCGGCGACTCCTGGGAGTCGCACGCTTTCGACACGGTCAAGGGCTCCGACTACCTCGGCGACCAGGACGCGATCTCGATCATGTGCGAAGAGGCGCCGGAGGAGATCCTCCACCTCGAGCACCTCGGCGTCACCTTCCACCGCAACGAGGAAGGCAAGCTCGGCACCCGCGCCTTCGGCGGCGCCTCGGCTGCCCGCACCTACTACGTCGCCGACATCACCGGCCAGGCGATCATGCACGTCCTCTACGAGCAGCTGATGAAGTACTCCGACGCGGTCGCCCGCTACGAGGAGTGGTTCTGCACGGCGCTGGCGCTGGACGAGAACGGCGAGTGCTGCGGCGTCGTCACCCGCAACGTCGCCGACGGCTCGATGCAGCTGTTCACCGCGAAGGCCGTGATCCTCGCCTGTGGCGGCAACGGCCAGGCCTGGAAGCCGACCACCAACGCGCTGATCTGCACCGGCGACGGGATCGCGATGGCCTACCGGGCCGGGGCCAAGCTGATGGACATGGAGATGATCCAGTACCACCCGACGACGCTGGCCGGCAAGGGCTTCCTGATCACCGAGGGCGCCCGCGGCGAGGGCGCGCACCTGCTCAACGCCAAGGGCGAACGCTTCATGGAGCGCTACGCGCCGAACAAGATGGAACTCGCCTCGCGCGACGTCGTCTCCCGCGCCGAGCAGACCGAGATC
>DASUZP010000020.1:0-8306 GCA_036376775.1 Solirubrobacterales bacterium | reverse complement strand
GCAGCGCCGCAAGCTCGACGCCGCCGTCGACGCGCTGATGGACCGCCCCGACATCGCCGAGGCGTTCGAACACCTGAAGGAGGTTGGACCAGCTTGACCCGCTACCGGCATTTGATCACCGACGACAACCGCAAGTGGTGGACGCTCGGAGCGATGTGCTTCGCGCTGTTCATGATCATGCTCGACAACACGGTCGTGAACGTGGCGCTGCCCTCGATCCAGCGCGACCTCGGCGCCTCGATCTCCGGTCTCGAGTGGACGATCAACGGCTACACGCTCTCCTTCGCGGTGCTGCTCGCCACCGGCGGCCGGCTCGGCGACATCTTCGGCCGCCGCCGCATGTTCCTCTTCGGCGTCGTCATCTTCGCCCTCTCCTCGGCCACCGCCGGGCTGGCTCAGAACGCGACCGACCTGGTCGTCAGCCGCGTCGTGCAGGGCGTCGGCGCGGCGCTGATGATGCCGGGCACGCTCTCGATAATCACCGACGCCTTCCCCGCCCACGAGCGCGGCAAGGCGATGGGGACCTGGGCTGGCGTCTCGGCTCTGGCGCTCGCTGTCGGCCCCGTGCTCGGCGGTTTCCTCACCGAGCACGTCAGCTGGCGAGCGATCTTCTACCTCAACCTGCCGGTCGCCGCGGGCGCCGTCGCGGCGACGATCTTCGCCGTGCGCGAGTCGCGCGACACCACCGTCGGCCGCGAGGTCGACTACCTCGGCGTGGCGACGCTGACCGCCGGCCTGACGGCGCTGGTGCTCGCTCTGGTCGAGGGCAACAGCTGGGGCTGGGGCTCGGCCGGGATCGTCGCCCTGCTGGCTGGCTCGGCGCTCGCGCTCGGCGCCTTCGTGCTCACCGAGCTGCGGGTCAAGGTGCCGATGGTCGAGTTCCGCTTCTTCGCCGACCGCAACTTCGTCGGCGCGGTGACGGTGGCGCTGATCATCACCTTCGCGATGATGGGCGTCTTCTTCTTCCTCGCCCTCTACATGCAGGACATCCTCCGCTACTCGCCGCTGGAGGCGGGCGTCCGTTTCCTGCCTTCGACCCTGATGATCGTCGGCGTCGCGCCGGTCGCCGGCAGGCTCGCCGACCGCTTCGGTCCGCGCTGGCTGATCGTCGCCGGCCTCTTGATCCTCACCGCCTCGCTCTACAGCTTCACCGGGATCGCGGTGGACTCCGGCTACCTCGACCTCCTGCCGGGCTTCATGCTGCTCGGCATCGGCATCGCGCTGACGATGTCGCCGATGACCAGCGCGGCGATGAACGCCGTCTCGGTGCAGAAAGCCGGTATCGCCTCTGGCGTGCTCTCGATGTTCCGCATGGTCGGCGGCAGCCTCGGCGTCGCCGTCTCCGGGGCGATCTTCCAGGGCGCCGCCGGCAGCAGCTTCGAGACCGCGGCGCCGCAGCAGTTCGTCGACGGGCTCAGCAACGCGATGACGGTCTCCGCCGCTGTGACGCTGCTCGGCGCCGCGATCGCCGCCGCGGCGATCCGCGCGAAGCCGAAACGGGCGAGCCTCGAGGCGGCCGAGGCCGCGGTCAACCCGGGCGGCTCGGAGCTCGCCGCGCAGAAGGCACTCGCCGGCGGATCCGCCGTTTGAGCGTCTGGCGAGCTATTCCCGCATAGCGGGAAGAAAGCGCCAACCGTCGAGGCTCGGCCAGCCTGAGGTGTCGGCTGGCTCGAGCCAGGGGAGCGTCTCGACCTCGACCTCGCCCAGGGCGGCGATCGTCTCGCGGTTCGAGCACTCGACCTCGGTGGGCTTGTCCGGCCATGGGGTGAGGACGACCGCCGCGACGTCCAGCTCCGCCGACCGCGCTGCCTCGAGCGTCAGCAGGGTGTGGTTGATCGTGCCGAGACCGGGGGAAGCGGCGACGACCAGTGGCAATGCCAGGTCCACCGCGAGGTCGCGGATGAGGTAGTCGGACGAGAGCGGCACGAGTAGGCCGCCGACCCCCTCGCAGACCAGTGCGTCGGCGCCTGTGGCAGCGGTCCGGGCTGCGGTGAGCAGGCGCGTCGACTCGACCTCCTCGCCGGCCAGCTCGGCGGCCAGGTGCGGCGACATCGCCGGCCCATAGCGGTAGGGCGCGATCTCATCGTCGCTCTGCGTCGATCCGGCAGCTTCCCGCAGCGCGACATGATCCGGCCGATCGGCCGGCGATTCCTCGAGGCCGGTGACGGCCGGCTTGAAAACCGCCACGCGCTTGCCTTCTGCGGCGAGCGTGTGGGCGATCGCAGCGGCGACCACGGTCTTGCCGACCTCCGTCCCCGTCCCGGTCACGAAAACCCCGGACGTGCCGGTGGACAGAGGCCCTATATGACCTTTATCCACCGGCACGTCCGGGGTCGATCAAGCCGCCAGCAGGGTCGCTGCGCCGATTCCCAACTCGCGCGCCGCCTCGCCGGTCAGCCGCGCCGCCTCGCGCAGGTCTGCCTGCTCGTGCGTCGCCATCACGCTGAAGCGCAGCCGCGAAGAGCCCGCCGGCACGGTGGGAGGGCGGATGCCCTGGGCGAAGACGCCGCGCTCGAGCAGCCGCTCGCACAGCTCCATCGTCGGTTCGGCCTCGCCGACCGCGAGCGGCACGATCTGACTGGTTCCGCCGCCGACCGGTAGGCCTTCGGCCACAAGGCCCGCACGCAGCGTCGCCGCGTTGGCTCGCAGTCGCTGCACCCGTTGCGGCTCGGCTTCGAGTAGCTCCAGCGCCGCCGCAGCAGCGGCGAGCACCGGCGGGGGCAGCGCGGTGGAGAAGACGAAGGAGCGCGCCGTGTTGAGCAGGTACTCGCTCAGTTCGGCGTCGGCGCAGACGTAGGCGCCGTAGGAGCCGAGCGCCTTGCCCAGCGTCCCCACCACGAGGTCGACCTCGTGGCTGAGGCCGGCGGCTGCGACCGAGCCCCGGCCACCTGGGCCCAGGGCACCGGTGGCATGGGCCTCGTCGACCATCAAGCGACAGGCGTGCTCTCTCGCGAGCCGGGTCAGCTCCTCCAGCGGAGCGACGTCGCCGTCCATCGAGAAGACGCCGTCGGTGACGATCAACGAGCCGCGTCCGCCAGCCTCGCGCAGGCCCCAGGCGAGATGATCGAGGTCGCCGTGGCGGTAGACGAAGGTCTCCGCTCGGGCCAGCCGGCAGCCGTCGACGATGCTGGCGTGGTTGAGCTCATCGGAGAAGACGACGCCGCCTCGGCCCGCCAGGGCTGAGATCGCGCCGATGTTCGCCAGGTAGCCAGAGCCGAACAGCAGCGCCGCCTCGTAGCCCTTGAAGCCGGCCAGCCGTTCCTCCAGCTGCCGATGCGGCGCCATGTTGCCCGAGATGAGCCGCGAGCCGCCGGCGCCGGCGCCCCAGGCCAGCGCCGCCTCGGCCGCCGCCTCGCGCACCCGTGGATGGTCGGCCAGCCCCAGGTAGTTGTTCGAGCAGAGCAGCAGCACCGGCACTCCGTCGAGCTGGACCCGCGGCCCCTGTGCCCCTTCGATCAGCCGCAGCCGGCGGCGAAGCCCGCTCTCGCGAAGCTCCTCGAGCCGGCTTTCGATGTCCGTCATCGCGGCAGGGTGATTCCGGCCGCCCCCGGACGCGGGAGCGCGGGTGCGTGGCTTCCGGCGATCATGAGCGCGCCCGTGCGGGAGCAGAGGAGGCGGCCGCTGGGTAAGGCGGGGGCTTCTTCGTCTTCTTGATCACGCGCAGCTGGGTCGAGGGGTCCCAGAAGTTCGCTTCTTCCTGGCTGTCGATCAGATCGTCGATCGGCGTTGCCGGCGTCTCCCCTTCGAGCCAGCCGGAGCGGTTGTCGGGTCGCGGGTTTGCGCCGTTGTCGGGCTGGCGCGCGACGTTGAGGCCCAGCTCCTCGAACATCGCCCGGTCGTCCTCCGGCTCGGCGCCGAGGGTGGTGAGGAAGTTGCCCATCATCACCCCGTTGAGCCCGGCCTTGACCGCCAGCGGTTGCAGCTCGCCGAGGTTCTCGACCCGGCCGCCGCAGAGGCGGAAGAGCGCGCCGGGAATGATCAGGCGGAAGATCGCCACCCACTTGATCACGTCCCAGGGATCCATCAGCGGCCGCTCGCCGAACTTGGTTCCCTCGCGCGGGTTGAGCAGGTTGATCGGCACCGAGTCCGGCTCCAGCTCTGCGAGCTCGAAGGCCATCTCGACCCGCTGCCGCGGCGACTCGCCGAGGTTGAGGATGCCGCCGACGCAGGTCTCCAGCCCGGCCTCCTTGACCGCGTCGATCGTCCGCAGCCGGCCCTCGTAGCGGACCGTGGTCGAGACCTCCGGGTAGTAGGAGCGCGAGGACTCGACGTTGTGGTGGACGCGCTGGATGCCTGCCTCGCGCAGCTGCTTGGCGCGGTCGCCCGACATGTGGCCGATCGAGGCGCAGCGCTTCAGATTGGTGTGCTCGGCGACGAGCTTCGCACCCGCGAGGATTTTCTTGAAGTCTTTCTTGGAGAGGCCCTGGCCCTGCGTGACCATGCAGAAGCGATGCGCGCCGGCCGCCTCCGCCGCGCGTGCGTGCTCGAGGATCTGCTCGGGCTCCATCATCGCGTGCATCGGCGTGTCGGCCTCGGCGTAGCGCGACTGGGCGCAGAAGCCGCAATCCTCGGCGCAGCCGCCCGACTTGGCGTTGACCAGCGAGCACATGTCGGTCGAGTCGCCGAAGTTCTCTTCGCGCACCTTCCAGGCGCGCTCGATCAGCGCGCCGATCTCCTCGTGGTCGCTCAGCTCACCGAGCGTCAGCGCTTCCTCGAAAGAGATCAGGGGCGGCATCGGGCGCAAGGCTAGGAGCCGGTCCGGACGTTGGGCGCCTCTGCCCGCCGCTGTGGGGCGTACGTTCGCTATCTGTCTTCCATGCGTGACAGACCGCAACCGCGTTTCGTCAGGCGGAGGCGCCTGGCGCTCGGCGGCCTGCTCGGGCTTGCCATCGGCGCCTTCGCGCTCGGCGCCGCGCTGGGAGACGGGCCGCCGCCCCCTCCGCCTGTGGCCGGCACGCTCTCGCCTTCCCAGCTCGCCGGCGAGCGGATTGTGCTCGGGTTCTCCGCCGCGAGCCCGCCGCTCGCGGTTGAGCGGATGATCCGCGCAGGCGAAGTCGCCGGTGTCGTCCTCTTCGCCGAAAACCTGCCCAGCCGGGCCGCCGGGCAGCGCCTGATCCGGCACCTGCAGGCGATTCCCCGTCCGCCGGGGCTGCGCGACCCCTTGCTGGTGATGACCGACCAGGAGGGCGGCCTGGTCAAGCGGATCGGCGGTGCGCCGAGCGCCTCGGCGCGCACGATGGGCGCCCGCGGCGCCGCCTATAGCCGCACGCAGGGTCGTCGCACTGCGGCCAACCTGCGCAACCTCGGCGTCAACGTCGACCTCGCTCCCGTGCTCGACGTCGCCCGTTCGGGCGGGACGATCGCCGCAACCGACCGCGGCTTTGGTGCGACCGCAGCCGCGGTGGCCGCGACGGCGGTTCCGTTCGCCGAAGGACTGCAGGAAGGAGGCGTGGCGGCGACCGCCAAGCACTTCCCGGGCCTCGGATCCGCTCGCCTCAACACCGACGACGCCGTGCAGCGCATCGGTCTTTCCAAGCGCACTCTGCGCGAGGTCGACGAGGCTCCCTACAGGCGCTTCGTCGCCGCCGACGGCGACCTGACGATGCTGAGCACGGCGATCTACCCCGCCTTCTCGCCGCAGCCCGCCGCCTTCTCCGGAGCGATCGCGACCGCTGAGCTGCGGCGGCGTCTTGGCTTCGAAGGCGTTTCGATCACCGATGCCCTGGACACGGTCGCCGTACACGCCTTCGGCGACACCGACAAAGTCGCCCGGGCGGCCGCCGGCGCAGGCGCCGACCTGCTCCTCTACACCGACCCGACCGAAGCCAAACAAGCCCATCGCGCCCTGCTCCAAGCTATGCGCAAAGGCCGACTCTCCCGCGCCAGCTTCGAAGAAGCGGCCGGCAGGGTCCTGAAGCTCCGCCACCGACTCGGCGCCGGTGTGCAGTAGGCACTGCGCCGGAGGGAGTCCCGATAGGGGTGAAACGTCTTGTACTTTTTCGTCGACGGGACGGGGCGCCAGCCAACCGCGATCCACCGAAAAAGTTAAGTGAAACCCCTACCGGGACTCCCTCGTGGGAACGGCCTGTCCCGCCACCCGCACCGAGTCGCGCCCCGCCCGCTTTGACTCATACATCGCGTTGTCGGCCGCCGAAAGCACCGCGTCGTAGCTCTCGGTGCTCGGGCCGAAGGTCGCGATCCCGATGCTGGCCGTGATTGGCGGCGCCGCCTCGTCGGACGGGGCGCGGAGGCGGATCGCGGCTGCGATCGCGTCGGCGACCTCCTCGGCCTCGTCGAGCTCGCAGCGCGGTAGGGCGATCGCGAACTCGTCGCCCCCCAGCCGCGCCACCACGTCGGTGACCCGCATCCGTTCCCTGAGCACGCCGGCGATCTCGGCGATCATATGGTCGCCTGCCGGGTGGCCGAGTGTGTCGTTGACCTGCTTGAAGTTGTCGAGGTCGAGCATCAGCACTGCCCCCACCGTCTGCTCGCGGCGGCTGCGGGCGAGCTCGGTGCGCAGGTCCTCCTCGAATCGGCGCCGGTTCTTCAGGCCCGTCAGCGGATCGTGGCTGGCCTGCTGCTGCAGCTCCTGCATCCGCTCGCGGCGGCTCCAGATCAGCACCAGTGCCGCCAGCAGGGCGGCCAGGGAGATGCCGACTACGGCGATCAACACCGGCAGGCTTACCCCGGGCCGGTTCGGGTCGCGAACCACCAGCAGCCAGGTACGGTCGGCGACTCGCAAGGGGGCGGTGGCGCCTTCGTCGCGGTCGAGAGACGGTCCCACTACCGACCTGCCGCGCTCGACCAAGGAGACGTCGACCTCGTCGGGCAGGGCAGTGGTCGCCGCTGCGGCCAAGTCGCCGACACGGAAGGAACCGAGCGCGAAGCCGGCCAGGGCGGCGTGCCGCTGGGCGATGGTGTCGGTCGGCGCGCCGTCGCGGTAGACGGGGCGGAAGACGTTGATTCCCGTGCCGCCGAGCGGCAGCCGGATCACCGGGGTCGCCGACGGCCTGCCGGTGTTCTCGGAGCGGAGCAGGCGGCCGGCGCGGACCGGATCGGAGCCGACGTCGTAGCCGTAGGGGACGGTGAGGTCGAGCTTGGATTTCGTCGCGACGTAGGCGAGTGGGTAGTAGAGCGACCGTCGGCCCTCGCGCCGCAGGTCGCCGAGCGGGCTGCGCTCGATGATCGGGAAGCCGTGGTTGCGTTCGAAGCGCGCTCTGGCCGAGTTCGGGACCGCGGGGATGAAGGCGGTCGCGGCGAGGGCGCCGCTGCTCAGCAGCGAATCGGCGATCACGTCGAACTCGTGCCGGGTGAACGTGCCCTCTGCCTGGTAGAAGGCCGCCGCGCTGGCGAGCTGCCCGACCGAGAGGGCCGCGAGCGCTCCGGCCTGGCGAGCCGAGCGCGCCGCCTCGCCCTGTTGCATCTGCTCGAAGTTGTCGCGTTCCCGGGTGTGCACGACGAGAGCGATCGCTATGGAGCCGATCGCGATCGCGGCGACAACGGCGAAACCCAGCACGAAGCGCAGGCGCATGTTCGTATCTTCGGCCAGGCGCCCGTTCCTCCTTACTCGGCAGGAACGTTTGCGAGCGACTCCCACAGATACAGCGAGGCGAGGCTGCGGTGAGGCCGCCACGCCTCGCCGATCTCGATCACCCGCTGCGGCGCCGGCATCTCCTCCAGCTCGTACTCGATCTGGATCGCCTTGCGGATGCCGAGGTCGCCGCCGGAAAGCACATCGGGGCGTTCCAGGTGGAAGAGCAGGAACATCTCCGCGGTCCACTGGCCGAGGCCGCGCACCGCGACGATCTCCTCGATCGCCTCCTCGTCGGAGAGCTCGCCGAGCCGCTCCAGCTCGAGCTCGCCGCTGAGCACGTGGGCGGCGAGGTCGCGGACGTACTCGACCTTGCGGCCGGAGAGGCCGCAGGCGCGCAGGTCTTTCTCGCTCGCCTCCAGCAGCTGCTCGGGCGACGGCGTGCTGCCGCCGAAGAGGTCGCAGACCCGCAGGTAGATCGTCCGCGCCGCTTTGGTCGAGAGCTGCTGGCCGACGATCGCCCGCAGCAGGGCTCCGTAGGCATCGGCGGGACGCTCCTCGCTGCGCCGCCGCAGCCGCGTCTCCAGGTCGATCTCGCCGATGCGCTCGATCAGCGCCGCCATCGCCGGGTCGGCGGCGGCGAGTGCCTTGCGCGCTTTGGACCCCGCGGCGCTCACTGTCCCTTCCAGCGTGGCTTGCGCTTCTCGGCGAAAGCTTCCACACCCTCGCGCAGATCCTCGGAGGCAAAGCACGATTCGCGCAGCGCGATCAACCC
>DASUZP010000019.1:0-3014 GCA_036376775.1 Solirubrobacterales bacterium | reverse complement strand
CGGCTTGCGTATGGCCGATATTGGACTTGATCGAGCCGAGCCGCAGCGGCTTGTCTCGTTCCTGGCCGTAGGTGGCGAGCAGGGCGCCGGCCTCGATCGGGTCGCCGAGGGTGGTGCCCGTGCCGTGGGCCTCGACCACGTCGATGTCCTTTGCCTCGAGGCGGGCATTGGCCAGCGCCTGGCGGATCACCCGCTCCTGCGAAGGGCCGTTGGGTGCGGTCAGTCCGTTGGAGGCGCCGTCCTGGTTGACGGCCGAGCCCTTGAGCAGGGCGAGGACCGTGTGGCCATTGCGCCTCGCGTGGGAGAGTCGCTCCAGGACAAGGACGCCGACGCCCTCGGCCCAGGCGACCCCGTCTGCCGCGTCGGCAAAGGACTTGCTGCGCCCGTCGGGGGCGAGGCCGCCCTGGGCGCTGAAGGCAAGAAAAGCAGCGGGTGTGGAGAGCACCGTCACCCCGCTGGCAAGCGCCAGCGGGCACTCCCCTTGGCGCAGCGCCTGGGAGGCAAGGTGCATGGCGACCAGCGAAGAGGAACAGGCGGTGTCGACGCTGAGGGCGGGGCCCTCGAGGCCGAGCGCGTAGGAGACGCGACCGGAGATGATGCTGGACGTCATCCCCGGCATCGGCCCATAGATGCGCTCGCCGACGCCGGCGAAGACACCAGTTTGACCGCGGCGCAGCGAGGCGGGGTCGATGCCGGCGCTCTCCAGCGCCTCCCAGCTGGATTCGAGCAAGAGGCGCTCCTGCGGATCCATGCCGAGTGCCTCACGCGGGCTGATCGCAAAGAAATCGGGGTCGAACTCGCCGGCGTCGGCGAGGAAGCCGCCCTCGCGGGTGTAGGTGGTGCCGGGGCTCTCGGGGTCGGGGTTGTAGATGCGCTCGACGTCCCAGCCGCGGTCTGTGGGGAACTCGGAGATCGCGTCGCGTCCCTCGGCGACCAGCTGCCAGAGGTCGGCGGGAGAGGCGATCCCCCCCGGGTAGCGGCAGGCCATGCCGACGATCGCGATCGGCTCCTCGCTGGCCTGAGCGCGGACGGCGAGCTGCTTGGCGACACCTCCCGCAATCGCCTCCGCCAGCAGATACTCGGCCAGCGCGGCGGAGCTCGGGTAGTCGAAGACCACGGTCGCGCCGACGTCGAGCCCGGTGGCGGCGCCGAGGCGGTTGCGCAGCTCGACCGCGCCGAGGGAGTCGAGGCCCAACTCGCGGAAGGCGCGCTCGGGCTCGACCTCGGCCGCGGAGGCGTGGCCGAGGACCGCTGCGGCGTTGGAGCGGACCAGCTCCAAGACGACCCCGCTGCGCTCTGCCTCTGGGGTCTCGGCGAGGAGGGCGCCAAGCGAGCCGCGCGTCTCCTCGCGGCGGGCGGTGGCAGGGGTAAGTCCGGCGAGGATCGGCGCCAGCGTCCCGCCTTCGGCGCGGGCGCGCAGGGCGGCGGCGTCGAAGCGCACCGGCGCCAGCACCGCCTCGGGCAGCTCGCGGGCGGCATCGAAGAGCTCGAGGCCCTGCTCGGGGGTCATCCGGGCGAAGCCGAGACGGCCGCGGATCTGGTTTTTAAGCCGCTCCATCGCCTCTGCGTTGTCGAAGAGCTCCTCTGCCCCCGCTCCCGCCAGGCTGCTCTTCTGATCCCACATGCCCCAGGCCATCGAGGTCGCGGGCAGGCCTTCGGAGCGGCGCAGGGCGGCGAGCGCGTCGAGGAAGTTGTTGGCGGCGGCGTAGTTGGCCTGGGCGGCGCCGCCGAGCAGGCCTGCGGCCGAGGAGAAGACGATGAACTGGGAGAGCTCGAGCTCTTTGCTCAGCTCGTGCAGGTGCCAGGCGGCGTTTGCCTTGGGGGCCATCGTGCCCTGCAGGCGCTCTGGGTCCATCGAGGCGAGCACGCCGTCGTCGATCGTCCCGGCAGAGTGGACGATCGCCCCCAGGGGGTGTTGGCCGGGGATCGATTCGAAGAGGTCTTCCAGGGCGTCGCGGTCGGTGACGTCGCAGGCGGCGACCCGGACCTCTGCTCCCAGCTCTTCGAGTTCTGCCTTCAGCTCTTGGGCTCCGGTTGCCTCGGGGCCCCTCCTGCTGACCAAGAGCAGCCGGCGGGCGCCGTGGTTCTCGGCGAGGTGGCGGGCGATGAGGGCGCCGAGGCCGCTGAGGCCGCCGGTGATCAGGATCGTGCGCTCGGGGTCGATCGGCTCGGTCTCGGTCTCTGCGTCGCCTGCTTTGACCTTGGCCAGGCGGGGAGCGAGTGCCTCGCCCTCGCGCAGGGCGATCTGGGGCTCTTCTGCTCCCAGGGCGAGGGCTGCAGACAATGCCTCCTGCGACGCCTCGCTGCCGTCGCTGTCGATCACGGCGAAGCGACCGGGGTGCTCGGAGATCGCCGAGCGCACCAGGCCCCAGACCGCCGCCGTGGCCAGGTCCGGTGCATCGCCCTCGCCGGCGGCGATGGCGTTATTGGTGAGCAGGGTCAGGCGCGAGCCCTCGTTGTCCTCCTCGGCGACCCATTCCTGCAGCAGGGCAAGCGCCCGCTCGGCGGTCGCCTGGGCTGCCTCGGGGACCTCGCCCTCGACGGCGGAGATCTCGACGATCTCCCCCTCGGGTGCCTTTGCCTCTGTCGTGGGGACGGGCTGCCAGCTGACTTTGTGCAGGGAGCGGCGCCGCAGGGCGGCGCCGAGCTCTGCCGGCTTCGCGAGGCGGGTCTTGAACGCGGTGGCGGCGAGGACCGGGGTGCCGTCCGGATCGAAGCCGGCGAGGCTCTGGGAGCCTTCCTCTTCAAAGAGCGCCAGGCGCAGGGTCGCTGTGCCGGTTCTGCTCAGCGACACCCCGCTCCAAGCGGCGGCCAGCTCGATCTCGCCGGAGTCCTGTTCGCCCAGGCCGATGCTCTTCAGGGCCGCGTCCAGGAGGGCGGGATGGACGCCGAAGCGCTCGGCCTCGTGGGCCTGCTCCTCGGGCAGGGAGACCTCGGCGTAGCGACCGTCTCCCGCGGGGGGCCAGAGCTCGAGCGGCTCCGGTGTCGGGGCAGGGTCCGGGCAGAGGACGCCG
>DASUZP010000018.1:0-10003 GCA_036376775.1 Solirubrobacterales bacterium | reverse complement strand
CCTAATTAACTTCATCAAGAAAGAGGGGAACGGGTTAGATGACGAACCCTGGCAAGGGCAGGAAGACGATCGGATTGGGCTTTGTCGCCGCCCTGCTCGCGCTGGTTGCCCTGGCGGCGACCGGCTGCGGCAGCAGTAGCGACTCGAGCTCCTCGGGCGGAGGCAAGCTCGACGTAGTCGGCTACTCGACCCCCGAAACCGTTTACCAGGAAGCCTTGGAGCCGGCATTCGAGAAGACCTCGGAGGGCTCCGGCGTCAGCTTCAGCAACTCCTTCGGCGCCTCCGGCGACCAGAGCCGCGCTGTCGCGGCCGGTCAGCCCGCTTCGGTGGTCCATTTCGCCCAGGCCGGCGACATGGAACGGCTGGTCGAAGAAGGCCAGGTCGACGCCAACTGGGACAAGCAGCCCTACGGCGGCATCGCCCAGGACTCGGTCGTCGTGATCACCGTCCGCAAGGGCAACCCGAAGGGGATCCATTCCATCGACGACCTGCTGAGCAAGGACGTCGGCATCGTCACCCCGAACCCGTTCAGCTCCGGCGCTGCGCGCTGGAACATCATGGCCGTCTACGGGACCGAGATCAACGAGGGCAAATCGCCTGAAGAGGCGCTGGAAGCGGTCAAGACCGTGCTTGAAAAGGCCGTGGCCCAGCCGGGCAGCGCCCGCGACGCGCTCGCCGCCTTCACCCAGGGCGAGGGGGACGTGCTGCTGGGCTACGAGAACGAGGCGATCAAGGCCGAAAACGAAGGCGAAGACGTCGAACACGTACTCCCGCCCTCGACGATCCTGATCGAAACTCCGATTGCGGTCACCAAGGAAGCGTCCGAGCCCACGGCTCAGGACTTCCTCAAGTTCATCTGGTCTGACGAAGGCCAGGAAATCTGGGCTGAAAACGGTTACCGCCCGGTCAACCCCAAGCTCGTCGACCCGAAGCAGTTTCCGACCCCCAAGGATCTGTTCAAGATCAGCCAGTTCGGCGGCTGGGGCAAGGTCAACGACGAATTCTTCGACGAAGAAACCGGTTCGGTGGCCAAGATCGAGGGCGAACTCGGAGTCTCGACCTCCGGCTAGATGGAGGCACACGCAGCAAGAACGGCAGCACCCCGACCCCGGGCAGGCATGCGCCTGCCCGGGGTCGGGGCCGGTCTTGGTCGCGGGACGGTCGTGCTCTACCTGAGCTTGATCGTCCTGCTGCCGCTCGCTGCGGTGGTCAGCAAGTCGTTTGAAGACGGGTTGAGCGGCTTTTGGGACGCGGTAACTTCGCCCCTGGCGGTCTCCTCGCTCAAACTGACCCTGATCTGCTCGCTGATCGTCGTCGTGATCAACGCGATCTTCGGCACGATCATCGCCTGGATCCTCGTCCGCGACGAGTTTCCCGGCAAGGCCGCAGTCAACGCGGTCATCGACCTCCCGTTCGCTCTGCCGACGATCGTCGCCAGCCTCACCCTGCTCACCCTCTACGGCAATGAAAGCCCGCTCGGCGTCCACATCGCCCTGACGCGGGTCGCGGTAGTCGTCGCCCTGCTCTTCGTCACGCTGCCCTTCGTCGTGCGCGCGGTGCAGCCGCTGCTGCTCGAGATGGACCGCGAGATGGAGGCCGCGGCGGCCTCCCTTGGGGCCAGTGGCTTCACGATCTTCCGCCGCATCATCTTCCCCAACCTGCTTCCGGGCCTCAGCGCGGGCGTCGCCCTTGCCTTTGCCCGGGCTCTTGGCGAGTTCGGCTCGGTCCTGCTCTTCGCCGGTGGCCTACCGCAGACGATGGTCTCCTCGATCTTCATCCGCCAGCAGATCGAGTCTGGCAACGAGGTGGGGGCATCGGCGGTCTCGGTTGTCCTCCTTCTGGCTTCGCTGTTGCTCCTCGGGGTCGTCTCGGCGATCCAGCGTTGGGGCAGCCGCCACGAACGGAGTTCGGGTGGCGGGCTGACCGTGATGCCGATGAGCGGCGAGGACTTCACCGCTCAGCCCGATGGGGAGGAGCCCGATGGGCATCGCTGAGTCCAGATCCAGCCGCTGGGGTCTCCGCGTCCTCGGCCTCGGCTACTTGACGCTGCTCCTGCTGGCGCCGTTGGTGATGATCTTCTTCAAGACCTTCGAGCATGGGCTTGCGCCGCCGATCGACGCGATCACCTCGCCCGACGGCCTGCACGCGTTGAAACTGACGCTGATCACGGTCGCGATCGCGGTGCCGCTGAACACGGTCTTCGGCATCGGCTGCGCGCTGCTGCTCGTCCGCACTCGCTGGCGTGCCAACGCGATCATCGACGCGATCATCAATCTCCCCTTCGCGGTCTCGCCGATCGTGATTGGCCTCTCGCTGTACCTGCTCTACGGGACTGGTGGATGGTTCGGGCCGGCGCTTGCCGAAGCCGGGATCAAGGTCCTCTTCTCGGTCCCCGGAATCGTCCTCGCCTGCATCTTTGTCTCGCTGCCTTTTGTGGTGCGCGAGACGGTGCCGGTGCTGCAGGAGATCGGCACCGACCAGGAGCAGGCCGCCTCGACTCTGGGCGCCAACGCCTGGCAGACCTTCTGGCGGGTCACTCTGCCGGCGATCCGCTGGGGCGTCGCCTATGGCGTTGTCCTGACCACCGCCCGCGTCCTCGGCGAGTTCGGCGCGGTGACGATCGTCTCGGGCTCGATCTCCGGGCAGACGCAAACGCTGCCGCTCTTCGTCGAGAAGCAGTTCGCCAATTTCAACCTGCCGGGCGCCTACGGCGCCTCGATCGTGCTGGCGATTCTCGCCCTCTCCACGCTTCTGGCCATGAACCTGCTCAAACGAAAGGAGGACGCCTGATGGGAATCACAGTCGAGGGAGCATCGAAGCGCTTCGGTGACTTTCAGGCGCTCAACGACGTATCGATCGAGGTTCCGGATGGATCGCTCACCGCCCTGCTCGGGCCGAGCGGCAGCGGCAAGTCGACGCTGCTGCGCGCGATCGCCGGGCTGGAGACGCTTGACGCGGGCCAGGTGGTGATCAACGGCAATGACGCGACCAAGACCCCGGCGCAGAAGCGCGAAGTCGGCTTCGTCTTCCAGCACTATGCCGCCTTCAAGCACATGACCGTCTACGAGAACGTCGGCTTCGGGCTGAAGATCCGCAAGTGGAAGAAGCCGCAGATCCAGGAGCGCGTGCACGAGCTGCTGCAGCTGGTTCAGCTCGAGGGGCTGGCCGAACGCTACCCCTCGCAACTCTCTGGCGGTCAGCGTCAGCGCATGGCGTTGGCCCGGGCGCTCGCGGTGCAGCCGCAGGTGCTGCTGCTCGACGAGCCCTTTGGCGCGCTCGACGCCAAGGTCCGCAAGGACCTGCGTACCTGGTTGCGCCGGCTCCATGACGAGATGCACGTGACGACGATCTTCGTCACCCACGATCAGGAGGAGGCGATGGACGTCGCCGGCCAGCTGGTCGTGATGAACGAGGGCCGGGTCGAGCAGTCGGGCACGGCCGACGACCTCTACGACCAGCCCGCCAACGAGTTCGTGATGAGCTTCGTCGGCGAGGTCAACCGGCTCGGCGAGCACTTCGTGCGGCCGCACGACATGGAAATCGTGCTCGATGCCGACGAGCGCACCGAGGAGGCGATGGTCAAACGGATCGTCGCCCTCGGCTTCGAGATCAGAGTCGAGTTCGTGCTTGCCGATGGGACCGAGGTCTGGGCGCAGCTGACCCGCGCCGAGCTGCAGAAGCTCGAGCTGCGCGAGAGTCAGATCGTCCACCTGCGTCCCGGCCAGCTCAAGAGCTTCAGCGGTGATGTCCAGCCGTCCGGCGATCGTGGGGCCTCGACTCCCCGCGATGCACCGGGCGGCGACGACGCAGGAATAACTGCAGCCGCCTGAAGAGGCGACGGGGCGGGGCGCGCTTTGCCGGGTTGCGCCCCGCCCCAATTCGCCATCCCACGGCGCTAGGTCACGCGCCGCTCGAAGCTCTTCTCCAGCGCTTTCTCGTGCTCGGCGCCGGCGACGGTCTTGTCGAGCCGGATGGTCGCCTCGCGGCCGTCGAGCCGCACCGTGCCGACCTGGTTGTCGAAGTAGGGCCCCTCGAGCAGGCGCCAGCGGAGGCCGGGATCCGGCGCGCCGGCCGCATGCGCCAGCCCGCGCGCCAGCGCCCCGAACGGGCGGGAGAAGCCCGCTCGAACCACTTTTCGCTCGCGCTCGTCGAGCGGGTTGCGGTACGGAGAGCAGACCGCCTGGAGCACCGAGCTCTTCACTTCGGCCTCGGGCTTGAAGGCGACGTCGCAGAGGTAGGCGTGGTGGACGTCGCCGGAGAGGATGACGATCGAGGCCGGGGCGCCACCGCGCTTGCCCGAGCCGACCTCTTCAAGCAGCTCGCGCAGGCGCTGGAAAGAGAGCTGGAAGGAGGCCCAGTGGTCGAAGTCGACCGCGCGGCGCAGCTTCTCGCTGCCGCGGGCGACCGGCCCGCCCCAGGCGCCGTCGCAGAGTTGCTCGTTCCAGGCCTCCAGGTAGTGGAAGCCGGGGGAGAGGAGGAAGGGCACGGTGGTGGCGATCAGCAGGTGGTCGAAGTCGCCGCTCGCGTGGTCGACGATCCAGTCCCAGACCTCGTCGTCGAACATCGAGCGGCGCTCGTCGGTGAGGACGCGGGCGGCGCGCGAGTCGATGAAGATCGCCCGCACGCCGTCGATGTCGCGGCAGAAGCTCCAGCGGACTCCGGACGCGGTCGTGTCGATCTCCTTGGCCCAGCCGCGCAACGCATCGGTCGCATCGGTCTCGCCGCGCACCCGCCCGTAGATGTCGCTCGCGTCCAGCTCGCGCGGCGAGAGGTTGCCGAGGTGCTGGTAGATCCAGTAGCTCATGATCCCGCCGACCGCACGCTCGTGCCACCACTGCTTACGGTCCATCTCGTCGTGCCAGGAGCGGGAGATGTTCCAGTCGTCGCTCATGTCGTGGTCGTCCCAGACCATCGAGGTGGAGACGGTCGAGAAGAGCCAGCGAATCGTCGGGTCTTCCCAGGACTCCCGGTAGAGCCAGGTGTACTCCTCGAAGTCGATCACCTCCTCGCCCGGTGGTCGTGAGGTGTCGCGACGGGCGCGGATGCGTTCGCGCGTCGCCGGCGAGCCCTCGTCGACGTAGACCTGGTCGCCGAGCAGGAAGAGCAACTCTGGCCAGTTGTCGCGGTCGTCGCGGATCATCTGCCGGGCGAGGACATGCAGCGCATCGAGCTCATATCCGGCTTCGTCCTCGTCTTTGGACTTCGTGTAGGGCTCCTCGTGGGGCGCGGCGACGCGGCAGGAACCGAAACAGATGTCGAGCGGCTTGCCCTGCTTGACGGTGCGGATCGCGCTTGGCGGCTGGTCGGAGTGGGGCGGCGGCCAGCGCCGCTCACCGTCCAGGGCGACCCCGTACTCGTAGAAGCCGCCGGGCTCGAGGTCCTCGATGCGGACGAGCGCGTAGTGGTGGCCGCCGACGCCGAAGGTCTGCTCGCGCCGGCCGAGCACCTCGACCTCGCAGCGCACACTCGTCTCGACCCAGATCGTCGCCTCGGCTTCCGAGACGTAGCGGAGGAGCGGCCCGAGCACGAGGTCAGCCATTAAGTGTCTCCTCTGCGCCCATGTCCCCTTTGCTTCCCGAAACCCCCCGGTCTTATGCAGATGCTATTCTTGACTTTCTGACTCAACAAACATCAGAAAGGAGACGGAACATGAGTCAACCACTGGAGAAGACCACCGTGATCTCAAGAGGCAAGCTGAGCGGGGTGGTGCGGGGGGAGCGCCTGCAGAACCGGGCGCTCGCCGACGCCGCCGGAGATCGCGACGGCGTCGACGAGGCCATCTACTACCGGGCCAGGCTCATCCTTGGCGAGTCGCTGCGCCGGCCTGGGAACCTTCGTCAGTCCCGGTGATCGGTTCCGGCGGCTGCGGGTAGGCCTGCACCGCGAGGTTCCAGCTCTTCAGTACGAAACCGACTTTCGCGGCGCCGGCGTACTGGATCGCGACGGTGTGCCCGCCTTTGCCCAGCACCGTGGTCTGCGTCACCGTGTGGACCAGGGCGGCGGCTTTTGGACCTTCGCTGCTCGGGGTCGCCGGGGCGAAGTTGACTTTCCCCGTCGACTGCCCGTCGACCAGGATCTGGATCGGGCAGGCGAGTTCGGACACCGGTTTGTCCGCGGTGCACGTTGCCTGCCCCGAGAAGGTGATCACGGTCGGCGCGATCCCCTTCGTCGCGAATGAGGTGAACGCGGTCGGGATGTACCCGGCGGTCGTCGCCGCGGCAGTGAAGGGGGCGGTACCCGCTGCGATGCCGACGATCGGCGTCAGCGGTGCGTCGGCCTTCGTCAGGTAGATGTTGCCGGCCGCTTTTTTCTTCAGAAAGAGAGCGTTGCCTTTCTTGTTGGTGATGTAGAGATGCGCCGCTTTCTGGCTGGTGAGGAAGGACCCGGCGAACGAGGGGTTGGCGGCGACGACGACGGCAAGCGCCGCGGCGACCGCGACCACAAATGCCGCGCGAGGCCTGGACAGTCTTCTGTTGAGCAATTGAACCTCCGTATTCAGGGCCGCCGGGGAGCCTTCTTTAGTAAAGAGGTCAATAAAGTACAGAAGCTGGTAGGGTCTTGTCGAGTAAGACACTCAACAAGCTCCAGAACCCGGCAGGAAAGGAAGTAGATTCGAATGAGAAGCAAGACCCTCGCCATCGCGGCGATCGCCCTTCTGGGGCTCGCCGTGCCGGCGTCTGCCGGCGCCCAGACCCTGATCGGATCTGGCTCGGTTGCAGCGCAGCCCGTGCTGCAGGCCCTCTTTGCCCAGTACACGAAGGTGACCAAAGGGAAGGTCAAGTTCGTCTACACCGCCAACGGCGGCAACGCCGGCGTCAAAGACGTCCAGAGCGGGACCAGCCAGTTCGCCGGGCAGGCCCGCACGCCGCTCCCCAGCGACGCCGGTACGACCTACGTCAAGCTCTACCTCGACGGCCTCTGCATCGACGTCAACCCGAAGAACAAGCTGAGCAGCATCAGCATCCAGCAGACCCATGACATCTACCGGGGTCTGATCACCAACTGGAGCGCGATCCCCGGCTCCGGGCTCGACACGACCATCGACCCGGTCGGTCGCGACACCAACGGAGGGACCTACAACTTCTTCCTGCAGGCCGTACTCAACAACGAACCGCCGGCGTCCAACGTCAACGCGCTGACCGCCGACGGTCTGGTCGTCAACGCGGTCAAGCAGGACCCGAACGCGATTGGGTACGACGGGCTTGCCTGGCAGGGCAAAGGCCAGAAGGCGCTGAAAGTGAATGGCGTCCCCTGCACGCCGTCGAAGATCAGCGTAGAGCCGCTCAAGTACCCGCTCTCGCGCTACATCTTCATCGTCCTGCCGACCGATAACCCGAACCCGGCGGTGCAGAAGTTCGTCGACTGGGCGCGCCGCGACCCGATTGCCGGGCAAGTCATCGCCAAAGCCGGCGGTGTGGCCGCCTTCAACAAGAAGAAGTAAGTGGAGGACTCCTACCCCGAGGAGTACGGCCCACGCTGGTCGGACCGGCGCGTCGAGCGGATGCTCGGCGCGCTGGTCTGCGCCGTCGTGGCGCTGTTGCTGGCGATGATCGTCACCGTCTTCGTCAAAGCGTGGCCGTCGTTTGCCCACAACGGCCTCGCCTGGTTCGGTGCCGGCGGCAACGTCGACGACCAGCTCAACGCGATCTTCCTCTCCGGTCAGGCCGGGGCCGAATACATCTACACCTTCCACGCGTGGCCATTGATCTGGAGCACGCTGCTGATCACCGGCGGCGCCGTCGCGATCGCCCTCTTCTCGGCGCTCTTCGTCGCCGTCTTCATCGTCGAGTTCGCGCCCGAGTGGATGAGCAACATCCTGCAGCCGGTCGTCCGCTTTCTCGCCAGCGTTCCCTCAGTGATCTACGGGCTGCTCGGCGTTCTGGTCCTGGTCCCGTTCATCGGCAACCACCTGGTCAGCGAGTCGCAAAAGGCCTCGGTCGCCGGGGTGATCTCGCTCAGCGGCTACAGCCTGCTCGCCGCGGTCACCGTGCTCACGGTGATGATCGCGCCGCTGATGGTCTCGATCTTCTCCGACGGCCTGCGGGCGGTGCGGCCGGGGTGGCTCGAGGGCTCCCTTGCCCTCGGCGTCAATCGCTGGCGCACCACCTGGAAAATCGCCGTCCGCACCGCCCGCCCGGCGATCGTCGCCGGCACGGTGCTGGCGGTGGCGAGGGCGATCGGCGAGGCAGTGATGCTGGCGATGATCTCCGGCTCGGTCGGCTTCGCTCCCAACCCCGCCGATGGCGCGATCTTCATCTTCGAGCCCTCGCGGCCGCTGGCGCCGACGATCGTCAAGAACATCGATCAGCTCAGCTCGCCGCCGGCCAACGCGACGTTGTTCGCGATCGCCGCGGTGCTGCTCTTCTCGGCCGCGCTGCTCTCGCTTACTGGCTGGGTGGCGCGGCGCGCGATGCGCAAATACGGGGCGACGGCCTGATGGGCGCCCCGGTCGCGACGCCACCCGCCGCCCCGCCGCCGAGCGGGGCTCCGCCGCAGCCCGGCAAGGCGGCGGTCGAGGGCAGCGCCACCTGGCGGCTGACCGATCGCATCGGCCTGGCGATCTGCTGGGCGCTGGGCCTGCTCTTCTGCGCGATCGCCGTTGCGATCGCCGTCTACCTGTTCCTGCAGGGGATCAAGTACCTGCGCCCCTCGATGCTGGTCACGCCAGCCTCGGCGGGGTTCACGCAGAGCGAAAGCGGCGGCTTCTCCGACGCGCTCTTCGGCACCCTGATCGTCGCCGTGATGGGGATCGCACTCGCCCTGCCGATCGGCATCGGCATCGCGGTCTGGCTGGTCGAGTACGGCCGGCCCGCCGGCCTCGCCCGCGTCACCGAGTCGACGATCGAGGCGATCGCCGGCATCCCCTCGATCGTCCTGGCGCTGTTCGGCACGGTCATCTTCTCCAGCACGGCGCTGGGGTTTTTGAGCCGCAGCTCGGACGGCGTCGTCTTCGGCCGCTCGTTCTTCGCTGCCTCGACGATGCTCTCGCTGGTCGCCCTGCCGTTGGTCGTCGCCAGCACTCGCGAGGGGCTCAACTCGATCCCCCGCCACGTGCGCGAGGCCTCCTACGCGGTCGGCAAGACCAAGGCGGCGACGACGCGGCGGATCCTGATCCCGGCCAGCCGGCCGCAGATCGCGACCGGGGCGATGCTCGGCCTCGGCCGGATCCTCGGCGAAACGGCGATCCTCGTCGTCCTCCTCGGCGCGACCCAGAACTTTGCCCCGGTCGAAGGTGCGGCCTTCCCCTTCGACTACCTGCGCGGCGCCGGCACCACGCTGACCAACTTCGTCTACGAGGCCTCGCCGACCGGAAACCTCAACCAGCCGGAGAAGGCCTACGCGGCGGCCTTCGTCCTGCTGTTGATGGTGTTGGCCCTGAACGCGGCCGTCGACGTCGTCCACCGCCGCGCACGAAAGGTAGGGGCATGGAGTTCATGACCGACGTGTCCGAGGTTATGGGTCATACAGACACGAAAAACTCGGACACGCCCCGCGTGCCGCCGCCGGTCCGGCGGCTGCCGCTCGAGGATGCAAAGGCGGCGCACCAGGTCGCGCCCCCTGCCGCCGGCGACGTGCCGGTGCCAGGGGGTCCATATGAGCACCGGAGCACCGGCACGTCCCGGGCGCCGGGGGGGTTCACGGGGGCTCGCCGTTCTATCGGGGCGCCTCAGTTCTCGATCCGCCGTATGGAGATCGACGACGTCTCCGTCTCCTACTCCAACCGCGAAGCGGTGAAATCGGTCTCGCTGCCGGTCCGCCAGGGGGAGGTGCTGTCGATGATCGGCCCTTCCGGCTGTGGCAAGACGACCCTGCTGCGCTCGCTCAACCGGCTCACCGAGCTGACCAGCACGGCCACCCTGCGCGGCCGCATCCTGCTCGACGACGTCGACATCACCCAGATCGAGCCGACCCTGCTGCGGCGCCGGGTGACGATGGTCTTCCAGCAGCCCAACCCGTTCCCGATGAGCGTCTTCGACAACATCGCCTACGTCCTGCGCGAGCA
>DASUZP010000017.1:0-2940 GCA_036376775.1 Solirubrobacterales bacterium | reverse complement strand
GGGCGGCCCGCCGTGCGGGACGCCGAGGCTGTACGGCGGCTGCGCGAGGCCGGTGCGATCGTGATCGGCAAGACGCATGCGCCGGAGGTCGGCCAGTGGCACTTCACCGAGACCCCACTGCACGGAGCTACCCGCAATCCGTGGCACACGGACCACACTCCGGGCGGCTCCAGCGGTGGCGCCGCCGCGGCCGTGGCGGCCGGGATCGTGCCCGCCGCGATCGGCTCCGACGGCGCCGGCTCGATTCGCATTCCGGCCGCCTGGACCGGGCTGGTCGGACTGAAGCCACAGCGCGGGCGCGTCTCCACCTGGCCCGACCCCGAGGCCTTCAACGGGCTCAGTTGCTACGGGCCGCTGACCCGCAGCGTCGGCGACGCCGCCCTCCTGCTCGACGCCGTCTACGGCAATGTCCCCGCCGACCTGCATCGCCCGCAGCCGCCGAGCGAGCCCTTCTCCGCGGCGGCGGCACGCGAGCCCGGTCGCCTGCGCGTCGCGGTCTCCTACGCCACTCCGCTGGGCGTACCCGCCGACGTCGACCCCGAGCACCGGGCCGCGATCGAGGCATTCGCGGCACACCTCGGCGAGCTCGGCCACGAGATCGTCCGCATCGACCCCGACTACGGACTGGTCGGCCCGACGCTGGTCCCCCGCGGCATGGCCGGGCTCGCGGCATGGCTCGATGCCCACGGCGAAGACCGCTCCGGGCTCGAGCGGCGCACGCGCACCCACGCTCGCTTCGGCAAAGCACTGAGCGGCCTGCCCCTGCGCATTTCGCGCCTCGCCGAGCCCGGCCTGCGGCGGCGCATCGGCCGTGTCTTCGAGCGTTGCGACGTCGTCCTCACCCCCACCACGGCGAAACCCGCCCCGCGCATCGGCGCTCTCGAGGGTCGCAGCTACTGGGCGACCAGCACCACCGCGGGGGCCACCTGCCCGTTCGCCTTCGCCTGGAACGTCGTCGGCTGGCCGGCGATCAGCCTCCCCGCCGGACTCACCTCCGGCGGGCTGCCGATCGGCGCCCAGCTGCTCGGTCGCGAAAACGACGAGGCGACGCTGCTTTCGCTGGCCGGCTCGATCGAGCAGGCCGAGGGGGGCTGGCCGAGTCCCGCTCAGCCTGCGCGCGCGGCGTAGGCGCGGCTGAAGTCGACAAGCTGGCGGGCCCGGTGGGCAAAGCCTGCGAGCGAGCGGCCGGTTGCGCGATGGGACAGATCGAGCTCGTACTCGCGCAGGCGGTAGCCGGCGCGGACGACGTCGATCGTCATCCCCACCTCCATCCCGTAACCGCGGGCAAAAGGAAGCGCGGCACGCAGCACCTCGACCCGCATCGCCCGCTGACCGGAGATCGGCGCGCCGGTCTCGAGCCCGCAACGGCGACGGATCGCCCAGCGGGCAAAGCCGAGCGCCACGCCGAAGCCGCCGCCGACCCGGCGAGTGAAGGCGGCGACGGCCAGGTCGCACTCGCCCCGCTCGACCGCATCCACCAGCGAGGCAAGGCCGGCGGCACTGGAGCCGAGGTCGCCGTCGCAGAGAAGCACCAGCGCCGGCGCGGGCTCCCCGCTGAGCGCCGCTTCCACGGCTGCCGTCATGTTGGCGCCCTTGCCATGAGGCCGGCCCCGGCGGACCACCTGGGCGCCCGCGGCCATCGCCGCCTCGGCGGTGCCATCGCTGGAGGCGTCGTCGGCAACCCACACGCCCGCCCCTGGAAAGGCGCTGCGAAGTGCCACCAGGGTCTCCGCGATCCGCTCCGCCTCGTTGCGCGCGGCGACGACGACGGCCAGCTCCACACGTTGCCGATCGGCGGACACGAAGGGCATTCTGCCTTCCGCTGCGCCTTTTGTCCCCGAAGCTACATAAAGCACACCGCCGCAATGGATATTGTCCCCGGCCCATGGCGGACATCGAGGCTCACATAACCGGAAACGTGTGGAAAGTCGAGGTCGCAATCGGCGACTCGGTCTCCGACGGCGACACGGTCGTCATCTTGGAGTCGATGAAGATGGAGATCCCGGTCGAGGCCGAGGACGACGGGACCGTGAAGGAGATCCGCTGCGAGGAGGGCCAGTCGGTCAGCGAAGGCGATGTCCTCGTAGTACTCGAGTGAACGAGCAGCTCGCCGGCGGCAAGCTCCTGCTCGACTCCCCGGCCGAGGCGGTCGCCCGCATCCGCATCTCCAACCCCGAGCGCCGCAACGCGCTCGACCACGAGATCCTCGACACGCTGGCAGAAACGCTGCCCCGGCTCGACCACGGGATCGAGACCCGCTGCGTGCTGATCACCGGCGCGCCGCCCGCCTTCTCCGCCGGCTACGACCTCACAGCGATCCCCGGCGAGACCTTCGAGCGCGACGCCGAGGCGCTGGTCGCCCATCCCTTCCACGACGCGATGGAGGCGCTCGCGGCCCACCCCTGGCCGACCGTCGCCGCGATCAACGGACACTGCCTCGGCGGCGGTCTCGAGCTGGCGATGACCTGCGACCTGCGCATCTGCGCCGCCGGCGCCAAGCTCGGCATGCCGCCGGCCAAGCTCGGCCTCGTCTACAGCCACACCGGCCTGCGCAAGTTCCTCGACGCACTCGGGCTGGCGCGAACCAAGGAGCTGTTTCTGACCGGCCGCAACTACAGCGCCGAGCGGGCCGAGCGGATCGGCCTGGTCCACGAGGTGGTCGCCGACGACGGCTTCGAGGCGGCGGCGGTGGAGCTGGCCGAAGGGATCGCCGCCAACGCGCCGCTCTCGATGCGCGGTAACAAGCAGGCGATCGAAGTGCTCAACTCAAACCCGGTGTTGAGCGAGCAGCAGGAGGGCGGGTTGATCGCGCTGCGCGAATCGTGCTTTGCCTCCGAGGATCTGCGCGAGGGTGTGGAAGCTTTCGCCGAGAAGCGCAAGCCACGCTGGAAGGGACAGTGAGCGCCGCGGGGTCCAAAGCGCGCAAGGCACTCGCCGCCG
>DASUZP010000016.1:0-20122 GCA_036376775.1 Solirubrobacterales bacterium | reverse complement strand
TTACCGGACCCGCGGAGCTTGGCAGGCTTGGGCAGATATCGGGCACCCTCGCTCGCCTGCGCCGGCTCAACCTGCCGCTCGACGAGCGCGGCCGTGTCCCGGTCGACGACCATCTGCGGGTGCGGGGGTCGGACTCGGTCTGGGCGATCGGCGACTGCGCCGCCGCTCCCGACCCGCGCGGCGGTCTCTGCCCGCCCACCGCCCAGCACGCGGTCCGGCAGGGGCCCGTGGCGGCACGCAATATCGCCGCCGAGTTGGGGGTGGGCAGAGCGCGGCCGTTCTCATACCGCGGCAACGCGTCCTTCGTCAACCTCGGCCGCTACAAGGCGGTGGGAAGGGTCGGCGGGCGCAAGTTCCGCGGCTTCCCCGCCTGGTGGATGGCGCGGACCTACCACATGAGCCAGATCCCGGGCGTAGCGCGCAAGGTGCGCGCGGTGATCGACTGGACCGCCAGCCTGCCCTTCCGCCGCGACCTCGCCGAGGTCGGCTCGATCGGGCATCCCGAGAGGCTGAGCGCGACAATAGAGCCGTGGGATTCGAGTACCTCTTCATCGCCTTCCTCTTCGGGCTAGCCACGGCGATCATCGGCCGCGCCAAGGGCAGCTCGTTCTGGCTCTGGCTGCTGATCGGCACCGTGCTGCCACCGCTGGGCCTGGTGGCGGTCGTCCTCTACCGCCGCGAGAAAGACGAACCCGAACGCCAGTGCCCGACCTGCGGCAAGGCGGTGAAGCTCTACGTCCAGGTCTGCCCCCGCTGCGGTGGCGACCTGTACCTGCCCGACCCCGCTGCGGTGCGGCATCCAGGGGTGGAATAAAGAAACGGGCGTCGGGTAAAGGTCGGGCGACAATCTGACGAGGAGACCGTATGCGCTGGACCTCGAGGCTGGCCATGCTGGCGGTGTTGCTCTCGTTTTCGTCTGCGCGCGCCGCCGCCGCAACGCTCGAACCGATCGGCGACTTCTCCCAGCCGATCTACGCCACCTCCGATCCGGCCGACCCGAATCGCCTCTTCGTCGTCGAGCGGGAAGGCAGGGTGATCGAAGACGCCACCGGCGCGCCGACCGTCCTTGCCGATATCTCCAGCCTGGTCCAATGCTGCGAAAGCGAGCGGGGTCTGCTGTCGATCGCGCCGGCGCCGGATTTCCACAGCTCGGGACGCTTCTACGCCGCCTACACCGGCAACGTGTCGGCCGGCTCGGCGAAAGGCGATATCCACGTCGACGCCTTCCATCGCGAAAGCGGCTCGCTGATTCGCGAACCGATCCTCACCGTCGGCCACGACGTCAACGCGAACCACAACGGCGGCCAGCTCCAGTTCGGCCCGGACGGCAACCTCTATATCTCGACCGGCGACGGCGGAGGTGGGGGCGATCCCTTTGAAAGCGGCCAGAGCCTCAGCACCCTGCTTGGCAAGATCCTCCGCTTCGACCCGGGTTCGGGCGCGGGAGCAAAAATCTGGAGCTACGGGCTGAGGAATCCCTGGCGTTTTTCCTTTGACCGGTCAAGCGGCGACATGGCGATCGCCGACGTCGGCCAAGGCAGCCGCGAGGAGGTCGACTACGTGCCCAGCCCGGCACCAGGGGTCGTGGGTGGCAGCGGCGACAACTACGGCTGGAACTGTCGCGAGGGCTTCCAGCCATATTCGGCGCCGGGCGCAAGTTGCACGGGGGTTACGGGCTTCACCGAACCGGCATTCGACTACCCACACACCGATCCCGGGGACGGTACGGCCCACGGCTGCTCGATCACCGGTGGCTATGTCGTCCGCGACCCCAGCCTCGGCGATCTCTACGGCCGCTATCTGTATGCGGACTACTGCGTCGGTGAGATTCGTTCGCTGGCTCTGCCCTCGACGGCGGGTGGCATTGCGAGCGGAGACCGCTCGGAGGGGCTCAGCGTCAGCCACCCTGTCTCCTTCGGCGAAGACTCATGCGGGCGCTTGTACGTGGTCTCTCAGGCGGGGACGGTGTACCGCTTCGTCGGCGCCATGCCGGCGTCCTGTTCGGAGCCGGTCGCCGCTCCACCCGGTTCGCCCGGTCCGAGCGAAGGAGGCAAGGGCCCGCTCCAGGGGACGAAAGGCCCGATAGAGAGAGTCGAACAGGGAACCAAAGGCTCGATCGAGGCGGCGAATGCCCAGCCGGTGCGACTTCGCCTGTCGGCAAGGGCGCATCGTGTGGGTGACGGGAAGCGAATGACGGTGAGCGTTCTGGCGACTCCCTGCGGCGATCTGAGCGGCACGACCGTGCAGCTCAACCAGGGCGGCCACCGTGTTGACGAAAAGCGACTTGACCGCAACTGCAGCGCGCGTTTCCGGCGGCCGTTCGACCGCCGGTCGACGTTTCGGGCGCTGCTTCCAGACAGCGGCTACCGCAGCCAGGTCCTGACGATCGCGTTGGCGAAGCCGAGGCCGTAGCGGACGACCGCGGGCTTCTTCGAGTGGCCGTGCAACCGCTTGGCGACGGTCACCGGGACCTCCTTGGCGGGAACGCCGCGCTTGATCGCCTCGATCATGAACTCGGAGGTGTGGAACTGCTCCTGGCGCAGGACCAGCTGGGGCAGGACGGTGGTCCGCACGGCGCGATAGCCGTTGGAGCAGTCGCTGACCTTGGTGCGCGTGATGAAGGAGACGAGCCGGTTGAAGAAGACGATGCCCAGCTCGCGGGCGAAGTGGTTGTCGTCGGCTTCGCCGAGCACCCGGGAGCCGTGGGCGACATCGACTTCGCCGTCGAGCACCGGCTTGACCAGGCGCTCCATCTCCGCGGGCAGGTGCTGGCCGTCGGCGTCGAGGGTGACGACGACCATGGCGCCGGATTCGACCATCAGCCGGTAGCCGGTACGCAGGGCAGCGCCGCCGCCGCGGTTGATCACGTGACGGGCGACGATCGCGCCGTGCTCGGCGGCGACGTCGCCGGTGCCGTCGCGAGAGCCGTCGTCGACGACAAGCAGCGCCGTCTCGACGCCGCAGACCTCGCGCGGCATCAGATCCAGCACCTGGCCGACGTTTTCCGCCTCGTTGTAAGCGGGGACGAGGATCGCGACCCTGTCCTTGAAGCGTTCCGGCAGCTTCGCCTGCCGGAACTCCTCCCAGGCAAGGCCCTCGAGCACGGCGGAAAGCTGGCGCGAGTTGCGCGCGGTCTGGGCGAGCGCCCGCAGGATCAGCCCGAAGAGGATGAAGATCGAGAAGACGGCGAGGCCGAGGATGCGGCCGCCGTTGCCCTTTTCGAAGGAGAAGGCGGAGAGCAGCTTGTCGGTCAGCTCGGTCCCGGAGACGATCGCCAGGCCGAGTCCGGCGGCCAGCAGGATCAGCACGTCGACGTTGCGCAGCGTCCGGCGGCGCAGGATCGCGTAGGCGACGATCGCCGCTGCGATCAGCAGGCCGGCGGCGCGCAGCGCCGTCAGCTCTGAGGGGAGGATGCCTGCCTCGGGGACCACCATGAGCCGCTGGAGGATATGGCCGCACCGGCTCGCGCCAGCGCCACGCCGACAAGCGGAAAGATCAGCGTCATCAGGATCTCGTTGCGCCGCGGTGCCGCCAGCGAGGCCGCGCCGACCGCGGTGACGAGGACGATCGGGGTCGCCATCGCCACCAGATCCCACCAGCGGCGGCGCAACCCGAGCAGGGCGAGGCCGGCGAGGCCGAGCAGCACCAGCAGCACCTGGATGACCCCCCCGGCGCTCGATTCCATCGCTTCGCCGATGCCCGCGCTCCACATCCGCCACACCTTGCGCACGGTCATCGCCAGGTAGCCGAAGGGATCTTCGCCGAAGTACATGGAGAAGTTCTGCTTGCCGATGTTGCCCAGCGCCGAGTCGCGCGGCAGGTCGGGATAGCGGGCGGCGACGCGGTCGAAGAGGGGGGTCGGGTCGACTCGTTCGAGCGCTGCGGAGTGTGGCGGGAGATCGCGGTGCCGGTAGCGCTCGACCAGCATCGCCTTGACCCGCTGGTATTCGCCGTCCGCGGGCAGGAAGGTGCCGACGTAGAGCGCCTTGCCGCCGCCGGTCGAGATCGGCACCGTGCGGTCGAGGACGATCTGGTTGTGGATCGTCCAGGGGACGATCGGCACGAGCAGTCCGACGGCGAGTAGGCCTCCCGCCGCTAGGCCCGGCTTCAAGCCTTGGCGCTGGGCGACAAAGATCGCAGCTAACGCGGCGAACGCCATGCCGACCAGCAGGTACTCCGGCCGGACCATGGCCGTCGCTCCGAACAGTAGTCCCGCTACCAACCATCTCACGCGCGGGTGGCGTGGGGGGAGGGGGGTCGAGGACGGACCGTGGCCCGCCCGCAGTGCCCCCCTCCCCCCACGACAGGACCCGCGCGCTGAGTCGGCCGGTCCCGCTGCATCGGACGCCCACAGAAACGCGAGCACTGCTGCCGGCAAGGTAAAGATCGCCGGGGGCTCGCTGTATAGGGCTCCGGTCGAGTGGATGAAGGGTGGATAGACGGCTACTCCGAAGGCTGCGATCAGGCCGGCTGGTCGACAGTTGAGCCGGCGGCCGAGCAGGTAGGCAGCGACTATCGCCGCGAGGCCGAGCAGCAGCTCGACGATCCGCGCGGTGCCTTCGCGGGCGCCCGCGGTCGCGTAAAAGGAAGCCGCGTAGAGGAGCGGCGCTCCGGGGGACCAGTCGCTGGCGTCGCGGAAGGCCGGCCCGCCGTAGCTGCCTTCCTCATAGAGCGACTTGGAGAGCGCGTAGTAGGCGTGGGCGTCGTCTCCGGGGGTCGGCAACGGCTCGACCACGCGGTAGGCGCGCAGGCCGAAGCCGAGCAGGAGGACCAGCGTCAGCAGGATCAGGGTCGTCCGCCCATGGCGCTCGGGGAGGGTCCGGATCCGGTTGCCGATCGCGGTCAAGGCGGTTGAGGCTATCCGGAGCAAGGGCGCCGGGTGCCGCTGTCGAAATGACCTGGGCTACCCATGAACCCTCTGGAAGGAGCCTCTTGATGTCACGTTCCTCGCTGATCGCCTTCTGCGCGCTTCTCTGCGCGGCGCTCGCACTCGCTTCGGTTGCGGCCGCGATGCCCACGGAAAGCCTGCCCGTGGAAAACGTGAAAAAGGCCTGCACCGCAGCGTCGCCACAGGTGGTCGGAGGGAAAGTCACCGCGAAGCTGAGCGCAAGCGACGTCGATCCTTCGCAGGCCCGCTTTGCCACCTGCGGGCAGGCAAAGCGCGTGATCGAGAAGGTCACCGAAATCGGCCTGGAGCAGCCGCGCGGGAACGTCGGTGGCTTCTACTGCAGGCCGACCGTGTTCTCGACCGAACCGGACTTCGTGCGTTACATCTGCACCTTCAAAGGCGCCGATACGGCGACCTTCGTCAAGCTGACGTTCGCCGTCCAGTACAAGTCCTGACGACCCAGGTGGTCGCGACGCCGGCCAGCGCCGCGACCACCGGAATCGTCACCAGGGCACGCCGCGGCGAGGCGACGAGCAGAGCGCCGGTGGCGGTCACCGCGACCAGGACGACGCCCAGCAGCAACGCCTCCCAGCGGCGCTGCCAGGCGAGCACGCCGAGCCCCAGCAGCCCGAGTGCGACAAGCAGCCAGTGCAGCGCCTCCCAGAGCGGCTCACGCATTACGTCGCGCGGCCCATGACCCCAGATCAGCCATAGCTTCGCGGCGACGAACCCGGCGTACTCGACCGGCCGTTCGCTGACGTCATCCCAAAGCCGTTCACGTCCCATTCGCGCCAGTGCGGCATCGCTTTCAAGCTCTGGGTACCGCTGCTTCGCCAGAGCAGCGAGGATCTGCTCCAGTCGCGGGTTCGGCGGCAGCTCTTGCCTCAATTCGGGATGCCGCTCCAACACCTCGGCACCGACCCGTTCCGGGTCGCCACCCGACGGCATATAGCTGCCGGCGAACAACACCTGCCCGCCACCCGTCGAAATCGGCACGAACCGCCCCAGCGCCACCTCGTTGCGAACGGTCCACGGCACGACGATCATCGCCACGCCAACGAGCATCACCAGCGCTTGAACGAGACCAGCTCGCCAGTCATCCCGCCCTCGACGCGCGAACACCACAACAGCTACCGGCAGCGAAATAGCCAGATACTCCGGGCGGACAAGCGCCAGCGCTCCGAGCAACAGTCCCGGCACCAACCAACCTCGCGCGGGTGGCGCGGGGGAAGGGGGGGTTCGGACGGGTGAGTCCGCTAACCCCCCCTTCCCCCGCGACAGGACCCGCGCGCCAGGGCTGGCCGGCCCCGCTGCCCAGAGCATCGCCAGCACTGCACCCGACAGGAGACTCGCGGCAAGCGGCTCGGACATCAGCATGCCCTGGTACTCCAGGATGGCGGGGTAGATGGCGACAGCCGCGGCGCCGACCAGGCCGGCGGGCGGACCAGCGAGCCGGCGCCCGATCAGGTAGGCGAAGAGCACCGAGAGCGTGCCGAGCAGGGCAAGCACGAGACGGGCCGTGCGTTCGTGAACGCCCCCGGCCACGGCGTAGACACCGCTGACGAACAGCGGCAACCCGGGGGAGTAGTTGCTCGCCGGCTGGGTCGCTCCGGGCCCGAGGCTGAAGCCCTCTCCTCGCTCCAGGTTGACGGCGATGCTCGCGTAGCCCTGCGCGTCGTAGACGGGCGCCCGCCCCCGCCAGGCGTTGTCCAGGCGCAGGCCCGCGCCGAGCAGAAGGATTGCGACCAGCGCCGCGAGCCCTATCCGCCCGCCGTTGCGCGCCGCAAGTCCCGTCATCCTCTGGATGCTATGTCGCCCCTGTCCGCTACCCTGCCGCGACCTATGCGCGTCCTAATCCTCGGGGGCGACGGCTACCTGGGCTGGCCCACCGCCCTCCGCTTCTCGGCCCGCGGGCACGAGGTCGCCGTCGTCGACAACTTCTCCCGCCGTCGCTGGGTCGGTGAGAGCGGCAGCGATTCGCTGACGCCGATCGCCGACCTCGAGCCGCGCATAGAGGCCTGGCGCGAGACCTCGGGCAAGGAGATCCAGAGTTTCACCGGCTCGGTCGAGGACGGCGATTTCCTCGACGGGGTGGTCGCCGAGACCCATCCCGAGGTCGTCATCCACTACGGCGAGCAACCCTCGGCGCCCTACTCGATGATCTCGCGCGAGCGCGCGGTCGAGACCCAGTACACGAACGTGATCGGCAACCTCAACCTGCTCTTCGCGATGCGCGATCGCGTCCCCGACTGCCACCTGGTCAAGCTGGGGACGATGGGCGAGTACGGCCAGCCCAACATCGATATCGAGGAGGGCTACATCGAGATCGAGCACAAGGGTCGCAAGGACACGCTGCCGTTTCCGAAGCTGCCGGGCTCGCTCTACCACTGCTCCAAGGTCCACGACTCGACCAACATCCACTTCGCCTGCCGCACCTGGGGCCTGCGCGCCACCGACCTCAACCAGGGCGTCGTCTACGGGATAGAGACCGAGGAGACCGCCGGCGACGAGCGCCTGATCACCCGCTTCGACTACGACGAGATCTTCGGCACCGTACTCAATCGCTTCTGCGTGCAGGCGGTGATCGGCCACCCGCTGACCGTCTACGGCACGGGCGGGCAGACGCGCGGCTTCCTCAATATCCGCGACACGCTCGCCTGTGTCGAGCTGGCGGCGACCAACCCCGCCGCGGGCGGCGAGTTCCGCGTCTTCAACCAGTTCACCGAGCAGTTCTCGGTGCTCGAGCTCGCCGAACTGGTCAAGGCGGCCGGTGAGCACCTCGGCTATTCGGTCGAGATCCAGCACTGCGACAACCCGCGGGTCGAGAAGGAAGAGCACTACTACAACGCGATCCACACCAAGCTGCTCGACCTCGGCCTCGAGCCGACCCTGCTCGGCGAGGAGCTGGTCGAGTCGATCATCCACGCGATCGAGCGTTACAAAGGCAACGTGATCGAGGGCTCGATCGATCCGCACACCCGCTGGAACCCCGCCAAATCTCCTGCCGGCCAGGCATAGGCCCGCTGGTACCATCGCCAGTCCGATGAGAGCCGCGGACGCGTTGATGAAAAGCCTCAAGGCCGAGGGTGTGGAGAACATCTTCGGCATCCCCGGCGGGGCCAACCTGCCGACCTACGATGCGCTGGTCGACGCCGGCTTCCGCCACATCCAGGTGCGCCACGAGCAGGGCGGCGGCCACGCGGCCGAGGGGTACGCCAAGGCCTCGGGCAGGGTGGGGGTGGCCTTCGCCACCTCTGGCCCCGGCGCGACTAACCTGGTGACCGCGATCGCCGACGCGATGATGGACTCGGTGCCGACCGTGTTCGTCACCGGCCAGGTGCGGACCGAGCTGATCGGCACCGACGGCTTCCAGGAGGCCGACATCCTCGGCGCGACGCTGCCCTTCGTCAAGCACTCCTTCCAGGTGACCGATCCGCGCCAGATCCCCGAGTACGTCCACGAGGCCTTCCACGTCGCCGCGACGGGGCGACCGGGCCCGGTGCTGCTCGACATCCCGCAGGACCTCTCGCGCGCCGAGATCGAGTATTCGCCACGCACCGAGCCGGTCGAACTGCCCGGCTACAAACCGATGGGCAAGGGCAACATCAAACAGGTGCGGATCGCCGCCAAAGCGCTTGCAAACGCGAAACGGCCGATCCTCTACACGGGGGGCGGCGTGGTCAACGCCAACGCCTCCGAGGAGCTGCGCGAGCTGACCGCGGCCGACCGCTTCCCGATCACCTCGACGCTGATGGGGTTGGGCGCCTATCCCGCCTCGGGCGAGCACTGGCTGGGCATGCTCGGCATGCACGGCACGGTGACCGCCAACTGGGCGATGGACAACGCCGACCTGATCGTCGCGATCGGCGCCCGCTTCGACGACCGCATCACCGGCAAGCTCTCCGAGTTCGCGCCGCAGGCCAAAATCATCCACATCGACATCGATCCGGCCGAGATCTCCAAGAACATCGGCGCCCACATCCCGATCGTCGGCGACGTCAAGCTGGTCCTGCCCGAGCTGAACCGCGAGTACCGGGCGCTGCAGACCGACAGCTCACGGCTCGATCCCTGGTGGAAACAGCTGCGCGAGTGGCAGGAGCAGCATCCGCTGCGCTATGAGCCCGGGGTGGACGGTGAGATCAAGCCTCAGTTCATGGTCGAGGCGATGCACCGGGCGACGAAGGGGAACGCGATCGTCACCTCCGACGTCGGCCAGCACCAGATGTGGGCGGCGCAGTACTACGGCTTCGAGCAGCCCCGCCACTGGATCAACTCCGGTGGTCTGGGGACGATGGGCTTCGGCCTGCCGGCGGCGGTCGGTGCCAAGGTCGCCAGGCCCGACGACGACGTCGTTTGCCTCGCCGGCGACGGCAGCCTGATCATGAACTGCCAGGAGCTTGCGACCTGCGTCACCGAAGAGATCCCGGTCAAGGTCTTCCTGATGAACAACGGCTACATGGGTATGGTGCGCCAGTGGCAGGAGCTGTTCTGGGATCGCCGCTACAGCTCGGTGCAGATGGGCGCCAGCCCGGACTGGGTGAAGCTGGCCGAGGCCTTCGGCGCTACCGGCATGCGCTGCGAGGTCGCCGACGAGCTCGAGGCGACGATGACCGCGGCGCTGGAGACCGACGGCCCGGTGTTGCTCGACGTCCGCGTCGCCCAGGAGGAGAACTGCTACCCGATGATCCCGCCGGGCTCAGCTGCGAGGGACATGGTTGAGGCACCGCAGGGAGTGCGTTGATGGAGGCCGGAACTCCCCAGACAGTGAGGCTGGAGGATCTGCATGTGCCCGGTCAGCTGAGCGGGCGCAAACACATCCTCTCGATCCTGGTCGAGAACAAGCCGGGGGTCCTGGCGCGGATTGCGGGGCTCTTCTCGCGCCGCGGTTTCAATATCGACACGCTCGCGGTCGGCCCGACCGACGACCCCAGCGTCTCGCGGATCACGCTCACCCTCGACGGCGCCGTCCACCCGATCGACCAGGTGACCAAGCAGCTGCACAAGCTCGTCAACGTGCTGAAAATCCGCGACATGGAGCCGGAGGAGACCGTCGCCCGCGAGATGGCGATGTTCAAAGTCTCCGCCGCGGTCGAGAGCCGCGCCGAGATCATCCAGTTCGCGGAGATCTTCCGTGCCAAGATCATCGACGTCTCGCGACGCACGATGACGATCGAGGTGACCGGCTCTGCCGACAAGATCGAGGCCTTCGAGCGGATGATCCGTCCTCACGGCTTGATCGAGATGGTTAGGACGGGCGAGATTGCAATCGCCCGCGGGTCTGACTGAAGATGACGGCCCCAGAGGTCGCCATCCTGCGTCCTCGGTCGTTCTCCTCGGGTCACGCACCGACTGGTGCGCTTCCCTCGTCGGCCTCCCTGCGTCCTTGACTGGCAACCTCTGGACCACGTCATCTTCGAGCCAGACGACCTCGTGATCGTCTCGTGATCGACTCCCGCCTCATCTCTGGCCTTCGGCCCGCGATCGAACGAGCCCTTGCCCGCGACAAGAGAACTCTCGTAAGCGCCACCATCTCGGTTGAGGGAGTCGATCCATGCGCAGCAGTATTTGCGTCGCGCTTGGCATCCGATCGCTGGTTCTGCTGGGAGCAGCCTGACCGGAAGTTCGCGCTTGCGACGTTGGGAGTCGCCCACGAAGCGAGCTCGCGCGGCGTGGATCGCTTTGCCGACGTGGCGCTGGAGTGCCTGCGCTTGAACGAGGGCGCCGTCTTCGACGAGCCCTCCGGGCTGCCGGCCGGCGCGGGGCCTGTCTGGACCGGTGGTTTCGCCTTCGATGACGATGGGGCGTCGTCCCCGCCCTGGTCGTCGTTCGAGCCCGCCTCGATGGTCCTGCCGGAGCTCTCGGTCTGTCGGCAGGGTGGCGAGGCATTCCTCACCGTCAACCTGGTCGTCTCGCCGGGCGACAACGCGGATGGGCTCGCCGACCAGATGGCGGCGCGAATCGCCATCCTGCGCACCGATCCGTTGCCGATGCTCGATCCGCACCTCGCCGATCGGCCGGAGATCCGCAGCGTCCGCCTGCCCAGTGAGTTCGAAGCCGCGGTCGAGGCTGCGACAGAGCGGATCGACAACAGCGAGATGAGCAAGGTCGTACTCGCCCGCGAGGTCACGGTCGAGGCCGGCGCCGCGCACAATCCGGCGGCGATCTTCGGCGCCCTGCGCGAGCAGTTCCCCTCCTGCTTCTGCTTTTGCCGCGGTACCCCCGAGGCGGCCTTCCTCGGCGCCAGCCCGGAGCTGCTGATCCGCCGCTCCGGCGCCGGCGCCTCGACCGTGGCGCTGGCCGGCTCGACCCGGCGCAGCTCCGATCCGGCCGTCGACGACCACCTCGGCGAGCAGTTGCTGCGCAGCGACAAGAACCGTCGCGAGCAGCGGATCGTCGCCGAGCGGATCGTCCGCAAGCTGCGCCCGCACTCCGTCTGGGTGCAGACGGCGCCGGAGCCGGAGGTGATCAAGGTCGCGAACATCCAGCACCTGGCGACGCCGGTGATCGCACAGCTTGCCGAATCCCATTCGGCGGTCGAGCTGGCCGGCCTACTGCACCCGACCCCCGCTGTGGGCGGCGAGCCCTGGCCTGGGGCAGCCGCGACGATCACGGACCTGGAGCGCATGGATCGCGGCTGGTACGCCGGCCCGGTCGGCTGGATGGACGCGACCGAGGACGGCGAGTTTTGCGTCGCCCTGCGCAGTGCCCTGCTCCGCGACCGCGAGGCCCGCCTCTTCGCCGGCGTGGGCGTGGTCGCCGGCTCCGACCCGGCAGCGGAGTTGGAGGAGACCGAGGTCAAGCTACAGGCACTGCTGCCACTCTTGGCCGAGTAAGGAAACCGACCCATGATCCGCCGGGTATTGGCAATGGGAGGAGTTGCACTGGCGGCGCTGGGCGCTGGTGGTCATGTCGCAGCTGACGCCCCCTCCGGGCCGCGGCTCGCTCTCCTGCAACTCACGAGTCGACCGACCTCGTTGGCGATCGCCACCAGCGATGCGGCACTAGGGGAGAAAGTCATAGTGGCGGGCGGCCGTCTTCACGTCCGACCGCTGCCGTTTCCATTCTCCGCGCCGGCCTGGTCCTCAGACGGGTCGTCGATCGCGTTCAGCGGCGTCGAGGGTTCCCTTCATGGGCTCTTGCAGCCGCAAGGCAGACAGCTCTACGTCATCCAGTCCGACGGAGCCGGGCTGCATGCGGTTCCCGGGACCCGCGGTGGGTTCGACCCGGTCTTCTCGCCGGACGGCACGACCATCGCCTTTGCGAAAAGAGTCAACAGACGGGGAAGGGGGCGGAGTGCATTCGGCCTAATCGGCTGGAAAGGCGCGACCACCTGGAGTGTGGGTGTGGATGGGCGGGGGCTGAGGCAGCTCACCGATTGGGCGAACGGGGTCGAAGATCTGCCCTCGTCCTTCGCGCCCGATGGATCCGTGCTCGGCCTCACTCATCGCGATGTTTTTCATGATCGAGCTGACGCGGTCGCGCTGCCTCTCGATGAACGCGCCCCCTATGTGCTGGCCAGGAATGCCGCCTGGCCGCGGTACTCGCCCGACGGAAGCCGGATCGCTTTCCTCTGGAATCACAGGGTGGGGGACACGTCATGCTGTGAGTCCGGCGACGGGTTCTCGGTCGATCTCTACACGATGAGGGCCGACCGCTCATCCCGGCGCCGCATCAGCGATACGCCCGTAAAGGCCGAGCGTCCGGCGAGCTGGGACCCTTCGGGCGAGCGCCTCGTGTACACGACCAAAAGCGCTCCGACTCTGCAGGCTTCCGGCGAACTCGAAGCAGCGGTAATCGAGGTCAACGCCGATGGGACCTGCCCCTCCCGGCTCTCGGTCCCAGTGCCCCGCGGTCGAGGCAGTCGCGTCTTCTTCTTCAACCCGACCTGGCAGCCCGGTTTAGGGCGTGAGGCGGGTCGGATCGCCTGCTAATCGATCGCCGTGGAGACGCTGTCGGCTATCCGCCGGTGCAGGCCGACGTTGGTCTGGCGGTCGACCTTGACCTCGATCAGGCCGGTGCCGGTTGCCAGCGTTTCAGGGAGCTCGTCTAGGGACTCGAGGCGCCGGTGGGGCAGTTCGAAGAGGGCCGCAGCCTTGCCGACGTCAACTCGGCGTGGGGTGCCGAGGAGCGCTTCGAACTCCTCGGAAGCCAGCACTTCCTGCTGCGGCAGAAAATGGAAGATGCCGCCGCCGCCATTGTCGATGACGACGATGCGGACCGGGGTGGAGACGTCGCGCAGGGCGGCCAGCGCGCCGATGTCGTGCAGCAGGCCGAGGTCTCCGGTGACGATCGTCGTCGGCCTGCCGGTGGCGTGGGCAGCGCCGATGCCCGAGGAGATCAGGCCGTCGATGCCGTTGGCGCCGCGGTTGCAGAGGAAGGCCGTGTCGCTGTCGGTGCTCGGCAGGAATGCCTCCTGATCGCGGATCGGCATGCTCGAGGCGGTGTAGACGAGCTCGCCGTCGCGGTAGGCGGCGCCGAGCGCGAGTTGCAGGCCGGGCTCGGTAAGCGCGTCCCCTGCGCCCAGCTCCGCCTCGACCGCTTCACGCGCGGCGCGCTCTGCCTCCAGCCACATCGCCGGGGGTGGGCGCTCCTCGCCGAGGCGCGCTGCCCAACCCGCCGCCAGCTCGGTCGGATCGGCGCGCAGCAGAGCCGCGGCTCTGCGGGTCGGCTCGTTCCAGTCGCCGAGCGGGTCGACGACGATCTGGTCGGCGTCGGATTCCGTCAGCCAGGAGCGCAGCGGCTTGCTGGTCGGCATCTCGCCGAAGCGCAGGACCAGGTCCGGCGAGGCGGTCTCGCGGAAGCGCTCGTCGCGCAGCAACAGGTCGTAGGTAGTGACGACGTGGGAGCGATCATGCGGTCCGCAGCGGATCTGCGAGGTCGGCTCGGCGAGGATCGGATAGCCCGCGACGCGGGCGAGATGGGCAAGTGGCTCACGCAGCTCGGGGTCGAGCTGACGGCCGGCGACGATCACGCCGATGTCCGCCTCGGCGATATGTCCCGCAACCTCGTCGAGGAGGAACTGCGATGGCTCCATGTCGATCGGCGTCACCGCGGTCAACGGGCGCTCCCCGCGGCCCTGCAGGGCAAGGGCGTCGGTTGCCGTCACGGCGTCGCTGACCGGCAACGGCGCCAGCGGCTCGCGCAGGGGGAAGTTGAGATGGACGGGACCAGGACGCTGTTCCCCCCGCGCCGCGGCAAATGCGCGGCAGGCGGTGGCGCGGTAGTGGAGCAGGCCGTCGTCGTCGGCCTCGTGGGTGCCGACCTCGCAGAACCAGCGCACGGATTCGCCGTAGAGCTTGAGCTGGTCGATCGCCTGCCCGGCGCCGATACCGCGCAGCTCCGGCGGTCGGTCCGCCGTCAGCACGAGCAGCGGCACCGCGGCGTGGTCGGCCTCGCAGACCGCCGGATGGAAGTTGGCGGCGGCGGTGCCCGAGGTGCAGAGGATCGCGACCGGCACCCCGGTGGCCTGCGCCGCGCCGAGGGCGAAGAAGGCGGCGGAGCGCTCGTCGACGATCACCGTCGTCTCGATCTCGGACTGACGCCAAAGCGCCAGTGCCAAGGGAGTCGAGCGCGAGCCGGGGGAGAGGACGGCGTGGCGCAGGCCGCAGCGCGCCAGCTCCTCGGCCAAGGCCGAGGCCAAGGCAGTATTGGCGTTGGTCGGGTCCATGTGGGGCGACTTTTACCCCCTATGGGGCCGAAAAGTCGCCCCGGCCGGTCAGAGACGGTGCGCCTGCAGCGCGTCCTCGTCGATCTCGACCCCCAAGCCAGGTCCCTCCGGCGGGTGAAGCATGCCGCCACGCAGCTCGCACTCGACCGAGGCGACGGTGGAGGCGAAGAGGCGCTGGGTGGCCAGGCCGTGGGCGAGACTCTCGCCGGCGACCCGACTCAGGTTCCCTAGCGTTTGGGCGACCTGGGCGGCGGCCGCGATCCCCACGGGCCCGTCGAGTGCACTCGTCATGTAGGCAGGCAGCACCTCGGCGATCTCCAGCGCCTCCTCGGGCCCGCCGACCTTGGAAAGCTTGATCCCGGTCAGGGCAAAGGCGCCCGAGGCGGCAACTCGCTCGGCATCCGCTCGGTTCTCGACGCTCTCGTCGGCCGCCAGCGGGATCGAAGTCAAGGCGGCCAGCTCCGCCGCCTCCTCGATGGTCGCCACCGGCTGCTCCGCGAGCTCGATCTCGTAGGGCTCGATCTCCGCCAGTACGCGCTTCGCCGTCTCCAGGTCCCAGGCGCCGTTGGCGTCGACCCGGATGCGCGCCCGCGGGCCCAGCGCCTCGCGCACCACCCGTACCTGCGCCGCGTCGTCGCCCGTGCCGAGCTTCAGCTTGAACGTCGAGAGCCCCTCCGCCGCCCAGGTTTCCGCCGCGGCGACCACCCCCGCCGGATCGCCGGCGACGAGGGTCGCGTTGCAGCGCACCGGCGGCGCCGGCCCGGCCGAAGCTCCGCCCTCCGCCGCGGCGCGCCTGCCGCGAAGGTCGAGCAGCGCGGTTAGCGCCGCGCAGCGGGCTGGCGCCGAGAGCCCGACCGTGCCGCCGCGCAGGCTCGCCTCATCCAGCTCCTCGCGCACGCCGAGCGCTTCCAACTCGTCGACCACCTGGGCCAACGACGACCCGCCGCGCAAAGAGAGCGGCACCGCTTCGCCCAAGCCAATCAAGCCCTCCGCGTCGCGCAGCCGCAGCAGCACCATCTCGCGCTGTCTGAGCGTTCCGGCCGCCGTGACATATGGCTCCGCAAAGGGAAGCGCGTAAGGGACGACCTCAGCCGAAGCAATACGCATCGCCACATCATGGTCGAAACTGCATCCTGCGTCGTCATCCGACGCCGGATGCAGTTTCGTCTCAGGCCGCGAGGAGCAGGCCGATCGAGACCAGCAGGCTGAAAGCGCCGAGCAGGGCGCCGGTGCCGGCCAGGGCCGCGTTCAGCGCCGGGCCGTCGGTGCGGTTGCTCATCGCCCGCAGCGGCCCGATCGCCATCGGCAGCGAGAGCAGTCCGATCAGCGGCAGCAGGCTGGCGTCGCCGGCGACTAGGGCTATGGGTAGAACGACGAAGGCGCCCAGCACCAGCAGCCGGTACAGCCCGACGGCATTGCTGCGGCCCATGCGCACCGCGAGGGTGTTCTTGCCGGCGCGCCGGTCCGTCTCGAGGTCGCGGACGTTGTTGACGACGAGGATCGCCGTGGCGAGGAAGCCGACCGCGATCGAGAGGCCCAGCGGTAGCGCGTCGAGCTGCTCGACCTGGACGTAGTAGGAGCCGTTGACGGCGACGAGGCCGAAGAAGAGGAAGACGAAGACCTCGCCGAGGCCGGCGTAGCCGTAGGGGCGCGGGCCGCCGGTGTAGAGGACGCCGGCGGCGATCGAGAGGGCGCCGATCAGCAGGATGACGAGGCCGGCGACCGCAGTCAGGTAGATCCCGCAGGCGATCGCGACGCCGAACGCCACCCAGGTGGCGACCAGTACCCGTTGCGGAGTAACCAGCCCGGCCGAGGTGACCCGGACCGGCCCCAGCCGGTCGACCGTGTCGGCGCCGCGCTTGGCGTCCGAGTAGTCGTTGGCGAGATTGGTACCGATCTGGATGAAGACCGAGCCCAGCAGGGCGGCGACGAAGGCGCCAACGCGCGGCAGGTGCCCCGCCCATTCGACCGCCGCCGCAGTGCCGACCAGGACCGGCGCGATCGCGGCCGGCAGGGTCCGCGGCCGCGCCGCCATCAGCCAGATCCTCATGGCCGTCGCGGGAACTCGGAGAAGTCGGGCCGACGCTTCTGCTTGAACGCCTCGCGTCCCTCGCGGGCCTCCTCGCTGCCGTAGAAGAGCAGATTGGTGTCGTGGGCCAGCTGTTGGATCCCCGCGTAGCCGTCCTCGTGCGCGTTGAAGCTGGCCTTGACCAGGCGCAGGGCGAAGGGCGAGAGGGCAAGCATCTCCCGGCACCAGGCGACCGTCTCGCGTTCCAGCTCGGCGACCGGGAAGACCGCGTTGCAGAGGCCCATCTCCAGTGCCTCCGCGGCGTCGTACTGGCGACACAGCAGCCAGAACTCCTTCGCCTTCTTGGTCCCGACCAGGTCGCGCAGCAGCGAGGCGCCGAAACCGCCGTCCCAGGACCCGACGCGCGGCCCGGTCTGCCCGAAGCAGGCGTTGTCGGCGGCGATCGTCAGGTCGCAGCAGACGTGCAGGACGTGGCCGCCGCCGATTGCATAGCCGGCCACCATGGCGACCACCGGCTTCGGCAGCCGTCGCATCTGCACCTGCAGGTCGGTGACGTGGAAGCGGCCGAGCGAGGCGCCCTCGGCGACGTAGCCGCTGTCGCCGCGCACCGTCTGGTCGCCGCCGGCGCAGAACGCCTTCTGTCCCTCGCCGGTGAGAATGATGACGCCGACACCCGTGTCCTCCCGTGCCAGCTCCAGCGCAGCGGAGATCTCGACCAGGGTCTGGGGGCGGAAGGCGTTGAGCACCTCCTGCCGGTCGATCGCGATCTTCGCGATTCCGTCGGCCTTCTCGTAGCGGATGTCGCCGTACTCGCCGGCGGCCTCCCACTTGATCGGGGCGTAGAGATCCTGTTCGGGCGGGGCGTCCTTGTGGCGTTTCGGCATGATGGGCACGATATCCAGCCGATGAAGCTCGACGACTGGCTCGCCCAGAGATCTCAGAGTTGCCCGGACCGCACCGCCCTGATCGCGGACGGCTCCGAGGTGACCTATGCCGAGCTAGAGGCGGAGGCGACCTGGGTCGCGCGGCGCCTGGAGGCGCATGGCGTGCGCCGGCGCTCGGTCGCCGCGCTGACGATGGAGCCGCGTCGCGAGCAGGTCGTCCTCGTCCACGCCCTGATGAAGGTCGGCGCCGTGCTGCTGCCGCTGAGCCCGCGGCTGACGGCGGCGGAGCGCGCCGCCGTGATCGCCGCCGAGGAGCCGACCGTCGACCTCAGCGATCCCGGCGAGCTGACCCAGACCGAGGCCGACCTGCCGCTGCTTGGCGAGCACGACATGGACGCGCCCTGCTGTCGGGTGCTGACCAGCGGCAGCAGCGGCACACCGGAACCAATCGAGCTCACCTACGGCAACTTCCTCTGGAGCGCGGTCGGCTCCGGCTTCAACATCGGCGTCGAGCCGACCGACCGCTGGCTCTGCTGTCTCCCGCTCAGTCACATCTCCGGCCTCAGCATCGTTATGCGCTCGGTGATCTACGGGACCGCTGCGGTCCTGCACGACGGCTTCGACGTCGACCGGGTCGCGGCCGCGCTCGAAGACGACGAGATCACCGTCCTCTCGCTGGTCACTACGCAGCTGACCCGGCTGCTGGAAGCCGGCGCCGACCTCTCCGGGCCACGCGCGATCCTGATCGGCGGCGGGCCGGTGCCCGAGGAGCCGCTCGAAGAGGCGATCGGTCGCGGCGCCACGGTCGTGCAGACCTACGGCCTGACCGAGGCCTGCTCGCAGGTGACGACGCTTGCCCCGGCAGAGGCGCAGCGCAAGCTCGGCTCGGCCGGCCGGCCGCTGTTGACCACGCACCTGCGCATCCGCGACGGCGAGATCCTCGTCCAGGGGCCGACCGTGGCGCCAAGCAGGGTCGACTCCGACGGCTGGCTGCACACCGGAGACCTGGGCCGGATCGACGAGGACGGCTTTCTCTACGTCGAGGACCGCATGGACGACATGATCGTCAGCGGCGGCGAGAACGTTGTCCCGGCCGAAGTCGAGCAGGTGCTGCTGCGCCATCCCGAGGTCGCCGATGCGGCGGTCGTCGGCCGCGAGGATCCCGAGTGGCAGCAGGCGGTGACCGCGGTCGTCGTCCTCGAGGACGGTTCGGCGACGACCCCCGACGAGCTGCGCCGCCACTGCGCCGAGTCGCTGGCGGGGTTCAAGGTGCCGAAGCGGGTCGAGCTGGCGGCGGCGCTGCCGCGCACTCCCTCGGGCAAGCTCCTGCGCAGAGCGCTCAGGTAGCCTCACCGCTCATGAAAACCGACGACATCTTCTACGACAAGGACGCCGACCTCTCGAAGCTCGAGGGGAAGACCGTCGCCATCCTCGGCTACGGCTCGCAGGGCCACGCCCACGCACTCAACCTGAAGGACTCCGGCGTCGACGTCGTCGTCGGCCTGCGTGCCGATTCCTCCAGCCTCGCCAAGGCCGAAGGAGCCGGGCTCGAGGTGCTCGGCATCGCCGATGCCGCCAGCCGCGGCGACCTCGTCATGGTGCTTCTCCCCGACGAGAAACAGGCCGATGTCTGGGAGGCGGAGATCTCCGATGGGATTGCCCCCGGCAACCTGCTGCTCTTCGCCCACGGCTTCGCGATCCACTTCGAGCAGATCGTGCCGCCGCCGGGCGTCGACGTGGGCATGATCGCGCCCAAGGGCCCTGGCCATCTGGTCCGGCGCCAGTACGAGGAAGGCACCGGCGTACCCTGCCTGATGGCTGTCCACCAGGACGCAACCGGCAACGCCCACGACCTCGTCCTCGCCTACGCCGCCGGGATCGGCGGCGGCCGCGCGGCGATCATCGAGACGACCTTCAAGGACGAGTGCGAGACCGACCTCTTCGGCGAGCAGGCGGTCCTCTGCGGCGGCGCCTCGGAGCTGGTACGCGCCGGCTTCGAGACCCTGGTCGAGGCCGGGTACGACCCGCGCCTTGCCTACTTCGAGTGCCTGCACGAGCTCAAGCTGATCGCCGACCTGATGTACGAGAAGGGGATTCAGGGGATGCGCTACTCGATCTCCAACACGGCGGAGTACGGCGACATGACCCGCGGCAAACGCGTGATCGGCGAGGAGTCGCGGGCGGCGATGAAGCAGATCCTCGGCGAGATCCAGTCGGGCGAGTTCGCCAAAGAGTGGATCGCCGAGAACCGCGCCGGGGGCGAGAACCTGGCGCGGATGCGCGAGGAGGGCGCGGGGCATGAAGTCGAGGAGGTCGGCGGCGACCTGCGCAAAATGATGCCCTGGATCGAGACTGAGTTCTGAGAGCTGCCCGGTAGGGCCGGGAGGCGGTGCGCCTCTCCCGGAATTGATGTCGCACGCCCCTTCGGGGCTTAGCGACTGAGTTTGAGCGCGGCTTCGCCGCGCAGTTGACAGATTGCATATCGCCGCCTTCGGCGACATTCGATCGGAGCGCAACCGGGCTCCTCCCACGCAAGCTTCTCCCCTTTTCTGCGGAGCTCACAGGCGCAGTGCTCACTCAGCTTTCATTGAGCTGAGATGTCGCGGCTCTCCTTTCGAAAGCTGACGGACCCGAAGCCGGGAAGGAAGCTGAAG
>DASUZP010000015.1:0-8663 GCA_036376775.1 Solirubrobacterales bacterium | reverse complement strand
CGCCGAGCGATGACTGAGAACGGCTCCATCGCCGACACGGAGAACGGCGGCGAGCCAGAGGCCCTCCCCGCAGACGACGCGGTGCCCCACCGCGAAGACACCGGGGTGAAGCAAGTGCAGACGGCCCGCACGGATTCGCCTATCGATGGCGCTTCCCGTCATCCCCATCCGCATGAGCTGCCCCCGCGAAACCACCCCGTACTGCCGCCCCGCAAGCCCAGCCACCTCGCGTTCCACCGGGCGAGACTGCGCTTCGCGTCGATATTCGACGGTGGAAGCAGTTTCGTGCGATGGGGTGCTTGGCATGCCCGTGAGGGTGGCCGGGCGCGGCGCGCGGGTGGCGCGCTGGGTGTGACTTTTGTGGGCCGGGTGGCGCGCGGGGGTGTTACGGGCCCGGAGTGCGCTCCGCGGCTGCCTCGGCGGTTGCCGCCTCGGCCTCGCGGATCGCGGCGCCCTCCAGTGCGTTCGACAGCGCCCGCACGTAGGCCCTGGCCGAAGCCTCGAGGATGTCCGTGGCCACCCCCTGGCCGGTCGCCAGACGTCCCGCGGCACGCAGCATCACCGTCACCTGGCCGAGGGCGTCCTCGCCCCCGGTCACCGCCTCGACCGTGTACTGGCGCAGCTCGCACTCGGTCTCGGTCGCCTTCTGGATCGCGTGGAAGATCGCGTCGACCGGGCCATCGCCGCCGGACTCCCCGGCCACCTCCTCGCCGGAGGGCAGCGTCACCGCGACGCGGGCCAGCGGCTCGCGTCGCGAACCTGCCTCGACCTCGAACCAGGCGAGCTCGTGGGCATCGGCCCGCTCGCGCATCTCGTCGGAGACGATCGCCTCCAGATCGAGCGCCGTGACCTGCTTCTTGCGATCGGCAATCTCCTTGAAGCGCTTGAAGGCGGCGTTGAGTGCATTGCCCTCGATCTTGAAGCCGAGCTGCTCCAGCGCGTCGCGCAGTGCGTGGCGCCCCGAATGCTTGCCCAGCACGATCGAGTTCGACTCCAGGCCCACCTCGGTCGCGTCCATGATCTCGTAGGTGGTGCGCTCCTTGAGCACGCCGTCCTGGTGGATGCCGGACTCGTGGGCGAAGGCGTTGCGACCGACGATCGCCTTGTTGGGCTGGATCGCGTAACCGGTGAGACGGGAGACCATGCGGCTGGTTCGGGCCAGCTCGCGGCTGTTGAGACCGGTCGAGAGCCCGTGCACGTCCTCCCGGGTCTTGACCAGCATCACGATCTCCTCCAGCGAGCAGTTGCCGGCGCGCTCGCCGATCCCGTTGACAGCGCACTCGACCTGGCGCGCACCGGCCAGCAGGCCGGCATAGGAGTTGGCGACGGCCATTCCCAGGTCGTCGTGACAGTGGACCGAGGTCTCGACCTCGCGCAGACCCGGCACCAGCTCGTAGAGGCGGCGGAAGTAGTCCGCATACTCCTCCGGGGTGGTATAGCCGACGGTGTCGGGGATGTTGACCACGGTTGCACCCTCCTCGACCGCGATCGCGCATACCTCGGCGGTGAACTCGATGTCGGCGCGGGTCGCGTCCATCGGCGAGAACTCGACGTCGTCGCAGTAGGACTTGGCCAGTGCCACGGCGGCGCGGGCCTGGCCCTTGACGTCCTCGCGGTCGGTCTGCAGCTGGTGCTCGATGTGGATGTCGGAGGTCGAGATGAAGGTGTGGATACGCGGACGGCCCGCCTCGCGGATCGCGCCCCAGGCGGCGTCGATGTCGGCCTTGTGGGTACGGGCGAGGCCGCAGATCACCGGTCCCTCAACCTGCCGCGAGATCGCCTCGACAGCCTCGAAATCGCCGGGTGAGGTGATCGGGAAACCGGCCTCGATCACGTCGACGCCGAGCCGCCCCAGCTGCTGGGCGATCTCGATCTTCTCCGCCGTGTTGAGCGAGATGCCGGGCGACTGCTCGCCGTCGCGCAGGGTGGTGTCGAAGATGTGGACGCGGTTTGCGTCGGATGCGGTGCTCATGGAACTGCCTCCTTCTCCAGTGCTTTCGAATGACCTCTGTCTCTCGCGGCTATCGCGCCGCCCAGCGCTATTCCCCCCGAAGGGGGAGGAGAAGAAGTAGCGACAGGCTGTCGAAGCGGTGGGTCATTCGCCGCTCCAGCTTAGCGTAGGCTGCGCGCATCGCAAGGCTGGATCGCCCCACCATTCTGGCGCTGCTGGCGATGAGCATGAGCGTGCTCGTCATCGCCAACGACTTCTCCGCGGTCAACGTCGCTATCCCGACGATGGAGAAGGACTTCGACACCAACGTCAACACGATCCAGTGGGTGGTTAACGCCTACGCCCTCACCTTCGGGGTGATGATCGTCACCGGGGGGCGCCTTGCCGACATGTTCGGCCGTCGTCGCGCCTTCTTCCTCGGCACCGCGATCTTCGCCTCGATGTCGGCGCTTGGCGGCGCCGCGCAGACGGAGACCTGGCTGATCGCGAGCCGGGTCGCGATGGGAGTCGGCGGGGCGCTGATGTGGCCGGCGATCCTCGGCATGACCTTCGAGCTGCTGCCCTCCGACAAGGCCGGGCTCGCCGGCGGCATCATCCTCGGCGCGGCCGGCCTCGGCAACGCGATCGGCCCGCTGATCGGCGGCGTCCTCACCGATGCGCTCAGCTGGCGCTGGATCTTCTTCCTCAACGTGCCGATCGCCGCCTTCGCCGTGCTCGTCACCTACTACCTGGTCAAGGTGAAGGAGCCGGAAGCGGGGGAACAGCGCATCGACTATCCGGGGATCGCGACGATCTCGATCGGCCTGGTCTCGCTCCTGGTCGCGCTTGACCAGGTCGACGACTGGGGCTGGGGAGACCCGAAAGTGGTGGCGATGCTGGCCCTTGCCGCGATTCTGATCGTGGCCTTCGTCCGGATCGAGCGAAGAGCCGGGATGAACGCCCTGGTTCCACGGGCGGTGATGAGCAACGAGAGCTTCCGCGCTTCCTGCGTGGCGATCACGCTGATGTCGGCGACCTTCTTCGCCGCGCTCCTCTATCTGCCTCAGTTCATGCAGAAGCACCTCGACTACTCCCCGCTCGAAGCAGGGGTGGGCGTTTTGCCGTTCCTGGCGACCTTCGCCCTCGTCTCCTTTATCGCCGGCCCGCTCTACAACCGGCTCGGGGCAAAGCCGTTGGCCGTGGTGGGCGCGGCCTGCATCGCGATCGCTCCGTTCCTCTTCTCGCAGGTCACCGAAAGCTCCGGCTACGCGGCCCTGGTCCCCGGAATGTTCGTGCTCGGCATCGGCATCGGCAGCTTCTACCCCACCGCGACGACCGCCGGGGTCACCTCGGTCGACGAATCGCAGAGTAGCCTCGCCGGCGGAATCCTCTACATGTGTCAGATCGCCGGCGGCGCGATCGGCCTCGGCTTGACGACGACGATCTTCTCCGCCCAAGACAGCTTTGTCGACGGCATTCAGGCCGCCTTCCGCCTCGACGCGGCCCTGTCGTCGCTCGGCTTCCTGATCGCGCTTTTCTTCATCGGCGGGCGCCTCGTCGGCTCGAGCGTGGCCGGCGAAACCGAGTGAGGCCGCCGGGTCAGAACGTATGCAGGCTGTCGGCGCCCGGGCCTGCGATCACTCTGTCCTCCCCGTAACCGCCGTGCAGCACGTCGTTCCCGGGACCCCCGACCAACACGTCGTTCCCTCCGCCGCCAAAGAGGACATCGCTGCCTTTGCGGCCGACCAATCGGTCGTCGCCTGCATCGCCGTGCAGCAGGTCGTTGCCGGCGCCGCCGATCAGCTGATCGTCCCCCCCACCGCCGTTCAGCGTGACCGGTATTGAGATGTTTTTCGAGATCGAGACGATGTCGTCTTCGTCGGAGGCATTGACCCAGAATCCACCGATTCGCGGCGCTTCGCAGACCAACCGGTTCGGATCGCCGTCCGGGTTGCTGCATGGCGATTCGCCGACTCCGAGGGGGCCGAGCGATTCGATCACGTATTCGCGTCCGTCGGCGCTGAGCCAGATGTGAATCCTGTTCGCTTCGTCTCCACCGGCCAGGATCACCGTGACGGGTTTCTGTTCGGCATTGACGACAGCCGGCACCGCGAACGCCGCCAGCGCCATCAGGCCAACTAAAGTCAGGTGCAGTCTTTTCATCGCAAAGCCGTCCCCGCCGCCGATCGGGTCGGAGCGTCTATGAAGGAAACAACACGACCTTGCCTACGTTGCGGCGTTCGGCGATGAATTTATGCGCCTCGCCGGCGCGTTCGAAGGGGAACGCCTCGGCGACAACCGGTTGCAGACGACCGGCCTCGAGGTCTTCGCTCAGTGGATCGAGAACCCGGTCGAGGTTGCCCTCGGCGTCCCACCACTTGAGCATGTTGAGCCCGAAGACCCCTTTGTTCTCGTTCATGATCAGCAGGCTCTTCCACCAGGGCATCGTCGTCGTCGGCATCGAGGCCAGGCTCTTCAACATCGCCGGGATGCTCCGCTTGCCGTCCCTGGTGCCCTCGGAGAGCCCGTACATGACCAGCCGCCCACCCGAGCGCAGCAGGCGGTAGTCCTTGCGAAAAGAGGTAGGGCCAAGCGCGTCGATCACCAGATCCACCCCCTCGCCACCGGTGATCCGCATCGTCTCTGCCTCAAAGTCCTGGGAGCGATAGTCGATCGGGTGATCCACCCCCTGGGCGCGGATCGCGTCGTGCTTCGACGGCGAGGCCGTGCCGAAGATCTCGGCGCCGACGTTGCGGGCGATCTGCGTTGCCGAGATTCCCACGCCGCCCGCCGCAGCGTGGATCAGGACGCGGTTGCCCTCGCGCAGGCTGCCCATCACGATCAGCGCTGCGTACGCGGTGCCGTAGTTGACCGGGATCGCGGCCCCCTGCTCGAAGCTGAGACCCTCGGGCAGGGCGAATGCCTGCTCCTCGGGGACAGTGACCAGCTCCGCCTGGCCGCCAAAGCGGGTGCCACCCACGACCCGGTCACCGACCTGGAACTCGCTCACCCCGTCGCCGACCGCATCGACCAGGCCGGCGACCTCGTAGCCGAGCACGCAGGGCGGCTTGGGCGCGTCGGGGTAAAGACCGACCCGCGCCATCGTGTCGGCGAAGTTGATCCCCGCTGCCTTGACCGCGATCCGCACCTCGCCCGGGCCGACCGCCGGATCGGGACGCTCCTGCACACGCAGGACGTCGTACCCCCCGGTCCCAGTTAGGACAACCGCCTTCACAGGTCGACCGATCTACCGATCGAGAAGCCGTCGAGCTCGAGGATCTTGGCGATCGTCTCCGCCCGCACCGGTGCGTCGGTGGTCAGTGCCATCACGGCCCGCTCGCCGCCCGGCTCGGCGCCGACGGCGGCGGAGATGATGTTGACCCCCTCCTCGCCGAACATCGTTCCTACCCGGCCGATCATCCCCGGTCGGTCGGCGTAGCTGAAGACCGCGAGATGGTCCGCGAAAGGCAGGTAGAAGCTCTCGCCCAAAACCGAGACCAGGTAGGGCTCGTTGCGCGGGCCGACCCCGGTCCCCGCGACCTCGACCGCGGAGGCGCCAGCCCCGAGTCGGACGGTAACCAGCTCGGTGAAATCGCCGGAGCCGCTGTCCTTGGTCTCGACCAGGTCGATCCCACGCTCCTCGGCCATCTGCGGGGCATTGACCAGGTTGACCGGCTCCTCGGTGTTGCCGGAAAGGATGCCGACCAGGACCGCGATTCCCAGCAGGCGCGTGTCGTGCGCGGCGATGCGACCGCGGAACTCGACCGCGACGCCGTCGATCGAGCCGTCGCCGAGCCCTTGCGCGAGGCGACCGAGCTTTTCGCAGAGCGGCACGAAGGGGGCGAGCGCCTCCATCTCCTCGGGGCGGACCGCGGCGATGTTGACCGCATTGGTGACCACGCCGCCGCTCAGCGCCGCAATCACCTGTTCCGCCGTGACCACGCCGGCGCGATCCTGGGCCTCGGCGGTGGAGGCGCCCAGGTGCGGGGTGACGACGACGTCGTCGCGGCCGAAAAGGGCGTGCTCGGTGAAGGGCTCGGCGGGGAAGACATCGAGCGCCGCGCCGGCCAGCTTGCCCGACTCGAGCCCGGCCAGCACGGCATCGAGGTCGACCAGCTCGCCGCGGGCGCAGTTGACCACCCGCGCCCCGTCCTTCATCGCCGCGACCGCGCCGGCGTCGATCAGGTCGATCGTGTCCGGCGTCTTCGGCACGTGCAGGGTGACGATGTCGGCTCGCCCGAGCAGATCCTCGAGCTCCTCGGCGCCCTCGACGCCGAGCTCGCGGAAGCGCTCTGCCGAGACGAACTTGTCGAAGGCGATCACGTCCATGTCGAAGCTCTGTGCGCGCTTGGCGACAAGCTGCCCGATCCGTCCGAAACCGACCACGCCGAGGGTCTTGCCGTAGAGCTCGGTGCCCTTGAACTTCGGCCGCTCCCAGGCGCCGCCAATCAGCGAGGCGTGGGCACGCGGCACGTTGCGGCAGAGGGCGAGCATCAAGGCCAGCGTGTGCTCGGCGGCGGCCACCGAGTTCGATTCGGGCGCGTTGGCGACGACGATTCCCCGCCTGGTGGCCGCCGGGATGTCGACGTTGTCGACGCCGGTGCCGGCGCGGCCGATCACCTTGAGACGCCCGGCACGCTCGATCAACTCCGGCGTGACCTGGGTGGCGGAGCGGACCAGGAGCGCGTCGTACTCGCCGATCGCCTCGCGCAGCTCGTCCTCGGACATCTCCAGGCCGAGGTCGACGTCGAAGCTCTCGCGCAGCAGCTCGACCCCGGAGTCGGCGATCTTCTCCCTGACCAGGACCTTCACCGGGTCACCTCGGGCACGTTCTCGACCACCCAGTCGATACAGGCGGTCAGCGCTTCGACGTCCGCGGGCTCGACCGCGGGGAACATGCCGACGCGAAGTTGATTGCGACCGAGCTTGCGGTAGGGCTCGACGTCGACGACGCCGTTGGCGCGCAGCGTCGCAGCGAGGGCGGCCGCGTCGACAGAGTCGGAGAAGTCGATGGTGCCGACGACCAGCGAGCGCTTGGCCGGATCGGCGACAAAGGGGGTGGTAAACCCGGTCGCCTCCGCCCAGCCGTAGAGATGCCCGGAGGAAGCGCCGGTGCGCTGCACGCACCAGTCGAGACCGCCCCCCGCCAGCATCCACTCGACCTGGTCGACGAGCAGCAGCAGGGTCGCCAGCGCAGGCGTGTTGTAGGTCTGGTTCTTGCGCGAGTTGTCGAGCGCGGTCTGCAGCGAGAGGAAGGCCGGCTGCCAGCGGTCGGCGGCGCCGTCGAGCTGCTCGATCCGCTCGATAGCGGCGGGGCTCAGCGCCGCCAGCCAGAGGCCGCCGTCGGCGCCGAAGGCCTTCTGCGGGGCGAAGTAGTAGACGTCGGCCTGGCCGGCGTCGAGCGGCAGGCCACCGGCGCCCGAGGTCGCATCGACGAGGACCAGCGCGTCGCCGGCGCCGGTGGGCCGGCGCACGTCGACCATCACCCCGGTCGAGGTCTCGTTGTGCGCCCAGGCGATCGCGTCGGCGTCGGCGTCGGCGACAGGGTCGGGCGCGTCGCCCGGTTCCGCCTCGACCATGATCGGGTCCGCAAGGAAGGGCGCGCCGGCGGTCGCCTTGGCGAACTTCTGCGAGAACTCGCCGTAGCTGAGGTGCAGCGCGCGGCTGCGCACCAGCCAGGCGGCGGCGGCGTCCCAGAAGGCCGTCGTGCCGCCATTGCCGAGCGCCACCTCGTAGCCGTCGGGCAGGCCGAACAGCTCAGCGAGCCCGGCGCGGAGGCGACCGACGAGGTCCCGGACGGGCGCCTGACGGTGCGAGGTGCCCATCAGGTCGGCGCGCTCGGCCAGAGTCGCCAACGCCTCGGGGCGGACCTTCGAGGGCCCGCAGCCGAAGCGACCGTCGACCGGCTTGAGCTCGGCGGGGATCTGGACTGAGGTCGAGGTGGGCATCGGCGGCCAAGGTTATTGACCCGCGCGGGTGGACCTCGCCGACGCGCTTTGCGTACGATGCCGCAGATGGCAGAGACCGGCGAGCAGGGAGCGGTAAAGGGCGACGGCTACGCGGTCGCCAACCTCGCAGACCTTGGCGAGGGCTACGGCTTCCGCAAGATTCGCAAGGAGCTGGGCGTAACCGCCTTTGGCGCCAACGCGATCGTCATCCCGCCCTCCTACGAGACCGGCCGGCACCTGCACGAGGAGCAGGAGGAGCTCTACTTCCTCCACAGCGGCCGGATCGCGATCGAGTTCGGCGACGGCTCCAGCCACGAGCTCGAGCCGGGCGGCCTGGCCTGGGTCGACGCGCCGACCGTGCGCAAGATCCGCAACCTGAGCGATTCCGAGGACGCCGTCTACGTCGTCGTCGGGGGCAAGGACGGCTACGTCGGCCGCGACGGCAAGCTGCCGCCGGGCGAGGAGTCTCGCTTCGGCGGCGACAGCCCGCCAGGGGCTTAGCGTCGGTCAGGAGGAGCCCGGTTGTCCTCCGATCGAATTTAGGTCGCACGCGCTTCGCGCTTAGCGACGGTGTCGGTGTGCGGCTGACGCCGCACAGAAATCAGATTGCATATCGCCGCCTTCGGCGACATTCGATCGGAGCACAACCGGGCTCCTCCCACGCAAGCTTCTCCCCTTTTCTGCGGAGCTCACAGGCGCAGTGCTCACTCAGCTTTCATTGAGCTGAGATGTCGCGGCTCTCCTTTCGAAAGCTGACGGACCCGAAGCCGGGAAGGAAGCTGAAG
>DASUZP010000014.1:0-5687 GCA_036376775.1 Solirubrobacterales bacterium | reverse complement strand
GACGTGGGTCCCCGGCTCACCCGCCGGGGACCCACGTCGCACGCCACCCGCGGGAGGGAGCGTCGTGGCTGACTTTCCTGTCGATCAAGCCGTCAGCGAGGGTCGGGTTCCAGAGCGCTCTCCTGAGCTTGTTCCCGAGCTGCATGAAGTCGAGTGCCCGCCGGAACTGCGCGAGCAGATTGAGACCTTGATCGGGCGGTATCCGGATCGGCACTCGGTTTCGATCCCGGCGCTCTGGGCCGTGCAGCGGCTTTATGGCTGGTGCACGCCGGAGGGGATCCGGCAGGCTGCCGCCGTGATGCGGGTCACGCCCGCGTATCTGGAGTCGGTGGCCTCGTTTTACGACCTCCTGCATACCGAGCCGGTCGGCAGCCACAAAGTCGCCGTCTGCACCAACATCAGCTGCTGGATGCGCGGCGGCGACGAGCTGCTCGACGCCTTCCGCGCCGCCGCCGAGGGCCGGGAGGATCTTTTCGTCACCGGCTTCGAGTGCCTCGGCGCCTGCGACATCGCGCCGATGGCCTCGATCGACGAGCGCTACTTCGGCCCGCTGGAGACGGCCGAGGCGCACACGGCGATCGACCAGCTGCTGGCGGGCGAGAACGTGCTGCCGGAGAAGTCCTTGGAGAAGCGGCCGCTGGCGGGTGATTCCGATGCCTGAAACGCGCGTCCTGCTCGAGCACGCCGAGGACCCGGCGCTGCGCGAGATTGAGGGATACAAACGGTACGGCGGGTACGCGACGTTAGAGAAGGCCTACCGCGAGATGGAGGCCGACGTGATCCTCAAGGAGCTCGAAGACTCCGGCCTGCGCGGTCGCGGCGGCGCCGGTTTCTCGATGGGCAAAAAGGCCTCCTTCCTGCCGCGCGGCGAGATGGCCAAGTACCTCTGCTGCAACGCCGACGAGTCCGAGCCCGGCGCCTTCAAGGACCGCGAGCTGATGCAGCGCAACCCGCACCAGCTGATCGAGGGGATCGCGATCGCCGCGATCGCCGCCGGCGCAGGCCATGCCTTCATCTTCATCCGCGGCGAGTACGACGCCCAGGCCGACATCCTCGACGCCGCGGTCGCCGAAGCGTACGAGGCCGGCTACCTCGGCAAGGACATCCTCGGCTCCCGACGCGATCTGGAGCTCGTCGTCCACCGCGGCGCCGGCGCCTACATCTGCGGCGAGGAGACGGCGCTGCTCGACGCGCTCGAGGGCAAGCGCGGCAACCCGCGGCTGAAGCCGCCCTTCCCCGCCGTGCAGGGCCTCTACGGCGGGCCGACGCTGATCAACAACGTCGAGACCCTCTCCAACGTGCCGCGGATCGTCGCCCACGGCGCCGAGTGGTTCCGCGGCTTCGGCACCGAGCAGTCGCCGGGAACCAAGGTCGTCTCCGTCTCCGGTGGGGTGCGACGCTCCGGCAACTACGAGGTCGAGCTGGGGATCCCGACGCGCGAGCTGATCTACGACCTCGCCGGCGGCCCGCTGGAAGGGCGCGAGGTCAAGGCCTTCTATCCGGGCGGCTCCTCCTCGCCGGTGCTCACTCCCGCCGAGCTCGACCTTCCCTACTCCTTCGAGGCGATGGCCGAAGCCGGCTCGATGCTCGGCTCGGGCTCGATCATCGTCGCCGACGACAGCGTCTCGATCCCGCACATGGCGCTGCGCACGGCGCGCTTCTACCACCATGAGTCCTGCGGCAAGTGCACGCCCTGCCGCGAGGGCACCAACTGGACGGTGAAGATGCTCGAACGGGTCGTACGCGGCGAGGCGACGCCGATGGACCTCGACATCATCAGCTCGGTCCAGGACAACATCATGGGCCACTGCCTCTGCGTCCTCGGCGACTCGATGGCGATGCCGGTCAGCGCGATGGTGAAGAAGTTCAGGCCCGAGTTCGAAGACGTGATCGCCAGCGCCGCGGAGGCGAGCCCGATCGCCGCAGTACAGGGCGTGCCCGAGACTCTGGGGGCCGCGAGGTGAGCCGCGAGGTGACGCTGATCATCGACGGTCGGGAGGTGAGCGCGACCGAGGGCGAGATGCTGCACGACGCGGCCAAGCGCGGCGACGTCGAGATCCCGGTCTTCTGTTACGAGCCGAAACTCGGCGACCCGGTCGGCGCCTGTCGCATGTGCCTGGTCGAGATCGAGGGGATCCCGAAACTGCAGACCTCCTGCTCGACCCCCGTTCGCGACGGCATGGTCGTCCACACCCGCACCGAGCAGGTCAAGCACGCGCAGAGCGCCGTGGTCGAGTTCCTCTTGGTCAACCACCCGCTCGACTGCCCCGTCTGCGACAAAGGCGGCGAGTGTCCGCTGCAGGACATCTCGATGGGCTGGGGCCCCGGCAAGAGCCGCATGACCGACCAGAAGCGGCACTTCGAGAAGCCGATCGAGCTCTCGCCGCTGGTCGCGATCGACCGCGAGCGCTGCATCCTCTGCTACCGCTGCGTGCGCTTCAGCCAGGAGATCTCCGAAGACTCCCAGCTGCAGCTGCTCGAGCGCGGCGACCGCACCTTCGTCGGCACCTTCGACGACCGCCCCTACGTCGATCCCTTCCACGGCAACATCACCGACCTCTGCCCTGTCGGCGCGCTGACCAGCTACACCTACCGCTTCCGCGCCCGGCCCTGGGACATCGAGCAGGCGGGCTCGGTCTGCACGCTCTGCCCGAGCCAGTGCAACGTCAGCTTCACCGTCCGCGACGAGCAGGTCAAGCGGGTGATCGCCCGCGACAACCCCGACGTCGACGACGGCTGGCTCTGCGACCGCGGCCGCTATGGCTTCGAGATGTTCGCCGCCGAAGAGCGGGTGAGCGAGCCACGTCTGCGCGGCGGCGCCGTCAATTGGGACGAGGCGCTCGCGAAAGCCGCCGCCGCGCTGAAGGCCGGCGGCGCAGAGACCGCGGCGATCGTCGGCGACGCCTCCAACGAGGAGGGCTACCTGGTCCAGCGCGTACTGCGCGAGGCGCTCGGCTCCCCACACGTCGAGTCCCGCGTCTCCCACGGCCCTAGCCGCAACACCATGCTCCGCCTGGCCCAGCCCGAACTCTCGGCGCGGGTGCGCGACATCGACGACGCCGACGCGATCCTCGTCGTCGGCTCCGACCCCTTGCACAGCTCGCCGATCCTCGATCTGCGCATCCGCAAGGCGATGCGCCGTAATGGAGCCAAGCTGGTTGTCGCGACCGACCGCCCGACGACCCTCGACGGCGGCGCGGCGGCGATTGTCCGCTACGCCCCCCGCGAGGCAAGCGCCTTTCTGGCAGGGCTCGCAGCCGATGTCGGTACCCCCTCCTCACTCGCAACTCGTCGAAGTGACGCTGAAGTGCTGACGCCCGATGCTCCCTCCTCCTCCCGCGCAAAACGTTCGGAGGGGGTACCGACATCGGCTGAGGTCCTCAGCAATGCGGAGAGGGTCGTCGTGATCTGGGGCGAGCGCATCGCCCGAGAGGGAGAGGAGGCGATCGGCACCCTCCTCGGAATAGCTGAAGCACTCGACCTCGCCGGCAAGGAGGGCTCCGGCCTGCTCGAGATCCCCGACCTGACCAACGCCCGCGGCCTGCGCGAGGCCGGCTGCCTCCCAGACGCCGGCCCGGGCCTCACCGAGACGAAGTCCATGTTGAGCCCCTCACAGGGGTCGAACATGCCGCTCGTCGGAAAAGGGACCGAGGAGATCCGCGAAGGCCTGGAGTCCGGCGAGCTCACGACCCTGCTGCTCTTCGGCGTCGATCCGCTGCGCGACTTCCCGGACACCCCCGCCTGGCAACGAGCCCTGGCGGCAGCCGACCACCTGATCGTCTTCTCGACCTTCGAGAACGCGACGACGAAAATGGCCGACGTCGTCTTCCCCTTGGAGACCCACGCCGAGAAAGACGGCACCGTCACCCATCCCGACGGCCGCCTCCAACGAGTCCGCCCCAGCGCTTCCCGCCCCGGCGACATCCGCCCCAACTGGGGCGTCCTCGCTGAGCTGTCGCAAACCCTCGGACACGACACCGGCGTCACCTCCCAACCCTCAGCTTTCGCCGCTCTCGCCGAAGCGGTCCCGTTCTATGCAGGCATCACCGACGCCGATATTGCAGGTAGGGGTGTGCGCTGGCAGGACCGCGACGCCGCAGCCTCCCTGCCAGTTCCCGAGTCCGCCGTCCCTGAGAGGGCGGCGGGTGCAGGGTCCCCAGGAACTCCTCGCGACAGCGAGCCTGGGGACCCTGTGCCCGGCGCCCACCCCGCTTCGAGCTCCCTCACCCTGGGTACCTATCGAGATCTATGGGCAGGTCCGATTACCGAGCTGAATCCGCCGCTGAAGTTCTTGCAGCCGAGACAGCGGGTGGAGCTTTCGTTGTCCGATGCCAAGCGGCTGAATGTGAGCAGTGGCGATGAGGTAGACGTCTCGCAGAACGGCACGACCGTGCGTGCTCATGTTTCGATCAGAGAGCGGATCGAGCCGGGCGTCTGCTTCTTGATCGAGGGCACCGCCGAGGACAACGCCAACGGCCTGCTCAACGGATCGCCGGTCAGCGTGACGATCGAGAAGACTGCCGGCTGATGCTGCCCCTGGCCGACACCCAGTTCGTCGAAGCGACCTGGATCATGATCGTCAAGTCGCTGGTGATCTTCGCCGTGATCTTCGGGATCGTGCCGGTGATGACCGTCGTCGAGCGCAAGCTGATCGGCCGCTTCCAGCACCGCTACGGCCCCAACCGGGTCGGCCCCTTTGGCCTGCTGCAACCACTGGCGGATCTCTTCAAACTGATCAGCAAGCAGGGCTTCCGGCCCGCCAACGCGATTCCCGCGCTCTACGTTCTCGGACCGCTGCTGCCGGTCCTCTCCGCCGTGATGGCGCTGGCGATCATTCCCTGGGGAGACGTCCAGGGCGGCGTCGGCCTCTACGGGATCGACGTGCCGATCGCCGTCCTCTACTTCTTCGCCGTCGGCTCGCTCGGCTTCTACGGCCTGCTCCTCGGCGGCTGGTCCTCCGGCTCGAAATACAGCCTGCTCGGCGCGATGCGCGGCGCCGCCCAGCTGATCTCCTACGAGGTGGCGATGGGACTGGCGCTGCTCGGCGCGATCATCATGGGCGGCTCGCTCTCGCTGGTCGACATCGTCCACGCCCAGGGCGCGATCTGGTTCGTCGTCCCGCAATTCGTCGGCTTCCTGATCTTCATGCTGGCCGGCTTCGCCGAGACCAACCGAACCCCGTTCGATATGCCCGAGGCGGACGCCGAGCTCGTGCAGGGATTCATGACCGAGTACGGGGGCATGCGGTTCGGCAGCTTCCTGATGGTCGAGTACCTGGAGATCATCGTCGTTTGCGGCGTCGGCGCGGCGATTTTCCTCGGCGGCTGGATGGGCCCGGGACCGAGTTGGCTCGACCCGATCTGGATGCTGGCGAAGATCTTCTGCCTCGTCTTCTTCTTCATCTGGGTGCGGGCGACGCTGCCGCGGCTGCGCTACGACCAGCTGATGAGCCTCGGCTGGAAGGTGCTGCTGCCGCTGGCGACGCTGAACGTGCTGGCAACCGCCATCCTGGTGGTGGTCACGTGAGGTCGCGGGGCGACTTAGTTGTCCTATGGACTACCAACGCGCCCCGCGGGAGGCGGTCGCGTGGCTGAGTTCCCGTATCTGAAGGACCAAGACGTGATCGAGGTCCAGCGCGGGCCGGAGCCGGGCGGGGTCGGCGGCGCCTACCGCGCCTTCGGCGAGAC
>DASUZP010000013.1:0-15287 GCA_036376775.1 Solirubrobacterales bacterium | reverse complement strand
CATCTCGGCGCAGACGCGCTCCCAGTCGGCGGAGCCCTGGAAGCCGGTCAATGGCGCGAAGCCGCCGTTGCCGATCATCTCGAAGTCGGCCGTGTGGCGCTCTGAAAGGGTCAGGGAAAGCTCAGTCATCGTCTCGCTCATGCAGGGGATCTCACCAATCGGTTGGGGAAGGGATGTTCAGGAGGCGTTACCGAACGCCTAATTGATTCCGCACTCGGTCTTTTCGAGACCCGCCCAGCGCCCGGCGCGCGGCGAGCCTCCCGGCCCGACCGGCTTGGTGCAGTGGGTGCAGCCGATCGAGGGGTAGCCCCGATCGTGCAGCGGGTTGTACGGAAGGTGGTGCTCACGGATGTAGTTCCAGACGTCGCGCTCGGTCCAGTCCGCGATCGGGTTCAGCTTCCACAGCTCGAATCGCTTGTCCCAGTTGAACTTGGGGGTCTTGGCGCGACTCGTGGAGTCCTCGCGGCGGACCCCGGCGAGCCAGCAGTCTACGGAAGAAAGCGCGCGGCGCATCGGCTCGACCTTGCGCAGGCCGCAGCATGCGTCCGGGTCGCTCTTCCAGAGCTCGTCGCCGTACTGGGCCGCCTGCTCCTCCAGGGTCAGGTTGTGGAAGCGGTCGAACTCGACGCCGAGGTGCTCGGCGAGCTTGTCGCGAGTCTCATACGTCTCCGGGAAGAGGACGTCGGTGTCGAGGTAGAAGAAGCGCGCATCGGAGTTGACCTGGCTGGCCAGGTGCGCCGTCACCGCACTCGTTTTCTGAAACGAGCAGGCGATGTAGTGGCTCTGGCCGAAGGTCTCGAACATCCACTCGATCGCCTCGACCGCGCTGCCCTGCTCGAGGCGCGCGGCAACCTCCTCGGCATCGAGCTCCGGGGTTGTGGCGGCGACAGGGCTCATATCGCGCACTCGCCCTCGCCCCGCTCCACTTTGTAGGGGCTTGAGCGATTCCAGTCGATGAACTGCTGCATCGTCTCGAGGCTGAACTCGGCCGGCAGCGTCAGGTCCTTGATCTCCGCTTCGAAGCGGGGTGCGCCGACACGCTCGGCAAAGGCGTTGAACTCCTCGCCTTCGGCGCGCTCGGCCTCATACAGCCTGATCCAGCGCTCAACCGCCTCGGGAACGCGTTTGGCGGGCAGGCGCGATTTGAGCCGCGTGCCGAAGATCACCTCGCCGCCCTCGTAGTTGCCGGCGATGTGCGGGATGTAAGCGGGCATCTGGCGACCGCCGACTTTCAGCGATGCCCCGTAGAAGCCGATGTTGGCGATGTGATGCTGGCTGCAGCCGTTCGGGCAGCCGCTCATCTTGATGTGGATCTTGCGGGTCAACTCGTCGGAGATCTCCATCTCCTCGACCCGTTGCTTGATCGCCCGGTTGAGGCCCATCGAGCTGGTGATGCCCAATTTGCAGCTATCGGTACCGGGGCAGCTGACGACATCGGTGATCTCGCGCGCGCCGGGCTCGGCGAGGCCGAGCTCGGCGAGCCGCTGCCAGACCTCATAGAGCGCCTCGTCGCGGACCCAGCGCAGGACCAGGTTCTGCTGCACGGTGCTGCGCGCGTAGCCGCCGGTGAACTCGCGCATGATCGCCGCGAGGCCACGGAACTGCTCCGGGGTCAGGTCGCCGCGCTCGATCTTGACCTCGACCGAGGCAAAGCCCTCCTGGCGCTGGGGCTGCACGTTGCCCTGGAGGAAGCGGTCGAACTGGGAGCGGTCGCCGTTGGGAGAGACCGGCGCCGCCGGCGCCTCGGGGGCGCTCTCCTCCTCGTCGTCGTCGAAGCGCAGGCGCTCGACGTCGAAGTCGCGCTCGGCGACCCACTCGCCCTCGAGCTCGGCGTCGACCTGCTCGCGGAAGGCGTCGATGCCGATCTTGTCGACCAGGACCTTGATCCGGGCGCGGGCGCGGTTGACCCGCAGCCACTCCTGGCGGTCGAAGATCCGCAGTGCCGCCTCGGCGACCTTGATGTAGTCGCCGTTGTCGGCCTCGACGAACTCGTAGAGGGTCGGCGCGACGCGGGCCATGATCGAGGTGCCGCCGCCGACCCGTATCTCGAAGCCCTTGACACCGTCCCTTTCGCGGGCGAGGAAGGCGACGTCGTGGATGCCGCTGATCGCCCGGTCCTCGTCGGAGCCGGTGAAGGAGGTCTTGATCTTGCGCGGCATCAGCTGCGTGGTCGGGTGGCGGACGAAGTAGCGGACGTAGGCGCCGGCGTAGGGCGTCGGGTCGAAGATCTCGTCGGCGGCGATGCCGGCCCAGGGGTCGCCGGTGACGTTGCGCATCGTGTTGCCGCAACCCTCTCGCGAGGAGAGGCCGACGGCGGAGATCTCGCGGATCAGCGACTCCATGTCGCGCAGCGGCACGTGGTGGATCTGGATGTTCTGACGGGTCGTGATGTGGCCCTTGTTCAGCGGGGCCCATTTCTCGACCACCGTGCCGAAGGCCTCCATCTGCTCCGGGGTGACCCCGCCAAAGGGCAGCTTCACGCGAACCATCTGCACGTCGGGCTGGCGCTGTCCATACACGCCCTGTTTGAGCCGGAAGCCGATGAACTGCTCTTCGGCCAGCTCGCCGGCGAGGAACTGCTCGGCTTCGTTGTCGAAGTCGTCGAACTCGCGCTCGATGATCGGGATCACATGCCCGGGGACGTTCTCGTACGTCTCCGGGTTCTCCAGCGTGCCGGTGCGGCCCTTGCCACGCTGCTGCTTGTCCTGATCGACGACGACCTCCATGTCAGGAAAATAGCAAAACCTGACCGGGATTAGGGTATTTAGCTCAGAGCTGCGTGACGACCACGCCAAAGAAGCCTGCGATGAGCGTGGCGATCACGCCCCCGCCGATCTGCAGCAGCGTGCGCTGAAGCCCGTCGAAGCGGTCATTCAACGCTCGCAGATCGGCATCGACGCGATTGAAGCCATCCTCCATCCGGCGTTCGAGCGAATCGAAGCGCTTGTCGACGGCCTCGAAGCGCTGATCGACAACGTCGAAACGCTTGTCGACAACGTCGAAACGCTTGTCGACAGCATCGAAACGCTTATCGACAAAATCGAAGCGCTTGTCGGTATGCGCGGCGAAATCGTCCAAGCGCGTGTCGGTCCAGCTCTCTCTCATCGCCTCCATGATTGCACCGTAAACGTTCCGACGTCACGTGTGGTGCGCGCAATTAAAATTCTCTGTAACGAGCTTGGGTCGATTCAGCTCTGAGCGGACTTCTTGCGCGCCTCGAGGATCGCCGCGGCCTCACCGGACTCGGCGACGTAGCCGTCCTCGGGCTCGAGCGGCAGGTCGGCCGCGGACCAACCGACGATCCCCTCGCTCAGCTTTGCCGCGTCGAAGCCGGCGTCGGCGAGCGCGTCGGTCGCCATCGTCGAGCGGGTGCCACCGCGGCAATAGAGAACCACGGGTCGCTCGCGATCGATCTCCCCGGTCCGCTCGGCCAGCTCGGCCAGCGGCAGGTGGGTGGCGCCGGCGATGTGGCCGACCTCCCACTCGTGGTCGGCGCGCACGTCGATCAGCTGCGCACCGTCCTCGATCAGCTTCTGCGCCTCCTCGCGGGAGACCTCCTTCGCCTCCTCCGCCATCTAATCGACCTCGGTCCCCTCAACCAGGAAGGCGACCCGCACGTGAGCGCGGTACTCGTCCAGGTTCTCGCCCCGGATCCCGGTCGAGACGATGTCGACGGCGCGCACGTTGCGCAGCGTGCCCTGCGCTTGGGCAAGGGCCTGTTTCGCCGCATCGTCGGTGGACGTCTTCGAGCTGCCGACCAGCTCGATGATCTTCACGACTGCCATTGGGATCCTCCTTCTAGGTGCCTCTGGACGACGCCCTTTGCGCCGACCCCCTCGACCAGCGCGGCCCGCTGCCACGAGCCGACCGCCTCTCCGGCCTCGACCTCCGCCGGAGCCGTCTCGGCCTGAAACTGGGCAATTGCCGCGGCGATTGCCGCCCCCTCGCGGGCATCGGGACTTCGATCCATATCCGAAGCCTAGTCCGTGGAGATGGCCGCAGTGCCGCCGGGGCGGGCGCCGCCCGCTCGGGTGAGGCCGCGGAGGCGCTTGATCTAGCAGGCGGGAAGGTGGAGGCGGTAGGTGGAGTCGTGGCGGTGGCGGACGACGATATGGACGCGAAGGCGCGTATAGGCGAAGCGCCCGCAGGCAAAGACACGGCGGGAGGCGACGGTCTCGACCGGTCCATCGACACAGGTGCCGGTGCCGCAGTACCTCCACCGCCCTCGCCCGAGCGCCCTCGCCCCGCCCCAACTCCGCCAGTGGAGCTTGCTCATCCCGAGTTCGTAGACGTGGTAGCGCATGTTGCCGCGATACTCGACACAAGTCCGCGGGTGGGAGAGGAACAGAAACCCTTCGTAGTCGTTGGGATCGGCGCAGGCAAGCTTGGTCGTGGAGCGCTGTGCCGGACCACCGGGGCGCCGCATGCGAAAGGTCCAAGAGCCGACTTCCGTGCCTTCGACGAACCAACTCACCCGATGTTCGCCCTCTATGTTGGAGGTGATTTTGTTGACGTAGAGGACGTCCGCGGTGGCGCGCTGGTCGGGCGAGCAGAGCCGGCGCCCGGTGGGGAATTCGACACAGACGTCATAGGTGGCCCCAACCGGGGTTTCGAAGAAGGCGCCCGGGCTGTCGCCGATGTTGCAGACATGAGCCGGTGCCGTGCCGGGCTTGTCGGAGCAACCGACGTACGCGACATAGCCCGCCGCATCGGCCGGCACCAGGAAGAATCCCAGCAGGCAGGCCAGCGGCGTCAGCGCGGCCGCGAGCGGCCCGCCCCACGTGGTCGACCTTCTCGCCGCCGATGGCCCGCCGCGGTCCATCGCGACTCAGGCGCCGCTGCCGTCGAACTTGTAGCCGACGCCGCGCACCGTGACGACCAGCTCCGGGTTCTGGGGATCGCGCTCGACCTTCTGGCGCAGGTTGGAGATATGCACGTCGCAGGCGCGCTCGTCGCCATCGAACTCGGTCTGCCAGAGCTCCTCCATGATCTGCCGCCGGGGGAAGACCTCGCCCGCGCGGCCGACCAGCAGGCGCAGCAGCTGGAACTCAGAGCGGGTCAGGTTGACCGTCTCTCCCCGCACCGTGGCGACGTGGCGGACGAGGTCGATCGCGACCGGACCGGCCTCGACTTTGACCGCATGGGAGAGCGGCGCGCGATCGAGCTCGCGGCGGCGCAGCTGGGCCCGCACGCGGCCGAGCAGCTCGCGCACCGAGAAGGGCTTGGTGACGTAGTCGTCGGCGCCGACCTCGAGCCCGACGACCTTGTCGACCTCGGCGTCTTTGGCGGTCAGCAGGATGATCGGCACGGCGCTGCGCGAGCGCACGTCGCGACAGATGTCGAGCCCGCTCGGCCCCGGCATCATGATGTCGAGGATGAGGAGGTCGTAGGGGATGCCGTCGCCGACCCGCTCCGCTGCCTCGTCGCCGTCGGCGACGGGCGTCACCTCGAAGCCCTCCTGGGCAAGCGCGTAGCCGACCGAGTCGCGCACCGACGGCTCGTCGTCGGCGATCAGGATGCGTCCGCTGCTCATGCGACCGGGGTCGGGCTGGGTTGCGCGATGGGGAGACGGACCCAGAAGGTGCTGCCCTCCCCCTCGACCGAGTGGGCGCCGATCTCGCCGCCCATGACGCTGACCATGCGGCGGGCGATCGCCAGGCCGAGGCCGAAACCCTCCTGTTTGCGCGACTCGTCGCGCCGGTAAAAACGCTCGAATACCCGCTCTATCTCCGCCTCGGGAATTCCCGGGCCCGTGTCGATCACTTCCAGCACCACCTCTTTCTCGCCGTCCCGGCGGCCGCAAACGGTAACGCGCCCGGGCAGTGGCGTGTGCTTGAAGGCATTGGTGAGCAGGCCGACCATCACCTGACGCAGCAGAGTCGGGTCCCCTTTGGCGGCCAGCTCGGGCTCGACGTCGGTTGCCAGCTTGATGTGCGAGGGGGTCTCGACCGCCTCGACCGTGTCGCGGATCGCGGCGGCGACGTCGACCTCCTCGATCTCCCCCGCTCCCAATGACTCGACCCGGGCCAGGGTCAGCAGCGAGCGGGTCAGCCGGTTCATCCGCTCCGCGTCCTCGGCGAGACGACCGAGGAAGTGCTCGAGCGCGTTCGGATCGTCCTTGGCGCCCTCTTGCAGAACCTCGATCGCGCTGGAGATACCGGCAAGGGGGTTGCGCAGCTCGTGCGCAGCGTTGGAGATGAAGTCGGCTTCGGCCAGCTCGCGGCGCATCTCGTCGGTGCGATCGCGGGCGACGACGAGGACGGCACGCTCTTTGGGCAGCGCCCGGGCGGTCATCGCGTAGGCGCGATCGCCGATCCGCAGCGCCGGGTGGGCGGCGAAGCCGACGTCGGTGGCGCGCCTCAGCGGCGAACGCATCGACGCCGGCGGCATGCCGAGCGGTCCCAGCAGCTTCGACGCGGCGCTGTTGGAGAAGCGGACGGCCCCTTTCTCGTCGACCACGATCACCGCGTCGGTGAGACCGTCGAAGATCGCTTTCAGCTTGTTGCGGTCGGCGGTGAGAACGCCGACGCTCTCTTTCAGCGAGGCGCGCATCGATTCGAGCGCGCGGGCGAGATCGCCGATCTCGTCGCGGCCGCCGACGTCGAGGTGGGTGTCGAAGGAGCCCGCCGCAAGCTCGCCGGCCCCGCGCGAGAGGCGTCGCACCCGGCTGGAGATACCGACGGCGATCAGAAAGCCGGCAAGTACGCCGAGGGCGATCGCGCCGAGCACCGCCCGCGGCCGGTCGCCGAAGAGGTAGACGACGCCGGCGGTGAGGAACGTCACCGCGGCGAAGGCGCCGACGAGCCAGAGCCTGATCCCGATCCTTCTCATGAAGACTTACTAACACAAATCCGGCATCGCTCCGGCCGGACGGGTGACAACGGCTCCGCGTGGCAGAATCGCCACATGAGGACGCTGGTCTTCATCCCAGCCTGGAACGAGGGCGACTCGGTCGCGGCGGTAATCGCCGACGTGCGCGGGCGCCTGCCCGATGCCGACGTCCTGGTCGTCGACGACGGCTCGACCGACGAGACCGCCGAGCGCGCCGCCGCGGCGGGGGCAACCGTCGCCTCGCTTCCCTTCAACCAGGGTCTCGGGGCGGCGCTGCAGACCGGCTATCTCTACGCGCTGCGCGAGGGCTACGACTTCTGCGCCCACCTCGATGCGGACGGTCAGCACCCACCGGCCGAGGTGGAGCGGCTGCTGGCGGAGGTGCGCGCGGATCGGGCCGACCTGGTGATCGGCTCGCGTTACCGCGAGGCGGGCGGATCGGAGCCCGAGGGGGCGGAGACAGTCGCCGGCGACGACTACAAACCGACGATCTCGCGGCGGATCGGCACCAGCATCTTCCGCTTCTTCCTCACCCTGGCGACCCGACAACGCTTCACCGACACGACCAGCGGCATGCGGGCGGCGAACCGCCGGGTGATGGAGCTGTTCAGCGAGAACTACTCGCCCGACTTCGCCGAGATCGAGTCGCTGCAGCTGGCGGTGCGCCAGGGGCTGCGGGTCGAGGAGGTGCCGGTGCGGATGCTCGAGCGCGCCGGCGGCGCCTCCTTCCTGACGCCGCTGCGCTCGGCCTTCTTCATCTTCAAGGGAATGATCGTGCTGCTGGTCGGCCAGTTCCGCCCGCGCAAGGTGGGGACGGAGCGGTGAGCGCGGTGCTGCTGATCGCGGCCCAGGACCCGAAGGTCCACCTGACCTCGCAGACGCGGATCCTCGCCGCGGTGATCGCGGTCGCCTTCATGCTGATGATCCTCGAGCTGATCCGCCGCGGGCGCCTGCAGGAGCGCTTCAGCGTCGTCTGGTTCGTCGCCGGCTTGGGGATGCTCGCCGGCGCCATCTTCCCCGGGCTGCTGGGTTTCGTCGCCGATGCGATGGGCGTCCGCGACACCAACGTCGCCCTCTTCTCAATAGTCCTCCTGCTGCTGCTCGGCCTGGCCCTCAACTTCAGCGTGATCATGTCCCGACAGGCCGCCCAGATAACCCGCCTAGCCCAGGAGCGAGCACTGGAGAAAGCCCGCGAGCAGGCGAACGGGAGTACGCCAAGACGAGACCCAGACGTCGTCGGGCAAGGACGCAGGGAGCCCGAATAGCAGCTATTCGGGCGACTGAGGACGCCGCATGACGGCGTCTGAGGCCGTCCGCTCAGCTCAAGACACGCTCAAGCCTGAACGAGAGTGCCTCTAGGGCCAGCTCCTCGGAGACGTTGAGGTCGAGACGGCGACGGGTGTCTTGCACCAACTCGGCGCCGCGGCGGGCGCTGCCGGGGTCGAGGCCGGCCGCCTGGGATTGGAGCTCGCTCAAGCGGTCGCGGTTGTAGACGACGTCGGCGGCGCCTGAGGCGGCGGCGGCCAGGTCGCGGAACCAGGCGGCAGCGAGGTTCAGGCCGAGGTCGAGCAGTTCGGTGCGGCGCCGGCGCCCGGCGCGTTTGGCGGCGTCGGCGATGTCGCGGGCCGAGCGTTTCATCCCCGCCTCTTTTTCCTCCTCCAGCGCCTCGCGCACGGCCGATTCCGCCTCCTCGCCGGCGCGCTCGGCGCTTTTCAGCATCGCGCTCCAGTCCCTCTCGATCGCCTGCTCGCGAAGCTTTCTCCCCTGCTCGCTCAGCAGCAGGCGGGCCAGCTCCAGGTCGCCGGCCGAGAGGCGTGCCGCAGCGGCGATCTCCTCCGCATCCGTGCCCGCCACCGCGTCCTCCCTCAGCACCGCTTCCAGCGCCTCGGCGGGCAGCGGCGCGAAGTCGACAGGCTGGCAGCGTGAGGCGATCGTCTCCAGCAATGCCGTCGGCTCGGACGTGAGCAGGATCAGGTGTACGAACTCGGGCGGCTCCTCGAGCGTCTTCAGCAGCGCGTTCTGACTCTCGTCGCGCATCGCCTCCGCCGCCTCGACCACGAAGACCCGCTTTCCGCCTTCATACGGCCGGTAGGCAGAAGCCCGGATCACCTGCTCCCGCACCTCCTCGACCATGTGCTGCGCCCCCTTCGGCGCCAGCCAGACCAAGTCAGGGTGAGGCGATGGATCGAGCAAAGCCCGCCGCCGTACATCCTCAGCATCCTCAGCCGACGCAGCAAGGATCTCAGCAGCAAACGCCCGCGCAGCATCCCGCTTGCCTGCTCCCCGAGGCCCGCGAAAAAGGTACGCATGCGAAGGCCCCGCCACAAGCGCTGCGCTCAACGCAACCTTGGCGCGCGGCTGGTGAACGATGCTGTCATCGAGGGCAACCGAGGTCACGTCTCGAGCCTAAACGCCGCTCCGCGGGTGGCGCGGGGGGAGGGGGTGTTCGGACGGGTGAGTCCGCTAACACCCCCTCCCCCCGTGACAGGACCCGCGGCCGAGTGCAAGGTCCCTAGCGTGATTTGACCGCCTCCATCACCCGCGCGTGAACCTCCTCGACACTCCCTTCGGCGTCGACCACGACGACCCGATCCGACGCAATCTGGGCGATCTCGTCGTAGGCCTCGGCGACGGCGCGCTGCAGCTCCAGCCCCTCGGCCTCGAGGCGGTCCTCGCCTTTGGCACGGCCCAGGCCCACCTCAGGATCGACCCGCAGGTAGACGGTCACGTCGGGCCAGAGGCCGTCGATAGTCGTATCGACGAGCGAAAGCACATGGCTGGTGCCGAGGCCGCGGGCTCCCCCCTGGTAAGCGACGCTGGAGTCGGCGAAGCGGTCGGCGACAATATCCCGGCCGGCCTCGACCGCTGGGCGGATCACCCTGCTGACCAGGTCTGCACGCGCCGCCGAGAAGAGCAGCAGCTCGGCGAAAGGGTCGATCTCCAACGCCGGGTCGGCGAGCAGGGCGCGGATCCGCTCTGCGGTATCGGTCCCACCCGGCTCGCGGATCTGCAGCGTCTCGTGCCCTAGCGCCGCGGCAAGCAGGCCCGCCTGGGTGCTCTTGCCGGACCCGTCGACTCCCTCGAGGGAGATGAACAACGCCGCGGGCCTCAGCCTTTGGCCGCGGCTTTGGCGCGTTTGCGGCCCCGCGTGGCGGTATCTGCTTTGGACGCCTTGACTTTCGTTTTTTTCGCCGGAGCGTCCTCGTCGCCTTTGACCGGCGGCTTCTTTTCCATCGCGGCTTTTGCTGCTTTCGCCGCTTCGCGCTCGGCGCGGCGTTTCTTCATCTCCTGCATCGACTCGCAGTCGTCGTTGAGGCAGAGGTTCCAGGGGCGGCCGCGGAAGGGGACGACTTTGAGCCGCGGCGTCTCGCCGCAGATCGAGCAGCGGTCTTCGAGCTTGAAGACGTCGCCGCGCTGGGGCAGCGGGAAGGTCTGATCGCAGGACTCGGGATCGTCGAGCGTCCAGCCGCTGCAGCCGACGAAGCGTTTGCCCGATTTTTTCGCCCGGATGATCCGCAGCATGTGGGGCGAGCCGTCCTCCTTTTTGCGACCGGCCTCTTCGCAGACTTTGCAGGGACCGAGGATGCGGTCCTCGTCCATCCCTTTCCAGATGACTTTGGCCAGGTCCTCGCGGCTGTTGTCGATCTCGGTCCAGGTCTTGTGCAGCAGGTCGCGGCTCTCGCCGACCACTTCGCCCTTGCTCATCTCGCCGCCGGCGATGCGGTCCATCTCCGCCTCCAGCTGGGCGGTCATCTCCGGCGTCGCCATCGCCGGCACGTAGTTTTTGAAGGCCTCGTAGAGGGCGATTCCCGTCTCCGAGGGAACTGGCGGGTTGCCGTAGACGTAGCCACGGTCGAAGAGCTTCTGGATGATGTCGGCGCGGGTCGCTTTGGTGCCGAGGCCACGCTCCTCCATCAGCTCGATCAGTTTGGCCTGCGAGATCCGCGCGGGCGGTTGGGTCTCCTTGTCGACGATCCATGGCTCGCCGTCGAGGGCGAGGCTCTGGCCCTCTTTCAGCGCCGGGATCTCCTCGTCGGAGGAGCGGGCGTAGGTGTAGATGCCGGCGTAGCCCGGATCGACGACGACCGAGCCGCGAACGAAGTAGGTCTCCGAGCCGGCCTCGATGTCGGCCCGGGTCGACTCGGTGATCATCGGCGGGCTGAAGGTGGCGAGGAAGCGGCGCACGACCAGTTCGTAGACGCGTTTCTTCGGGCCCTCGAGGGCGCCCGGATGGATCGCCTGGGTCGGGTAGATCGGGGGGTGGTCGGTGGTCTCTTTTTTGCCCCGGGTCGGTTTCAACTCGCCGTCGAGCAGGCCGGACGCGGCCGAGAACTCCTTGACCCTGACCAGCGAGGCGACCAGCTCGCGCAGCGGCAACGAGGCCGGGTAGACCGTGTTGTCGGTGCGCGGGTAGGAGATGAAGCCGTCCATGTAGAGGTCCTCGGCGATCCGCATTGCGCTGGCGGGGGTGATGCCGAGGCGGCTGGAGGCGTCGGTGCTGAAGGCGGTGGTGTTGTAGGGCGTCGGCGGTTTGCGCGTGTTCTTGCGGGCGGTGACCGATTTGACGACGCCTGGGCTGGAGGTGCCGGCCAGCGCCTTGTCGGCTTCGGCTTTGTCCCAGAACTTGTCGACGTTGTGGTGCGTCTCGAAGCTCCCGTCGGGGTGCTCGAACTTGGCAAACAGCTCCCAGAACGGTTTGGCGACGTGGGCGCGGCGCTCCATCTCGCGCTCGACGATCAGGCCCAGGGTCGGGCTCTGCACGCGACCGACCGAGAGGAAGTTGGAGCCGAAGCGGCGGCTGGCGAGCGAGACGGCGCGGGTCAGCGTCGCGCCCCAGAGCAGGTCGATGTCCTGGCGTGCGGCGCCCGCGTTGGCGAGCGGGTAGGAGAGCTCGTCGAGCTCGTTGAAGGCGCGCTCGATCTCTTCTTTGGTCAGCGCCGAGTAGCGGGCGCGCTTGATCCGCAGGGTGCCGGCGGCGGCTTCCTCGCGCGTGCCGAGCTCCGGATTGGCGTCGAGCATCTCCTCCAGCGCCTCCAGCCCGATCAACTCCCCCTCGCGGTCGAAGTCGGTCGCGATCACCAGCTCGTCCGCCTCTTTGGCGACTTTCTTGATCGCTTTGACGACGTTTTTGTCGGTCGGCTCCTTGATCAACTCGGCGTCGATCAGGTCGTGCAGGTCGGTCTTCTGCCAGTTCGAGTAGCCCTCGGGAAAGGCAGGACCCAGCACGTGGCCCTTGAGCCCGATCGTCATCTGCTCGACCCCGTCGGAGTCGGTCCAGGTGTAGAAGGGGACTTTGAAGGTTTTGTCCGCCTTCGCCTCGTTACGGCCGAGGATGTCGGCGATCTTCTTGGCGCTGTTGTTCTTCTCGGTGACGATCAGTCGCATGGGGCGGCGAGGGTAGCAGGGGCGTTCGGCGACCTCGCCCAGCCGCCGACGGGCGGATAAGTCGAGTCCGACTGTTCCTTTAGGCCCTCGGCGGGCTTTTGGGCTTAGGATCGCCGGCTCATGAAGGCACTTGTAACCGGCGGCGCCGGCTTCATCGGCTCGAACCTGGTCGACGCGCTGCTCGCCCGCGGCGACGCGGTGACCGTGGTCGACGACCTTTCCACCGGCAGGCGCGGCAACCTCGACGGGGCGCTGGCAGCCGGAGCCGAGTTGGTCGAGCTCGACATCCGCGAGGCGACGACGCTGGCCGAGCTGGTCGCGTCGGCGCGGCCGGAGATCGTCTTCCACCTGGCGGCCCAGATCGACGTCCGCAAATCGCTCACCGACCCCGCCTTCGATGCCTCGATCAATGTCGGCGGGACCGCCAACCTGCTCGACGCGATGCGGGCCGTGGAAGCCCCGCGGATCGTCTTCGTCTCCACCGGCGGCGCGATCTATGGCGAGGGCGCGGGCAAGCAGCTGCCCCTCGGCGAGAGCGCCCCGATCGAACCCTTCTCCGCCTACGGCCAGAGCAAGTTCGCCGCCGAGGGCTACCTGGCGCTCTACGAACGCCTCTATGGCCTTTCCGGCGTGAGCCTGAGGCTCGGCAACGTCTACGGGCCGCGACAGGACCCGCTCGGCGAGGCCGGCGTGATCGCGATCTTCTGCGGCTGCCTGCGCGCCGGCGAGCGACCGACCGTGTTCGGCGACGGCACCCAGACCCGCGATTACATATATGTGGGGGACGTGGTGGCGGCGGCGCTGGCCGCGGCCGGCTCGGCGGCGACCGGGCCGATCAATATCGGCAGCGGGATCGAGACCGACGTGTTGACGCTGGCAAGACAGCTCGCCGAGATCGACGGCAACGAGAGCTTCGAGCCCGAGTTCGCGCCCCCGCGAACTGGCGAGGTGCAACGGATCGCGCTCGACGCCGGCCGCGCCGAGCGTGAGCTGGGTTGGCGCGCGACGACCGGCGTCGCCGACGGCCTCCGGCTCACTCTGGCCTCTATCTGACCTTCCGGTGTGCCTTCCCACGCCTGAGGTAGGAAAGGCGCACCGGAAGCCGATCACTAGTCTTTAGTCGATGCCCGCCCAGGCCTATGCCGGCAAGGAGTGCGTCTGCCAGCTCCGCAAGGGGATCTGCGACCAGTCGTGCGTGCGCGACATGCTCGAGACCCCCTTCTACATCGCCTGCCTGAAGCTGAAGGGCCGGCGCTGCCTGGTTGTCGGCGGCGGCGATATCGGCCTGGAGAAGGTCGAGGGCCTGCTCGCCTGCGACGCCGACGTGACCCTGATCGCGCCGGTCGCCCACCCCGAGCTGGAGTCCCTGGCGGCGGAGGGCTCGATCGGCTGGGAGAAACGTCCCTACGCCGGCCCGGCGGACCTGGAGGGAGCCTTCATGGCGATCGCCGCGACGGACGACAGCGAGGTCAACATCGGCGTCTTCGACGACGCCGAGAAGCGGGCGATGCTGGTCAACATCGTCGACGTGCCGCCGCTCTGCAACTTCATCCTGCCGGCGATCGTGCGCAGCGGCCCGCTGGCGATCGCGATCTCGACCGCCGGCGCCTCGCCCGCGCTGGCGAAGCGGATGAAGCGCGAGGTCTCCGAGCTGTTCGGCGAGGAGTACGCGCGCCTGGCGGTGATCCTCAACGATGCCCGCGGCTGGGCCAAGGGCACGCTGCCGACCTACCAGGACCGCAAGGAGTTCTTCGAGGGGATCGTCAACGGCGATCCCGATCCGGTCGAGCTGCTGCGCGAGGGCCAGGAGGTCCAGGTCCTGGCGCTGATCGAGGCCGCCAAAGAGCGTTCTGCTTCGGCCCTGGCCTGAGAGCGGCAGGCATCCCCCTGCGGAAACCCGCATAGGGGCCAGCCTCCAGGGTTCAGACCGGGGAGGGCTCCAATGTTTCCTCCGGGGGATGCCTGCCGCTCAGCCTGAACCGCAAGCTGAGGAGCGGACTTGCTCGAGCATGCTTCGAAGCTCGTCGGCTTGACGATCGCTTAGGTTTGCCGCGAAAGCGGTTTTCAGCTCGTCGATCACTACTGCGCGCATCTCTTCTAGCAGAGCTTGGCCGGAGGGAAGCAGGGTTGCGTAGCTGACCCGGCGGTCGGTCTCGCAGAAGGTCCGCTCCATCAGGCCGGCCTTGATCAGGCGGTCGACGAGCTTGGTCAAGCCGCCGCGGGTGATCACCATCGCCTCGGCCAGCTCTCCCATCTTCATCCGCTGCTCCGGCGCCTCGGCGACGGTGGCGAGAACCTCGTACCAGGGCAGCGGCGGGAAGTCGGAGGCGGCGAGCGCTTCCTGCAGGCGCCCGACGATCGCCGCGTGGGTACGGGTAAGCGCGCCCCAGGCCTCGCCATGGGGCGTGGTCGGCTGAGCCGGACGCGTTGCGATGGCCTGCTCGCTCACAAAAGCCATGTTCCCAGATGACTCTTGCCTAGTCAATAGTTGACAAGACAACCACTTCTCGCTAAGATTGTTTCTGCGTCAACAGTTTATCCGACAACAAACCACGTGTCCGAGTTTCAATGCCATATGGAACGGAAAGCTGGGACACGCCCCATGACGGAGGCAGCGATATGAGCACGCAGACGATTCAGCAGCAGATCCCTACCGGCACGTACGTGGTCGACCCGGTCCATTCTTCGATCGGCTTTGCCGTCGTCCACAACGGCGTCTCGACCTTCCGCAGCGGTTTCGGCGCCTACGAGGCGCGCCTCAGCGGCGGCGAGAACCCGCAGTTGAAGGGCAGCGTCGACGTGAACAGCATCGAGATCGAGGAGCCACAGCTGAAGGGCCACCTCCTCTCCCCCGAGTTCTTCGACGCGGAGCGATACCCACAGCTGCACTTCGAGTCGAGCGCCCTGGAGATCGGCGAGGACGGCACGGTCACCATCCGCGGCGAGCTCGAGATCCGCGGCGAGAAGCGCCCGATCGAGACCAGCGGCCGCTTCGTGCAGCTCGGCGCAGACCTCGCCGGCACGGCCCGCGTCGGGTTCTCCTTCGAGACCGGCGTCGACCGCCGGAGCTT
>DASUZP010000012.1:0-31012 GCA_036376775.1 Solirubrobacterales bacterium | reverse complement strand
GAGGTCGACGGCGGCGGCGCCGCTGCCGACGCCGAGCTTTCCCGAGACCAGGCCGAGCATTTCGCTCGACTTGCTCAGCGGCGCGACGATGTCCCAGCCGATCTCGAGCTCCTTCAGCGAGAGCCCGAGGATCGGCGCGGTCCAGACCGGCGCCGCCCCGGGAATCGTGCCGAAGCGAAGCCCGATCAAGCCGAGCGCGTCGACCCGCTTGGCGGGCGCGATGCCGAGCATGATCGAGCGCAGGCCGAAGCCGCCGAGCCCGCTCAGCCCGGTGGGAAGGCTGAGCTGCATGCCGACCTCGTCCGATAGCGCCTCCAGGCCGCTTTCGAGCAAGTAGGCGGTCGGGTCTTCGGGTTCGGCGCTGAGCTCCCACGCATACGGCGCACGCAGCAGCGGCGCCGAGACCTCGAGCGAGGCGTAGTTGCCGGGCGCGGTCGAGGCGACGAGCTCGATTACCGATTCGGCCGGCTTGGTCGATTCGGCGTCGACGGTGGCGATGCGCAGCCGCGGTGCGCCGGCGCTGGGCATCGACCAGCCGCTGAGCGCGCCGCTGAGCTCGAGCTTCGGATAGGTCTTCTCAGCCGGGCGGACGTCGACAGGGCCGGCCAGATGGATCGGCCCCGGACCCAGGTATTCGTCGAGCGGGGCGAGGCTGCCCTTGTCCAGCGCGGCGTCGGCACCGAAGCTGAGCGCCGCGGAACCCGGCGCGACGGAGAACGAGGGCGATTCGAAGGCGATGCCCGGGATGAACGACGGCAGCCGTGCGAGCGCCGGCGGGGCGAAGCCGAGGTAGTCCGGAAAGCCGACGGGAAAGTTGTCGGCGAACGTCCAGGCGCCCACCGGAGTGGCTTTGAGCCCGAGGACCGGGGCCCCGTCGTAGGAGCCGGTGACGGTTATCTCATAGCGTTGATCGGCCGCCGCGAAGAGCGGGCCGTCGCCGCTCACCTCGACGCTGTCGGACCCGACGGCCAGGAGCGGCGTGGCGGCGTCGCGCTGCCGGATCGTCAGCGGCGCCTCGCCGAACAGCGCCGCCAGCTCGCCGGCCTGCTCGAACAGCCCCGGGTCGAGTTCGATCCACTGGTCGGGGGCGGTGCCCTTGACCGCGTCTTGCAGGCAGACGACGAGGTCGTGGAAGTCGTCTATCGCGCAGGGCGCCAACCAGGCCCCTACACCGCGCTCGCCGGGCCAAGGCAGCCTGCGCAGCCGACCTCGCGGGCCTCGTCGCAGTCGAACGGCGGCGACACCATCTGGCCCGGCGCGGGGACCGCGCGCCGGGAGACGTTGTAGACGACCCCGTCCGCGCTGACCTCGAGGGTCCACTGGACGCCGTAGGTGGTGCCCTTCGCCACCGTCACCGGCACCCAGCCTTTGACGTCGCTCCCCTCGAGCAGGTCCTCGGTGTCGTCCTCGACGACGTACCAGAGGTTGAGGCAGATCGCTTTGTCGGTCGGGTTGTTGTAGTACTGCCGATCGGCGATGCCCCCCTCGCCGCAGCAGTACCAGACGGGGACGCCAGGGTCGTCCCAGTCGGGGACTTTGTCGAGGGCGCGGCAGATCGGTTCGCAGTACGGATGCGCCCAGTGCATGTCCCCGCTGGCGAAGATCGCGCGGGGCTCGAGCTGTTCGAGCCAGGCATCGGACGTCGATGCCCTGCTGCCGTGGTGACCGAGCTTCATCGCGATCGCGTTCAGGAAACCGTCCTCGGCGTCCTCGAAGGTCCGGAGGATGTGGCTCTCCACCGATCCCTCGGCGTCGCCCTGGAGGGTGACCTTACTTCCGTCCAGGTCGAACATGAGAACGATGCTCTTCGGGTTTTTTTTCGCGGCGGCGCGACTGGGGAAGTTGGCGGACAGCAGGTATACGTCCACCTCTCCGCCGGCAAATTCCCAGTCGGGCGTCACCACGCCAGCGGCATCGATCTTCGCGTGCTGTGTGGAGTCGAGTTTCTTCGCACCGCCTGCACAGGGCAGGCCCGCGATGAAGCCGGCGGGATAGTTGCCGGGCTTACCGCCGTAGTAGACGGCGTCGAAGCTGAGCTTCTCGTCGTCGAAGGAGGGGTACGGCCCCTGGATCAGCTCCGCGAGTTTGTTGAAGTGATCCTCGTCCGGATGGGTGATGAACAGCATGTCGACCCGGGGGACCATGTCGCCCCGTTCTCTGCTGTTTTTGTCGATGGCGCCGATCAGATAGGCCAGCGCGTCATTGCCCGCCACGTCCATGGGCGAGTTCTTCTCGCCGCAGTCGACCAGCACGAGCTCGCCGAAATCCTCGCCGTCCTCGCAGATCTGCACCAGCGTCGAGTCGCCCTGACCGACGTCGAGGAACTGGAACGTCATCGTCGCCATGACAGCTCCTTCTTCTCTTCGTTCTTCACGTAGGCCGCGTACCAGCCGAGCGTCGTTGCTGCGGCTTCGGGGTCCGGATTCCCGAACAGCGCCGCGCTCGCCTGCCCGCCCGGAGGGAAGCTGAGGCCGAGAAAGGAGAGCGCGATGTTCTGCAGCAGCAGCAGGTAGTCGCTCGTCTCGGCGTCGCGCAGGAGGCTGAGGCGGCCGATGCTCAGGTTGAGCGGCCCCATGATCGTCAGCGACTTGCGGCCGCCGCTCGAGCCGGGCAGGCGCAGGCCGATCGCTACGTCATATCCGCTTTCGCTCGGCGACCACGAGGCGAGGATCGCCCCGGAGAAGCCGGCCTGCGCCGCCAGGCCGCCGGGGTCGCCGAAGCTGAGCGTCAGCTCGAGCCCGAACCAGCGTCCGCCCAGCGCGCCGGCTTCGAGCGGGGATTCGACCGGGATGAAGCCGAGGTCGGCCGGCGTCGCCGCTTTGGACGGTGCTTCGCCCGGCGACGACCCGGAGGCCGTGGTCCCTTCGCGGATCGCCGCGGCCTGCAGCGGGAAGCGCCGCGGCAGGCTCCCTTCGCGCGCCTGGCTCCGCGAAGGATCGAGCAGCGCCTGGCCGGCGACGAATTCGAGCTTGCGCGTGCGCGACGGTTCGTAGGGATCGAAGCCCATCGTCACCAGCAGGTTCGAGAACGCGAGCCCGGCGTCGCTCGCCGGTTGCTCGGAGCCGAAACCGAAGAGATCGAGCTCTTCGAGCGACCTGAACCCCATCGAGCCGTCGAGGACGAAACGCGAGGAAACCCACTCGGGCGTCGAGTCGGGCAGGGTGACCAGTTCGGCGCTCTGAACGGTGACGAAGCCGACCACCTCGCTCTTGACCACGTAGTGGCTGCGCTGAGCGCTGGCGAAGCGGTAGACGCCGTTTTGCAGGGTCCCCTCGAGCACGATGTTGTTGGGGCCGCGCCGACCGGGTACGTCCAGCTGCGCGAGCTCGCCGAAGAGCCGCCCCACGAGCAGCTCGGCTTCGCTCGAGAAGGCGGCGATGGTCGAGTTGGCGAACCGCACCTTGAGCGAGAGGACCTTGTAGTCGTAGGCATCCCCCTTGTAGACGAGATCCGCCTCGTCTTCGTAGAGGATCAGACCGAACAGCGAGGAGTCGGCAAGCTCGATCGCGCCCGCGTCGATCTCGAACGGGGACAGCGTGACCCCGACGTGGTGCGCTCGCAGCTCCTCTTCCATCCCGGCCGCCAGGACCTTCAGCTCGGGCGGGAAGGACTGCGCCGGCACGGCCGCGTCGAAGTAGATGACTCCGTTCCAGGCGGCGGCGCCGGTCGCGAGCACGGTTTCGACGAACGGGGCCAGCTGGGGATCGCGGTCCGCTTCGGTCGCCGCCGCGACGATCGCCTGCAGGCGTTCCTGGGCGGCGATGCCGCCGTCGGCGTTGAATTCGGTCGGCAGCGTCCAGCGCGAGATGTCGTCGACCAGCGAGGAGAAGGAGCCCTCGGCGAAGTCGATCACCAGGATCGTCGGCTCCGCTCCCTTCGCCCAGCGCCACGAGGCGAGGTCGAAGGTCCAGCCTGCGATCGTCAGCCGCGCCAGCTCCGCGTAGAGTTCGATCGTCGACGCGTATTTCCGGTTGGCGGGGTCAAGTGCCTGCTCCAGCGCCGATGCCAGCTCCGACCCGGTCTGAAAGACGCGGTCGCGCAGGCTCGCCACTTCAGCCAGCGCTTCCTTCGGGACGCTCGCGGCTTCGGCCAGGGTCAGCGTTTCGTCGCCGATGCAGAAGGTCGTCGAGCAGTGTTCGTAGAGGAGCTTGGCGTCGGAGACGACGAGGAAGAGCTCGGTGGCGAGGAGCGCCTTGCGCAGCTCGTCGCGGATGGCGGTGTACTGGAGCCGCTCGGCGCCGTCTTCGGCCTGGGCGAGGACGAGCGACCGCCATTCCTCGCGGTCCGGCGAGAACGTCGCCAGGAGTCCCTGCGGGGTGACGGCGACGACGGGCTCGGTCAGCTCCGCGCGGGACCGCCGTGGAGCCGGTTGCAGCGCGGCGATCGTCTCGGTGCGGGCCGGGGTCAGGACCTCGGTCTCGAAGCGGCGCGCGACCTCCAGCCACTCGCCGCTCGCAGCCGGCGGCGTTTCGAGCCCGGCGTACGGGGCGGCGGGGAAGCTCGCCGGGCTCGCCGGCGCCGGCGGCAGCGCCCGCGATTCGAGTTCCAGCCCGCCGAGGAAGGGTTCGCCGACCTGGGCGATGAGCCACGGCGCCCGCTCGGCCTCCGAGAAGTAGGCGGCGTCTTCGCCTTCCCGCGCAGCCTCCCCGTTCGGAACCGGCAGCACGTACACCCACGCCGTGGTGACCGGCGGCCCGGTCGAGCCGGGGATCTGGCTCGAAAGCGGGAACGGGGTGACTGCCTCCGTGGTCACGGGCTGAGGCGCGAATTCGGGCGCGAACGCAGGCGAGCCGGCGACGAAGCTGATCGCGAAGCCGGCCGGGCCACGGACGTACTCGACCCCGAACGTTCCCGGGACGAGGTCGATCGGGGCGCTCTCGGCCTCGGCGAGGGCCCAGTCCCAGACCCCGTCGAGCGTCAGGTACGCGGCGTTCAGGACGGGGTCGAAGGCGTACACGTAGGCGGATTCGGGCGGCCGTGGCGTCAGCACGATCGTCGCGCCCCAGCGCGTCCGGAACGTGCTCGGCTGCGGCTCGGCGGCCAGCGGCACCGCGCGGCTGGCGCGGGGATCGTAGGGACGCGCCGGATCGAAGCGGACATCGAGCTCAACGCCGCTCGGTTCGAAGAGCGCGAAGCGCAACGCGCCGAGCGTCGCGGCGTCGCCTGCCGCTCCTCCCGTCGACGCCGAGCCGGGCCCTGGCTGCGCCCCCGCGTAGAAATACCTGATCGAGGCGTCCGGCTCGGCCCGCGCCGTGTACCGCAGAGCGCCGCTTTCCGGGCCCTCGAGCGCCAGCCACAGAACAAGGTCGCCCGGACATCGGATCGTCACGGCGCCAGGATCGGCGCGCTCCACGACGCTGCCGCGCGGGATCCGCAGCCCGTTGACAAGTGTGACGTCGCGCGCGACCAGCCCGCCCTCGTCGTACGGGACAGCGATCGCGTCGCCGCCCTCCTGGACCCAGGCCAAGCCCAGGCCGCCGTCGAGCGCCGCGTCAAGTCTCGCGCGCAGCGTTGCATCGACCTCGAGCCCCGCCGCCGCCGACTCGTCGGCGAACATGACCAACGCCCCGCCGAAGGCGTCGCCACCCTGCTGGGACACGACGCCGCTGCCGCAGATGAAAAGGATCGAGGTACCCCTTTGCTCGACTGGCGAATTCACCGGATATGGAGATGCGTTGTCCACCCTGAACATAGTCGAATCGCGTAGGCGCCGACATGTACAACCACATAAATTGTTTAATCCGTTATTGAGTCAAGAGACGATCGGTTAGGGTCGCAGGATGCGAAGGATCGCCGCTCTGAGCTGCGTGCTGGCCTTCACCTGTACTGCGCCCGTCGCCCGCGCCGAAGGCGTCGTCCCGGTCGAAGGCAAGTGGCACGCGACGACCTCGGCCGGCCTGCCGATCTCCTTCGAAGTCAGCGGCGATCAACTTCTCAACGCCCGCTTCCGCTTCCGTTGGGGCTTCTGCGGCAGCTTCGAATCGGCTCTCAGGGGCGCCGTCCCGATCGAACCGAGCGGCCACTGGAAATACACCGACTCCCGCGGCCCGTTCGCGGAAGGCGCCTTCGTCGCCCCCGACCGGGCCGAAGGCACGGTCGTCGCCCCCAGCCGCCAGCTTCCCGGCTGCCCGGAAACCAAGGCGACCTTCGTCGCCACGCCCGGCGAAGCGCCGTTCGAACGCGCCGAAGCGGTGGTCCGCAGCAATGTCCGCACCGGCCACCTCTTCGCCAGCCCCCGCACGATGATCCTCGCCCGCGACGGCCACTTCAGGCTCTACTCGCTGCAATGGCACAGCTTTGGGGAACCCGTCGCGCACGCCACCGGCAGAGCCTTCCTCCGCCGCGGCTGCCGCGACCGCGAAGTGACGCGCCCGCACGTCTCCATCTTCCTCAACAACCTCACTCAGCAGGGCGAATACAGGGTCTATCTCCACCTCCACTACACGATCCACGGCCCGGTCCCGCGTGGCTTTCCCCAACACGGGTCGCGCTTCCTCGAATAGCCGTGGTTGGAGGGATGAACCGGCCCCTGGCCAGGCCGATCCTCAACACCGGAGGTACGGTTGTGTAGCGCCGTGCTCATCGCCGAGGGCCGGGCCTGACCTGATCTCAGTCCGGCGCACCTCGACGAAGATGCTTGGCAGTAATGTGCGCGCCGTGCCGGATTCCACACCGTTGGAAAGAGCGCGAGAGTCACGTGGCAAACTGGAGGCCCTGGTCCGTCAGCGTCAAGACCGTTGCGACCTGATTTCGGCGAATGCGATGTCGGTGCGTTGCGCCGCTCAGCGGCTCGCCGATCTGGACGCAGGGCAGACCTTTGAGCGTCGCGCCGTCGAGCGCGACCTTTTCGCGCGAAGGCGTGAACTCGAACAGACACAGGCGGCAGCGGACCAGATCCCGGGCGCCGAAGGGCTCCTCGGAGTCGAAGGCAGCCGCCGTACGGGCTACCACATCGCCGACAGTTTCTTCCTCAGAGTGAGGGATGCCGAACAGGACCTGTTCTGGGCGGAGATCCACGCGATGCAACCGTCCGTCGAGGCCCTCAATGACAACTGGTGCCGCGAGAAAGTCGACATGGAGAGCCGGGTTGCCCGAGATGTCGCCGACAACGCGATCCGTCGTTCCGCCAACTCCTTCGGCACAGGCTCGCCGGCCGTGCGATCGCCGGCCAATTTGGTCGCGGCGATCCCGTTCGCGTGCTTCCTCCTCGTCGCCCTCGCGGGACTCTTCCTGACTCCCAGCGGTGCATCTGTTTGGATCGTGATCGGCTTCCTCGTGCTGGCGAGCGCCGGCGCAGCTGCCGTCGTCTTCAGGCTGAACCCGGCTGCCGGCACGCTCGCCGGCCTCGGCGCCGCCAGCTCCCTGGCCTTTTTCAGCGCCGCCTATCTGGCCTGCAGGGCACTGGATGCCGCAACCGTGACCCGCCAGGGCGCCGAGACTCTACCCATTGCCCATATCGCCGAAGCCTGCTTCGCCTCCCTGACCATTGGAGCCACGGGTAGCACGATCGGCATTGAGCTCGGTGGCGCGGCCAGGGTAGTCGCCTTCATCCAGATCCTCCTCACCCTCGCCGCCGTGGCAACCGCCCTGACGATCGGCTGGCGAAGCCTGAGTAGCCGAATCGGCCGCCCCCCGACGCCACCCTTGGAGCAGCCGCGCGGCTAGGTCCGAGTGGCGGCACTGGCACGATGCACGAAGGCCTACTCGTCGGACAGACAGCACAGGAAACAGGACTTACCCGAAGACGGTTCTAGTCGGCCGAGATAGGTCTGAGGACGGTGACGGCCAGAGCGACCCAGGCGACGGTGAATCCCGCCAACACAGCGGTGTTCAAACCTCGGTAGAGGATCGAGCCCTTCTGCAGCTCGGGCGGAAGGCCAGCACCCCCAGAGTAAGCGACGCCACGTAAGCGCCGAGTACAAAGAGAGGCAATGATCTGCTCCTGCCGGCGCGATCCTCGACGCCGTCGAGCGCCTTTTCCTCGGTCGCGGCTACACCGCCACCACGATGGAGGACCTCTCCGAGGCGGCCGACGTCGCGGTTGGCTCGATATATGCCCATTTCGGCGGCGAGGAGGGCGTCCACTCGGCGTTGGTCGATCGAGCCTTGGCGCTGGACCAGCGCTATGGCGAGGAGGGTTTGGCCACCGTCGGCACCAGCCCGTTGGAACAGCTGGTGGGAATGGCCGAGGGCTACCTGCGCCTCGCCCGCGAGCACCCCGCCTACTTCGCCTTTTCCGCTTCCCCCCGCCCAATCGCGCCAGCCCAGGAGGCTCCCGGCCCGGCCGCCCGGATCGCCGAGCGGACCAGCGCCGAAGTCGCCCTCATGGCCGGACTTCTGCGTGAGGCAGCCGAGGAAGGGGTCATCCGGCCGCTCGACCCCGAGTCGATGGCGCGGTTCATGTGGGCGGCCTGGGACGGGTCATCGCCGCGCACCTCGGGCCGGCCAACATGGACATCTCCGACGCCGAGTTCGAGCGGATGCTCAACCAGGCTCGCGAGTCGTTGACAGTAGGCCGCGGATCACACCCGTACGCGTCAGCCGCTCAGGTGGAGACGGCCGAGTGGCGGGCCACAGCGACACAGCGCGCTAGCGACCCAGCCGCACCGGCAGGGATTTCAGCTGGTTGAGGAAAGCCGACTCGATGAAGACGGGGTCGCCGGCCAGCTCCATGGCGGGGTAGCGAGCGAGGGTCTCCTCGAGGAGAATCTTCAACTCGAGGCGGGCGAGGGCGGTGCCGAGGCAGAAGTGTCGGCCGCCGGCGCCGAAGGCCTGGTGGTCCGGATTGCGGAGGACATCGAAGCGGTCGGGATCCTCGTAGCGGGTCTCGTCGCGGTTGGAGGAGGCGTACCACATGACCACCTTGTCGCCCTCTTTGATCTGCTGACCGCCGAGCTCGGTGTCCTTGGTGGCGGTACGACGAAAGTGGGCGAAGGCGGGGAACATGCGCAGCGACTCCTCGACCGCGCCGGGGATCAACGACGGATCCTGGACCAGGAGCCGGCGCTGGTCGGGGTGCTCCATCAGCGCCCGCATGCTGGAGCAGTAGGTCGCCTTGGTGCTGTCGTTACCGGCGGCGACGAGGAGGAAGAAGCCCATCACGATCTCGTGCTCCTCCAGCCGCTCGCCCTCGACCTCGGCGTGTACGAGGACGCTGGTGAGATCGTCGGTTGGGTTCTCGCGGCGCTCCGCGATCATCGTGCTGCAGCGGGAGAAGACCTGCTGGATCGCTTCTTGGATCGTCTCTTCGACATTGTCGACCGAGGGGCTGTAATCGGGATCGCTGGCCGCCAGCGCCATGTTCATCAGGTCGGCCCAGGCCGCGTCGTCTTCCTCAGGGATGCCCATGAAGCTGCCGATCACGCGCGAAACGGCGGGCTGGGCGACCTCGGTGACGAGGTCACAGGTCTCGCGGCCGTCCAAGCGGTCGAGCACTCCGACGACGATCTCGCGGATCGCCTCCTCGTGGGCGGCGATCCGCTTCGGCGTAAAGCCCGCCTGGAAAAGCGCCTTCAGCCGGTCGTGCTTAGGCGGGTCCATGCCGATGAACATCGCCCGCGCCAACTCGATCGGAAAGACCTCGTCGATCACGACCACGCCGCCGAGTTCGGAGGAGTAGGTCTCCCAATCGCGACTGACCTTGTGGACGTCGTCGGCGCGGGTCACCGACCAGAAGCCCTTCGCCTGCGGCAGCTCAGTCACTTCAGAGGTCCAGTGGACGGGGCACTGGCTACGCATCCGCTTGAACAGCTCCAGCGGCGGCCCAGTCTCCCAGTGCTCGCGCTCGAGCACCAGGGCGTCCGCGACATCTCGTCTTCCGGCCGCGATCTCGGTCTGGTCTGACACGCACCCACGATAATACTGGCTGGATGGCCAGTTCTAGGAGTCGGGGGTCTACGGCTCACGCAATGAGCAGCAACAACGGGCACGCTCCGACGCCATCAGAACCTCACGCCGCCGACGAACGGCTCGGCACTGGTCTCCCAGGCCATCGGCTCCAGCGCCACACCGATGCCCTCGGTCACAGCGCTCCAAAAGGAGGGCTTTCCATTGACGCCTCCTGCATAGACGCCGGTGTGGACGATGTTGCCGAAGCTGGGTCCGAAGTAGACGAGGTCCCCTGGCTGCAGTTCCGACTGGTTGTAGATGCGCTGTCCGCCCTGGGCGACCGCGTTGGTCGCCTGGGCGAAGCTGTGGGCGAGCACCTTCCCGGTCACTTGGTAGACGGCATAGAGGGTTAGCCCGGTGCAGTCGAACCCCGCCACACCAGCTGGGTTGTATCCAGGGGTGCCGCAGCGCAAGCCGTTTTCGGGATCGGTCGTTCCCAGGCTTGGCCCGGCAGGACCTCCGCCCGCAAAGCAGTAAGGCCTCCCGCCCCACTTGGCTGCTTCGTCAAGGATGCGTTCGCCGACACCGGGCGCGCCCCCTCCGCCCACAAGCTTGCCGCTCCCCCAGTCCCAGAGCGCCGTGGCGCCTTGGAAGATCACGACGTTGGAGTCGTTTTGGAGCACCAAGTAGGAGCCCGGATAGCCGGCGGTGTTCGAGTTCCAGCGGGCAACACCTCCGCTGTAGACGACGAAGTTACCGTCGGGCTGCATGACCGCGACGCCGCCCGGAGAGCCATTCGTCCCCGACGACCAGAGGGCGCTGCCGCCGTGGTACAGCACCAGATTGCCGTCGCCCTGCATGATGAGCTCGTAGGTGTGATCGGCAGAGAGGAGGTAAGCGCCCGGTTCGAGACGCCATCCGTTCAGCTGGTTGCCGATGTAGCCACTCCCCCAGTCCCACACCGGGTGTCCGGCCTGGTAGATGACCGCGTTCGAATCGTCCTGAAGCTGCAGGTAGGCACCCGGGAACCCGTTCGTGTTCGAATTCCACTCGGCGACGCCTTCCTTGTAGATCACGAAGTTCCCGTCGCCCTGCATCACGGCATAGGCACCGACGTCGCCAGCCGTACCGGACGCCCACAGAGCACTGCCCCCACGGTAGAGAACGAGGTTGCCGTCCGGCTGCATGGCGAGCTTGTATTCGTGTCTGCGCGAAAGAAGGTAGGCGCCGGGTTCTAGCTTCCACTGGTTCAACTGGTCGCCGAGGTATCCGACCGGCCAGTCCCACACCGGATGGCCCTGTTGGTAGATCACGAGGTTCGAATCGTCCTGCAGAACCAACGAGGCCTTCGGGAACCCCCACGTGCCCGAGTTCCATAGAGCGGTTGCGCCGTCATAGACGACGAGGTTCCCGTCTTCCTGCATCACAGCGAACGCGCCGGGATGGCCACTCGTTTCCGATGACCACAACGCCCTGCCGCTCTGGTAGAGGACGAGGTTGCCGTCCGGCTGCATGATCAACTGGTAGTCGCGGTTTGCCGAGACCAGCCCCTGTCCGGCGACGAGCCGCCCTCCAGGATCAAGCCCCGAAGCGGGCCCTGCGGGCACGCTGGGTCCCTGCAACGGTATCCCCGATGCCGACGGGCCAGGAACAGTTGGCTGCGGCGCCAGATGCCTCGCGTCAGCACACCGCGCTCGATGTCTTCCCGATTTCTTGTGGCGCCTATGACAACGCCCATGACGGGGGCCATGCCGCCCTGGGCCCTTGCGGATCGCTCCATTCCGCCCCCAGGTGGCAGCCGACGTAGGAGGGGCTCCCACGATCAACGTCACAAGCGCAAAGGCGACTAAGACCGAAACCCGACGCATCACAACCAACTAACCCAAGGCATTCGAAGAATCTTCCGGCCGGCGCGCGCCCGAAGCCGCTCGCTTGCGACTGATCGACCGAGAGGCCTCGCACCAGCCGCTTGAGCTACGCCTTTTCTTGCCGTCAGCACGCGCGAGATCCTTTCCTTGCGGCTGGCGAGTGTCAAGCATCCGCGCGGCCGCTCTCCACTTCGATGAGCCGCAGCCCCCAAAAGTAGACTGACGAAGCTGCGGCGCTGACGCATCAGATCGGCGACCCCAGCCAGGGGTGCCTTAGGATTGCGCCGTGCCGTTCACGCTCAGGAACCTCAAGGAGGACCTGGAGGATGTCGGGTCCAATTTCGACGGCGCGCCGGACCTGGAGTTCCGCTTGGCGACCGGGGCGCTCGAGCTCGAGAAATCCGGCCTGGGCTACCAGCGCGTCCCGCCCAACTATCGCTTTCCGTACGGCCACACGCACAAGGAGCAGGAGGAGGTGTACGTGGTCCTGCGCGGGAGCGGGAGGATGAAGCTCGACGACGAGATCGTCGAGCTCAAGGAGTGGGACGCGGTGCGCGTCCCGCCCGGTACGTGGCGAGGCTACGAGGCCGGGCCGGAGGGCCTCGAGATCCTCGTCATCGGCGCGCCCAATCTCGGTGAGGCTCCGCGCGAAGACGTCGATGGCCGGCGCGACTGGTGGGCTGACTAGCGCCCGTGGGCGCCCATTCGCTCCATGCCAGGCAGCTTCTTAGATCGCGGGTGGAAACCGGGAAGGCTTCAGGTGAGCGTCCGCTTGAGCTTCACCTCGCACATGTCCACCGATGCACGAGTGCCGGGCGTCTCCGACGAATCCATCGCGCTGAACACTTTGCTTCCGGCCTCCATGTCCTCCGCGCTCTCGAAGTGCTGAAGGACCACCGCCGTTCCCTGTGCCTCATCGAACAAGATCTTGAGACCCGTGGCGGGCACGCCGGGTGGTGGCCCATCGGACTCCTCGATGCGAGCAAGAAGCCCCTGCATCCGCTCGGCGGATACGTCGGTGAACCTGACGGCACGTACATACATGACAACCAGCCTCCTCAATTGTGGGATACCGACCATATTCGGTCCGCCCCCGGCCGTCGAGTCCCCAGCTCGGCATCCTGAAGCTTGGCAGTCGCACCCTCTAGCTCGTCGATCATCATTACGTACGTAGACCTCGCGCTGCTCCCAATCACCCCGATCAAGCGGCCGAGTAGGCAAAGGAGCCGAATCAGTTCGTCGCCGCGACAGCACTAGCCGCTGCGCCCAAGGCCTCGAGTTGCTTTGGGCCAAAAGCAAATGGCTCGTCTGCCATTACTCCGTCCCTCAGGTATGAGCGATAGATACAGCGACGAATTACAGCTAGCGCTGCGCCCTGTACGCCCATGTAGTCCCTCTTATCGGCGTCGACCGGGGCGACGTCAACCTCGTCATCGAAAGCGTTTTTCCAGGCTTCGCGTTGAGAGAGGACCCCATCACAGACCTTTTTGGTAGCCAGGGCCCCAGTCAAAGTGATGCTTTGCGGGTTGAGCATCAAAATCGGGTTCGCCAGAGCTCCTCCAAGAATGCTGCCGACATCAAAAAGGGCGTGAGCCTGAGCTGCGTCGGGCGCCGTTTGAAGCTCAGCGTAAAGCGAGCCACCCACCCCATCTCCTTCGTAGCCGGCTTCTTCATAGCCGCCTGTACGGAGGCGTCGTATGAGGGCTCGGCCGCTGGCGAATGCCTCGAGGTGGTGCTTTGCCCCGCAAGAACACTCTGCCTTCTCATAGTCGAGCTGTGGCAGTTCTTCTTCATCGAAGGTGTTGGCTCTGTTGCGAGCGCTAATGACCTCCCGAGGCAACGGCGAATGACCGAGCTCGCCAGCAAAACCGTTGGCGCCGGCGACTAGACGCGAATCGATAAAGGAGAGTCTGCTGCGAGAATGGGGGGCCAGCATCATCGTCGCGGCCCCGAGGCCCCCGCCTATCAAGATGACGAGGGCCACGCTCCAGAGCTCATCGTTTTCCTCTGCAAAGCGAGCCTGGGACTTGTCAAAGGCGATGGCTATAGCGTGGGCGTTTGCATCATTTAGAGCGTGACAGCGATCGACGGCAAAAGGAGGCCCAAACTCCTTGGCGGTTAGCTCAGGTAACGTCGGTGGCCGGCGTGAGCGGGGTGAACGGCGCCAGCGCATGTCACGAAGGATCGTGCCGCCTGGGCGTCCCTCTCGGTCGACGGGAGAGGGCCAGGCAATAGCAGCGCCTAACAACCTGAGATCACCATCGTCTCCGCGGAGCATGTCGTTATCCATCGCCTCTGAAAGCACGCGGGCGCCGAGTCCACGAGCGTGACTGAGCAGCTCTTCAGGCGAGAGATGCAGTTGATCGGGACGGGCAGGATCTTCAAGTTGATGCGACATTGCACCATTGGCGTCGACCAAAGCCGCTCTAAGCGTTTCCGAGCCGATTGATATCCCCAGCACCAGCCCAAGCCCAGTGCCCAGGCGCGCAGGATGGCCACCAACCAGAATGCCGCTCGAGCGGAGTGCACTGATGGTTTTCGTAACGAAGCGTTTGCTTACGCCCGCGGCGTCAGCAATCTGCTGGTGAGAGGGCCGGCTCTCGGCTTGAGCCAAAATCGCATGCATCACCGCCCGCTGTAGTGGCCCCGGCCTCTCCATCGTGCGCCAACCTAGCGCACGGATCTTGCCTCTGTGCGCTGTTCATGTCACTCAAACGGAATGCCCTGCCTACTCGGGAGGCGCAGAGACATAACGTGGGTACTTGTCGGCCGGTGGATCACCTAAGAGGCTTTAGCTTCTAATCGATCGGCCCTCGGGTCACTACAAGGAGGCGCAGATGGCGTTCCCCCTCCCCCCGCACAGCAACCAACCGCCACCCGGAATCCACGAGCAGGCTACGCAGGAGCAGATCAAACAGGCGCAGCGCGCCCAGCAAATTCAGATCGAGCAGGAAAGGGCTCGCCGGCAATCTGAGATCGACGCGGAGATCCGACGCCGCGCCGAGGAAACGAGCCAACCCCGTTAATAACGAAGGGAGTCGCCGGCGAGACCCGCCGGCGACTCCCAGGACGCAGGGCCGAGCGAGGTTCGCTCGGCGACCACACCCCAGCGCTGGTGAGAATGCACCGACGGGTTTCCTGGAAGCAGGCGTCGACGTCGCGCGCACGAGTGCCCGAAATCCGAGATGGCGGTTTGATCCCAACCACCGAGCCCAAATACGAGCTTTCTAGGCGATCGAGGCCAGGCGCGGGAAGAACTGCGCCGCAACGCTCCGCAGGGACACGAGGAGCTGTTCCGCTGACGGATGCACGTTCCGGTCGGTCAGCTCGGATGGGATCTCGACCCCGGATTGCCTCGCGTGCTCAAGCATCCCGCCGCCCGCGGTCTTGCCGAGGGTGCTGAGGGCCTTCCCCATCTGCACGAGGTCCATGTGGAAGTCCGGCACCGGCAGCGCCTTCACGTCCGGCCAGCTCGCGGGCTCGCGCGGGCTCTCGCGGGAAAGCAGGTGGTCGAACGGGGCGGCGGCGGCGTCGCGCTCGGTGAAGGCGTCGCCAAGGCCCCACGCCTTGCGCAGCGTGGCGATCATCGACGTGTGCCGGTGCTCCTCGTTGATGACGATGCCCTCATCCACCCACGGAGAGACGATGATGGCCGGCACCCGGTAGCCGGAGCGGTCGAACTTGAAGCCCATCTGCCCAGTTGGGCCGCTGGGCTCCGGCGGCGGCACGGGACCCGGGGGGACGTGGTCGTAGGTGCCGCCGGGCTCATCCCAGCCGATGAAGAGCAGCGTGTTGTAGGCATTTGAGCCCCCTGGGGAAGCGGCCGACCTGATCGCGTCGTAGATGCGGCCCAGGAACGCCTCGCCGCCCCGAATCGAGGACGGGGGATCGACCGGGACCTCCACGCCTCCGGCGAGCAGCGCCCGGGCGCAGGCCGGGTGGTAGTCGCTGTGCCCCGCCGTCAGGTTCGGCTCGATCAGGCTGAAGTCGGGCAGGGTGCCGTTGGCCGCGTCTTGCTCGAACTCCGAGTAGGGCACGAAGTTCGTGGCGAGCCGGTCTTTCAGGCGCGACATGTGGATCATGCCGGTGAAGGAGAGCGCCATCGGCTCCTGCACGTAGACCTTCCAGGTGCGCCCGTGCGCCTCGAGCCGCTCGAACAGCGTTTCGGCGGTGTTGTGCTGGGTGAAGTTCGACACCGGGCTATTGACCACGAAGCCCGAGGAGCTTGCGGCGGTCCAGAACGACCGATTCATGAACGTCTGCGAGGGCACCTCGCAGAACCAGTGGTCGAAGACGCCGAAGCCCCTGGCGATGCCGTTCAGCACCGGCACCTGCTCCGGCGTGTAGCCGGTCATGATCTGCGCGTACTCCTCATAGATGGGCTGGCGGCCCATCTCCGCGGCGAAGGTGCTGATGTAGTCGGTGACGAAGCCGTCCATCGTCGGCACCGCGCCGGGCTCGGGCGCGTTCCAGGGCGCGCTGACCTCCTCGCCAGTCTTGAACCTGTTTTGCTCTTCGAGGACGTTGAAGAGCTGGACGTTGGTGTGGAAGTACTCCTCGCCCGAGTCGGGGTTCGGGGCGTCCATGTCCGTTCCGACCGTGTAGGGGACCGTCTTGCGCTCAGCGCCGTGCTCGGCCCACTCCGGGATCGGGTTGCTCAGCTCCTTGCCGATCACGCCCTCGAAGGTCTTGCCGTCGTCGGGTCCGTACAGGTGGCCCAGGAGGTTGTCGAACGAGCGGTTCTCGAATATCGCAAGGACGACATGTTCCATCGCCTGCGAACGGTCGTTGCTCATCTCTGCTCCCCACCTTCGGTGTCCGCTATCCCAGGCGGCGTGACCTCACCGCGGTAGATCTCGCCGGAAAGCTTCTTCTGCTCGGTGAGACTTCTCTCATCGAGAACACCCGAGCCCGCGGCCCGAGCGATCGCATCGCCGCCTCTGCCGCGCAGCACCGAGGCGATCGCCACCGCGATCAGCGCACCGGCGAGCGGCCCGACGACATACACCCAGTAAGAGGCCCAGTGGCCGCCGACCAGCGCCGGGCCGAACGACCACGCCGGGTTCATCGAGACCCCGCTGACCGGGGCCGCCCAGAGTCCGGCCAGCGCGATGTAGCCGCCGACCCCGAGCGCGGCTATCGCCCCTACGTTCTGCGCAGCGGACGCGGTGCCGAGGATCACGCTCACCAGCAGCGCCGTGAGCACGATCTCCATCAGAAGCGCCTGCCAGTCCGCGTAACCCGGCCCCGGCAGCGTTGCCCCAAGGTGCCCGATGTTGCCGAACACCCCCAGCAGGAACAGGCAGGCGAGCGTGGCGCCGAGGGGCTGGATGATGATGTAGCCAGGCACGCGCTTCCAGGGGAAGTCCCCGCGCAGCGCGAACGCCAGCGACACCGCGGGATTCAGGTGCGCTCCGGAGATCGCACCCATGAACAGGATGATCGCCAGCACCATGAGACCTGGAGCGACCACTGCCGCCCCGAGGCCGATCTGACCCTTGGCGTGCAGCAGGCCCCCGCCCGCGGCGACCAGCACGAGCGCAAAGGTCCCAAGCAGCTCGGAGAACAGCCGCCGCCACTCGAGCCGCGGATTGTCGAAGTCCGCCCGATCGCCAAACTCGAGCATCAACAGGTGGTGAGTCCAGTGGGCAACCTGCGCGTCCGGGAACCCAGTGGGCTCGGGACTCATGCCGGCGGGGGTGCTCGGGCCAGGATTCGCGTCTGCCATCGAGTTCCGTCCTTCGGACCACCGGGATCGTAAGCGATCGTCGATCGTGCCGGCTAGAGCTGCAAAGCCGTTACGCCGGTTCGATTCCGGCAAGCGCCTCTACGGTAATCAGCGGCTCGTACCGCATCATCTCGTAGGTCACCCGGCCGAAGAGGAGAGCATCGGCCTGGGCGAGAATCTCCGTCGCGTGACGATGGGTCTCTTCGTCCGGGGAGATTGCACGGTGATCGCAGCATCCGTCCAAAGTGACGTTGGTGGAATACCGAAGAGGTCGCACTGCATAAACATACTTTCCGGGCGAACTGTCGGCCGCGAATTTGGCTTGGCGAAGCCGTGATCGGATCGAGCCGGTCAGACCGTTAGGCGCGCCGCCACTAGTCACTGAGCAAGCCGTCGGGCGATGACCTTGAGGGCAAGGATCTCGTCCGCACCCTCAAAGATCGACAGCACCCGGGCATCCACGTAATAGCGGCTGACCGGGAACTCCTCGGCGTAACCCATGCCGCCATGGATCTGCATCGCCTCGCGGGTCACCCACTCCGCGGCCCGACACACGTAGGCCTTGACCATCGAGGCCTCCATCGCCCCCTCGCCATGCGCCATCAGACGGGCCACGCGATAGGCGAACTGGCGGCTGGCCTGGATGATCACCGCCATCAGGGCCAGCTTCGCGCGGGTGAGTTGGAACTCGATGATCGGCTTGCCGAAGACCTTGCGCTCCGACGCGTAGTCGTAGGCGGCCTCATATGCAGCCTGCATCACGCCCACCGCACGCGCCGCGGTCTGGATGCGGCCGTTCTCGAAACCCGCCATCTGGAGGTAGAAGCCGCGACCGAGTCCCTCTACGCCGCCGATCAGGTTGTCCGCGGGGACGTACCAGTTGTCGAACGCAACCTCGTAGGAGTGCATGCCGCGGTAGCCGATCGTGTCGATTGGGTGACCCTCCATCTTGCCGCCCTCCTCCTGGCTTAGCTCGAAACCATGACCGGCGCCGCGCTCCTTCGGGACGATGAAGAGCGAAAGTCCCTTGTGGCCCTTTGAGCGATCCGGGTCGGTCCGTGCCAACAGCATGAACAGGTCTGCCCTGGCACCGAAGGTGCACCAGGTCTTGACGCCGTTGATCCGCCAGCCGTCCCCGTCCTGGGTGGCCGTGGTCCTCAGCGAGGCGACGTCGGACCCGTAATCGGGCTCCGTCACGGCAATCGCGACCATCAGCTCACCGCTGGCCATGCGCGGAAGCCACTCCTGCTTCTGCTCCTCGGTGCCGCCTGCCAAAAGCGCCCGCGCCAGGATCTCGGGCCGGGTGATCAGCGAGCCGCCGACGCCGAGCGAGCCGCGCGAGAGCTCCTCGGTCGCGGCAACCATCGAGAGATACTCGCCCTCGCCTTCAGCTGCGAAGCCTTCGTACTGCTCGGGAATCGAGACGCCGAACGTCCCGATCTCGGACAGCCCTTCGATGATCTCCTCGGGGATGTCCTCGTTGTTGCGGTGGATCTCCTCGGCGACCGGACGGATCCGCTCCTCCGCGAAGCGCCGGAAGGTGTCCTGCACCATCGCGAAGTCGTCGTCGAGGTGGCGCGGCCCCTGGGTCCCGCATAGCCCCGAGAGGAACTCCGGGGAGCGATAGGGGCGTGCAAAGGCGAGCGCGGAGTCGAGAGCCCCCGGTTCGGTGCCCCACTCCTGCTCGCGACCCATGAGTCGGGTGGCGACGTCATGGATAGCGTCGGCGACGAAGGCACATGCGATGCTGGCCTCCTCGTCCCCTCTTTCTCCATAGTCGAGGACGGCCCGGGCGTTCTCGACCGCCGCCCCGGCGTGCGCGAGGTCGTAAGCGACGACCTGGTCGGCGTCGACGTCCCCATCGGCAGCGAGGTGCTTGAAGGCACCTTCGACAACCGAGCCGGCGGTCTCGACTGCAGACGCGGCTGCGGCGAGGTCGGGTTGTTCTACGGATGTAACGGTGGCGGAATCAGTTTCTCGTGGCATAGCCGGAGACAATAAAACCGTGGCTTGCTTCGAGATCTCGAAGGCAATGTCGGCCGCATTCGGGGCCAATCGCAGCGCATCCGGGCTATTACAGGCGCTAGTTCGAACTAGCGCCTGGAATAACGGCGATATGCGGGGCTGGTTCCATTGATTTCGGCGCCCTGCGCCGGATCCGACCCGCCCATGTGCAGGGCAATCGCGAAAAGCGGCTGAAGGGATTCGAACCCTCGACCTCTCATGGCAATTACACCAGCCATCCGGCGATTTCCGGGCAATAACCAGCGGATTTGCAGGAGCTTTCCGGGTGATGCAATCTACGCTCGCCGCCGTCGATACGCGTGGATGTGCGCCGATATGCGGCGTTTCGGGCACTTCTGACCAGAAGTGCCCGAAATCAGCAAGGGCGGTTCCAATCGGCACGCACCTGAATAGGCACTGTCCAATGCACGGCTCTATCTCTACGTCTACGCCTCAGCGTCGATGGCGGCGATAAGGCCCGGACGTCATCTGCCGCGTCGTCGATATCGGCAACCGGAAACTGCATCTCTCCCGCCAACGCACGGTAGGGCTCGGCCCAGGAGTCCGGCACGCTCAGCTGCGGCGGCCAGCCGTGTTTCCCGCGGGCCTCGAAGGTCACGACGCAAGCGTCGCGCAGGCTCGATAGATCCTCGACGATCTCGCGCAGGAGCAATAGATCGATCAGATCGCGGAAGCGCTCGTTCTCGCGATCCTCGAAGAGCTCGGTGACTGCATGGATCTTCTGTGCGACCTGAAACCGCGTCGACAGGCACTGCACGACCTCGGGCCCGTCGAGTCCGAATTCGGCGATGTCGATCGCCGGCACCGGTTCGCGATCGACACCGCGAGCGTCCGGAGGCGCAACCTCCAGCTTCAGCGTCGCCCAGGCCCGCCCCCGATACAGCAGCTTGATGCTCAAGCGGTGAAACGGGGTATCCGGCATCTGCTCGATCTGCTGCCGCTGAAACGCGAACTGCGAGTAGTCGCGATCAAAAGCCGCATCGAGATCGTCCTCGAGCACCTGGGGATCGCCGAAGAAGACCAGGTCGACATCTTTCGTCGCCCTGGCGTCGGTTCCGAAGCGAAGCTCGATGGCGATTCCACCCTTGAGGAGAAACCTGGGCATCTCCTCCTCCCCCACCCGGTCCAAGGCTCCAAGCAAAACCATGACCGAGACCCATCGCCTGACCCGGTCGGGGGCGACGCCGGTCAACTCGGCGTAATGCCCGATCAGCCGCTCGAGATGGCCCCTTGCGGCCGGCAGGCCGTCGGGGCGGCGGTTGGGGCCCTGCTCGGGGAGGATCGGCGCGCTCATCGAAGCGCGGCCGAGCCGTTCTCGATCAGCTCTTCATGGAGCCCGGCCGCCTCGGCGCGTTTCAGCAGGCCATGCCGGCGCCCATCCTCGATCGCCGCCCGAATCATGGCTGGGCCGAGGTGTGCCTCGTGTGCTTGGCGGATCGCCTTGGCCGCGGTGACGATCGGTATGCCCTCATAGGTGGTGAGGTCCTCGGGCCCGAGATCTTCGCGATGAAGGACGTAGAGAGCCGGGATCTCCCGCCGCGGACGATGCGCTTGCGGGACCGTGATGTGGATCTTCGCGGGATTGACGTCGCCCAGCTCATAGAGGCCGAGGGCCGATGCATGAGAGATGACCGCATCCGCGTTTCTGGGCCACAGAGTCGCCTGCATGTAGGGGTCCAGCGGGGTCACCGGTATCAGCGGCACCCGGTAGACGGCGGTCATTGGGTGCTCCAGCTGCCCCCGACGCGCCATCTCGAAGAGGCGATGGGGATCGAGCCCCAACGCCTCGGCGTCGGCGGTCGTCACGTAGCCGTAGCGCTCAGCGGCGATCTCGGCGAGGCGGTTGTAGGTGGCTCCAGGCATGAGCGTGGTTGGAAAGGGGTGTTTTGCCCTTTCTTGTCCAGCGGCAAATCTAGCATCCCTAGGAGAGAAAGGGGCATTTTGCACCTTTTTGTCCAAGGCTGTAGCTGCCCAGGCGAGTAATTCTCATTCAGCGCTCGATCAGCTCACCGTGCCGCAACTGCTCCACACTCTCGCGCGCTCACTCCTGCCCGAGCGGGTTCCAGCCGTGAAGGAAGGCGGCGAGCGCCTCGCTCCAGCGCCTCGCCGGGTAACTCTCGCGGGCCGTGTCCAGCATCCGCTCAACCTCGATCACGCTGCGCTGGGCGATCTCCACGGCTTGTGATCCGCGACCGGCTCCAGCAGGCCCTCCCCCATGGAGGAGGTACGCCGGACCAGCAAAGGGATCGACTACATCGCGAAGGTCCTGAAGGTCAAGAAGACCGTCACGACTCGCGCCGTGTTCTTGCGGATCCGGCACAAGACGGGATAGGACACCATTAGCCTCATGCTGGGCCGCCACCGAAGAACGGCGGCGGGCGAGGAGGTCGACATCGGATCACCAAAGAGCGAGTTGACGCTCGAGGATGATGAGTTTCGGGAGCTTGCCGACTTTTCGAGTAGCCACTATGGCCATTTCCTGAATCAACTCCAATAGTGTGAGTTGGGCCGGATGGAGGCGAGGAGGTTGATAAGCACGGCTGACCGAATGCTCTGATCTGACTCGGGGTTAAATACGGCCGGGTCTTTTTATCTACTGTGTTCCGTTGCAGCTTCACAATCTGAGACAACCACGACCGGAGGAGACTCCATGAAACGTATCTCGAAGTTCGTACTACTGGTGGGGACACTCCTCGCCCTGTTCCTGATGACCCTGCCGACCGCGGGAGCATCAGCCGACGTGCGGGGTGGGTGCAACGAAGAAACCGCCACCGCGCTCGGAGAAGAATACGACCTGAATCCATTCGCGCCGATCGTCACCAAAATGTCACCCTTGTGCGGTGAATTCCTGGGACCGGGGATCGAAGCGATGGCTGCTCGCGCCGTACCGGCGACGTGCGGCGGTTACGCCGGATGGGCGGTCTTCCGACACGAAGCGGATGGTTCCTGGCAGCTCGTTTTCAAAGAACGGGATGGCGCGTGGAATCTTACGGCAGCCGGTAACGACCTCGAAGAAACGGACAAAATCCTCGGGCTCCGGGAGCCGCGGTGCGGCAATCCGAGATCCACTAAAACCCGGGTCTGGCACTGGGATGGGCGGCAGCTCGCGGCCGGCCGGTGGAGCGTCCATCCGTACGGATCCGATCCGTGGTTCATCGTCAGCTCCGGTCATTTCGGCGTCAGCTGCATCATCATCAACGATCCCAAGGTGCCGTCCCGCGCCTACCACAACGGCGTGACCTGCGTTAATTCGACGAGGCACGGCGTTGCCCAAAAGGCCGAGTTGCGGCCAGCCGGCGAAGTGAAAATCTGTCGGACTCACAAGCCACAAGGGTGCGGTGGCGGAACCCCGTGCGGTTGCGCGGTCGACGCGGTGGAAGTCCACCCTGGAGAACAGGTCGTAGGGGAACGGTTCACCTGCCTGGTCGGGCGAACGAGCGTTACCTGTACCGTCCCAACCGGCCAGGGGTTCACGATCACCTCAAGCAAGATGAAGCGCCTTTCGGCAAGGGCAGCACGGAGTGCGTTGCAGAAACCGGCTCACTGCGTCGTCCCGAACGTCAAGGGAGAGGTGCTTAATCGCGCCATCAAGATCCTGACGAACCACTGGTGCGGCCTCGGCACCATCAAGGAATCCGCGCCCAAGCACCACGGAACACTGACGGTCATACGTCAGCGTCCGAAGCCGGGAACAGTCCTGAAGCTCGGAGGCTGGGTGTCCATGGTTCTCGGCCCAACAGCCTGAAAACGCTCGAGCGCCTCGGTGGCGTCAAGCAGTGAAGCCGCGATGCACGCTGATCTTCGGGCGCTCCCAGGATTGGACACCTGAGCAAACCGAGACCTACCGCATTCTCAATGCCAGCCAGCACAGCCTGGCGATCCTCACCTACGACTACGTGCTCGAACGGGCGCGGCGCATGCGCTCCATCGCGGCTGCCCAAGTCAACGAAGTCGACGACGAAATGCCCTTTTGATCGCTTTCGCTCCGCGCGAGAAGCGGCTGCACCGCGTCTCGGACGCCCACCCTGAGATCCTCCCACTTGGCGACCTCGCCGCCTCCGAGCAGGGCGCCCACCGCCGGGCGATCCTCGCCCACTACGCGGGCGACAAATTCCGTTACTCGTCGGCCTGGCTCGGGCCCCTGGAAAAGCAGATGAAGGCTGGCGAGCTACCGTCGCTGAGCAAATACGAGGTGGCGGTTTGATTCCCTGGTGGCCGACCGGTCGTCGAGGCTGGCGATGATCTCGCCGAACTCCTTGATCTGGGCTGCCACTCTCTTCGCCTTGCTCGGCTCTGGATGGTCCATGGCGCGGTCGCAAGCCCGAGCAGAAAACAAGGGCACATGAAACCAATAGCTGTTTCTCGGGGTACTTGGTACGCATGAACCGGATCGCCTTTGTCGTGACCTACTTGGCTGGCGCGGCCGCCGCCGTCATCTTGCTCAACGCCAACAGCGGAGATGGCGAGTTGCCAATCGCGATCTGGGCGATTGCCTCGGTGCTGCTTGGATGGGGAACTGGGCAGCTCGGCTTCGCGTTCCTCGCCTTCCTGGCGATTCCTTTCGCGGTTCCCTTCGGCTATCCGGACCACTACCAGTACAGCGAGCCCTTGCCGATCTGGTGGTCAGCAATGTTCTGCGCCTTCGCCTCCGCCTTCTTGATCTTCGGCAGCGCGCTAATAAAGGAGGTCGTCGAAGCTCGTCGGCACCAACAGGCCCTCTCCTAGCCTGGTTAGGGGCGACGGAAAATCGAGTGCCCACGCGACACCAGACGATGTGCGGCTGACCAGCGTGAACCCCTCGCCGTACTAGAAGGTCGCGCGGCCGTCGTAGGCCCACGTCATCTCCCACACGCCGGGATGGCCTTGGACCCGCTTGACGCGGAGGCGGGGATGAAAGCCCAGGTCGCCATCGGAGAGGTCGGCCATGAACCGCACCACGGCTTGGCGGAAAGCTCTCTGCTACTGAGGAGTCAGCCGATCCCCAGTCGCGCCAGAACGACGCGAGGCTCTCACGTCGGCATCGAGCGGCTCGTGCGCTCGTCCAACGCCGCCAGGAACTGCTCGTTGCTCTCGTAGCGCGTTACCCGGCCAGCGGCGAGTCTTCGTCCGCCTCGCGCTCACGCTGCTGCCACTCGCGGGTCCAGAACCAAGCCTGCTCAGGATCCATCCGCCCGTCGGTCATCTCACCGAGCAGGATCGCAGCACCATCGACCGCCTGATCCGGCAGGCGATTGACCATCTGACGAGCTCAGCCTTGGTCATGCCCTCATTTGCCGTGCCCTCAGTGCGAGAAGACACGTTACTCAGCTCGAGCACCCATCGCGTCGAGTTCACGAAACCACTCGGCCGCAAGCGGTTGCCCTCGGCGCGGCGCTCCTCGAAGGCGAGCAATACGATGGGGCGATGGTCCGGGGCGGGCGAATCGTTCTCTTTGCGGCGCTGGGCGCGATGCTCTTCGCTATGTCGGCGAGCGGGCAGAGCGCCGACCAGAAGCGGGCGTCGGTCGATCCCTACTGGCTCGGGCCCTTCTTCGCCGGCCTACCGGCGAGCGAAGAACGCGACGGCCCCTTCACCGAATTCGTCTACGGGGAGTGCATCTCCGAAGGCGAGGGCGCATGCCCGTGGCCAGCCAGAGTCGAGACGTCAACCACCTGTGCCCTCAACCCGATCGCCGACGAAGCGTCTTTTGCCCCAGTCTCCCTCCTCCGTGGCGGTGGGCTGATGACCGAAGACGGGCGGGTCTATGTGGGGACCGGCGACCGGACGCTCACCATCGAAACCGGCGAACCCGAGCTGAGGAGCGCGGCACTGCGCGAAGTCCGCCGCCGTTCGCAGCCTGCCCCGGAACCGCTGCCGCCGCCGGTGTACCCGATCGCGGTCCTGCGAGAGCTGAAGCGGGTGACCGCGGCGGCCGAACGGCTGCGCGGGGTCGAGGCGATTGCCAGAGAAACCGAATTGAGCCCGGAACAGGTGAGGTACCGGCTGCGAGTCGCCAAACTGCTCGGGCCGGAGGCGCTCGCCGGCGTGCCGGTCCCGACGATGTCGACCGCGAGGGTGAAGCGGCTGATCGAGCTGGCCGACAACTTCGCCGGGCACCCCACCCGAACGGCCGAAAAAAACGAAATGACGGTGGCCGAGCTGCGGAAGCTGGTCAGCCGCGTGCGCGGCCTCACGGGGTTCTGCTAGTTAGAACTGGTATTCGGGACGGAGGGTCACCCTGAAGCCCGGGCCACCGGTGTCGATCGGATTGGCTCCGAGCAGCGGCACCCGGATCGTACTTCGCCACAGCCCTCGGCCGCGGGGGCGGGCCGCAAAGCTCGCGTGTCCGCTGAAAGGGGCCGGTGGGCGCAATGCGGCAGTGCCTGCAGCGTGGTCGAAGTCGAAGGCCGAGGCCGGGCCACGGACCTCGGTCGCGCGCCAGATATCGATACCTTCGCGGATTTCGATCTTGGCACCCAAGAAGATGCTTTTCCCGCCGCTGTGGCGATGGGCAACGCCGGCAACGAAATAGCTCGAGAAACCGCGACGCACTACCGCCAACGTCGCCGATTCCCTTTCGCCCGTCTCGTCTCGGGAGGTCGCCGCCAACAGGCGCGAAACACGGGCAAGGGGGTCCATCGCTTCGGCTTCGGGGCATTCCCATCGGGAGATCACGCTCATCGATCCGGTCGCCTGCGGGCCTTCGATTCGCACGAATTCCCGCTCGCCGGTGAAGTCGATCGTCCCGGTGAAGACGCCTTCGCGCAGCGTCCGCGGCGCTCCCGTACAGCCCTTCCCCGGCTCAGTCGAGTTCAGCGTCTTGGTTGGGGTGAAGGCGACGTCGATCAGACCGAGTCGCCCGAAGCGCGCTTTCAGCCCCCCTTCGGTTGCTTCGCCGGGCACGTTGTAGGTAGCGATTTGGCCCTCTTTCCGCAGCTCGAGGGTCACGGTCCCGTCTTCGGAGTTTTCGAGGTGCGCGTGCAAGCCATTGCTCGCCTTCAGCTCGAGCTTGACCAGAACGACGGTCCCCTGTTCCGGGCCCGCGCCCGATGCCACTCCGGTCGGAACTGCCAGCAGCGCAGTCGCGAGCGCAATCACCGGGAGCAGTAAGAAGACACGACGCACGGCCACAGGGTATGCGGAACTAGTGCAACACGGAACCGCCGCCGATCGCCGCGCATCCCGACGGTTCCAGGCACTAATGCGTATTAGTGCCTGGAATAACGGCGATATGCGGGGATGGTTCCATTTGATTTCGGCGCCCTGCGCCGGATCCGACCCGCCCATGTGCAGGGCAATCGCGAAAAAGCGGCTGAAGGGATTCGAACCCTCGACCTTCTGCATGGCAATTAAGGAGGTCGTCCGCGAGCTTCGATCCTAGATCTAGCCTATTTGCAGGTCTTTCATGATTGGCGAACCCGGGCAGATCCCGCACGGATATGCGCCGATACGCAGCGATTTGGGAACTTCGGCGCAGAGGTGCCCGAAATTCGACGTGCCGGTTTCATTCTCCCGGCACCGGCACCGCAATCCGCAGGATGGCCATCAATCCGCCTCAGGCGGGTAAGCCGAACCGATGTCCACTTCCCGCGGAGGCACCTAGAAATGCTGTTCCGCGGAAGAGCGATCCGGGCGGTGAATCGGCTGCTGGTAGATATCCTGCCGGCATGAGCCGCAGTCGCCCTGAGCTGTGCTGCGACGCCCATGAGCAGGGCGGCAAGGGGCTGGGCGGAGGATGACAAGGATCGTGGTGTTGGGTGGTGGGGTGTGCGGGCTGGCGTCAGGTCTGATGCTGGCGCGCGACGGGCGCGAGGTCACGGTGCTCGAGCGCGATGCGGATCCCGTGCCGGAATCCGTAGATGAGGCGTGGGAGAAGTGGTCGCGCGAGGGCGTGACTCAGTTCCGTATGGCTCATTTCCTGCAGCCCGCGGGTAGCGCCGTGCTGGAGCAGGAGCTCCCCGACGTGTTCGATGGGCTCGTCGCGGCGGGCGCGACGCGTCTGGACATGCTCGGGTTGATGCCCCCCAACCTGGCCGATGGCCGCCCACGGTCAGGCGATGAGCGGTTCGTCACCTACACCGCTCGCCGCCCGGTGTTCGAGCAGGTTCTGGGAGCGGCGGCAGAGGACGAGCCCGGCGTGGAGGTGCGCCGCGGCGTGACCGTGAAGGAGCCGATCGTTGAGGCTGGCAACGGGACGCCGCACGTGGCTGGCGTTCGCCTCGACTCGGGCGAGACCCTGCAGGCCGATCTCGTAGTTGACGCGATGGGCCGGGGCTCGCAGCTGCCGCGCTGGTGCAGCGATGCGAACATCGGGCCTCTGCACGAGGAGTCCGAGGATTCGGGGTTCATCTACTACGGCCGGTTCTTCCGCTCAGCGGACGGCTCGACGCCACCGCCCTACGGTCCTCTGCTGGCGCCGATCGGGACCTTCTCGATCCTGACTCTCCCGTCGGACAACGGCACCTGGGCGGTAACCACCTACATCTCGAGCGGAGACCAGCCGCTGAAGCGGATGCGCGATCCCGACGCGTGGAGGGCCGTCATCGAGGCGTGCCCAGCGCATGCGCACTGGCTGGAGGGTGAGCCGATCAGCGACCTCATGGCGATGGGCGGTGTGATCGACCGCTACCGCCGCCCGCTGTACGACGGGCGGCCCGTGCTCACCGGCATCGCCCTGCTCGGCGACGCCTGCGCATGCACCAACCCCTCGCTCGGCCGCGGTATCACCCTCGGACTGGCACACGCCCAGGCCCTGCGCGAGGTCGTCAGCTCGCATTTGGAGGATCCGTTGGAGTTCGCACAGGCATGGGACGAGGCCACCGAGGCGCGGCTGACCCCCTGGTACCGGGAGACGGTCGCCGAGGATCGCAGCCGGCTGGGTGAAATCGAGGCGCTGCGCCAAGGATTGGAGCCACCGCAGCCGAGTGACCCATCGCAGGCCCTTCGAGGAGCGCTTCTCGCGGCGATGCTGCATGATCCCGACCTCTTCAAGGCCTTCCTGGAGTCCCGCTCCTGCCTGACGCCGTTGAGTGAGACCTTCGCGCAGGACGGGGTGCCCGAGCGCATCCTCGAGCTGGCGGGTCAGCACGAGCGCCTGCAGATACCAGGCCCTGACCGCGAGGAGTTGCTGCGGCTGCTCGCTTGAGATGCGGTGAATCAGCGGCCGAGCGACTGGATGCACGGAGGTGGCGACGCTGGACCAACGCCACTTCAGCATCGTGGGCCCCGTCGCGCCGTCGCTGTGCTCGAGGTCACTGGCTTCGCGCCGGCCCCGGGCGTTCTGCGCGCCGCCGGGCACTTGCTATGTCCGGACGGGCGACCGTAGCTCTGCCAAAACGGAGGGCGATATGCACCGTGAATATGCGCGGATAGGCGTCGATATGCCGCGAGTCGGGCACTTCCGGCCAGGAGTGCCCGAAATTGAGGGCCCTGGTTTGATTCGCTATCAGCGAGCGCGTCGTCGGTGCTGTAGCTCTCTGATCTGTGTAACCAAGAGCTGGCGCAGGTCGAACTGCCAGTAGGAGACGAAGCGCTCAACCAACGCCCGCACCTCGTTGCGATCGAGCCGCCCCAGCGGCTTGCGGGTGTCGAGCGCCGTCTCGTGCAGCCGGATCGGTGCCGTCACCATCGCCGCTGATGCCTTGCCGAGATCGGGGAAGCGCTCAGGGGGTAGATGGAAGAGCGATGACTCACGCTGTTCTTCCACCCGTTTCCGCTCTTGGCCGGAGAGCTTCTCGAGTCGCTGCAGTCGCAGGGCAAAAAGGTCGCCGGTGCGAGGATCGCTATGACCAGAGAGGAGCAGGACGGGCCTGGCCTTGGCGCGCACTACGAACTCGAACTCCGCGTCGCCGCCTTTGCGGAGGCCATCGACGATCTGAGAGGCACTAGACACCTCTACTGGCGCGCCATCGGCGACATGGATCTTGAAGGGCGCCGCAGGCGTGTAGGGAATAATTGCCCAGTAGACCTCGCCGGCCGTGAGGCTCAAAGGCCGAGCAGGCGCCTGACCGACGCCTCGTCGTCAATCAACTCCCCCTCCGGCGACTCCGCGATCTGGTGAGCGCGCGCGCCAAGGTCGCTCAACTCCGGCGTAAGGGCCAAATCATCGAGCAGTTCCGAGCTGCCCTGCAGCTCGGCGAAGTCGTCCGGATGCAGAATCACGGCCTTGACGTGCTTTGCGCTGTAGCGCTCAACCACGAGCGCCTCGCCAGGCCGAGGCTCGGGCAGGCGGACATCATTGCTTTTGACGGGAGAGCTATGCAAAGCCATATCGAGAAGGGTAGCAGCGGTGTCGGACGGAACTTTGTTAAGTCGTACGAGATATTGGGTTCCTAGCTACGTGCAGCCATGGGCAGGGCAAGTCGAGGTAACGCTCGCGTGGGGCCCCAGACCGGGTCAAACCTCCCTTCTGAACTCGCCCCTAAAACGGAATGTCGTCATCGGCCCCTGCGTTCGCTGACGCAGCTTCGGGCCGATCGAGCAATTGATCAAGGTACTCGCTAAGAACCTGTGGAATGGGCGTCCCATACCAATCGCCGTGACGGAGATCGACGTTCTCTTCACCCGCCTTTTCGGCAAGATCAATCATCTCGTTAGTCCAGAGTGGCTTGGGGATTTCTCGTACACGAGTGAGATTTGCCCGCGCATCATCGAAGCTCCCGCTATTCGCATAGACCTGAACCGTCGCAGCGGCCATTTTTGCCTTCGTAAGGTCGTGGCTTACCAAAGTCTCGCGAAGATTGGTCGCAATGTTCTCCGGAGCCAACGGAGTCGCGTCGCCAGGAACCGCCTGGAACTTGCTGATGAAGCCATGCGGATCGGCTCCTTGGCGGACGGCAATGATCAGAATACGGCGCCCTATAGAAATGCCAATCTCTTGATCACACCATTGGCTTCCAACAAAGTCCTCGGAAAGGATTGCAGCCGTCGCATCACAAGTTCGAAGCGCAGTCTCGATCTCATCCATCCACTCTTTCGTGGGTTCAATCAGGTCGTGAGCGACATAGGCGTCTATCCCCTGCTCAAGTAGTCGCTCTCGGATCTTTCCGGCGAGTTGTTTGCTTGCCTTCGTATGGCTTAGAAAAAGCCGGAAGAAACCTTCCCCCCACGGTCCCGGAGCTGCGTCTGACGTGGCGTCTTCCACCGTGGCATCCGGGTATAGGTGCGCGTAAAGACCGAGCAAGGCGCCGTCGTCGCCCGTTTGTCTCAACCGACGGGAGATGTAGTCGTAGTCATCGGTCCACTGGTCGTCGAACTCCGGGATCCCAAAAAGGTCCAGAGTTAGGCTGATATCGGTCCAGCTCTCAGCAGCAAGGGAGCCGCTGATGCCCTTGATCAGGGAGATTCGCTCGCCGGGGGTCAAGGCCATTGCGATCGAGAATAGCGGCAGAGGCGCGACAATTCACGCGTATCTACGCAGTTCCAGGCACTAATTCGAATTAGTGCCTGGAATGACGGCGATATGCGGGGATGGTTCCATTTGGTTTCGGCGACCCGCGCCGAACCCGACCCCCCACGTGCAGGGGATTCGCGAAAAGCGGCTGATGGGATTCGAACCCACGACCTTCTGCATGGCAATTAGGCC
>DASUZP010000011.1:0-22055 GCA_036376775.1 Solirubrobacterales bacterium | reverse complement strand
GTCCGCCGACCCCCACGCAACCGCCCCCGACGCTCGGAATGCGAGAATCCGTGTATGAGCGATGACCCAGTGCTGCTGATCACCGGAGCTTCCAGCGGTATCGGCGCCGCCACGGCACGGGTCGCGGCCGCGACCCACCGGCTGGTGCTTGCGGCGCGGAGCCTGGAGCCGCTGGAGGAGCTGGTCGCAGAGTTGGGCGGCGAGGAGAGGGCGATCGCGGTCCGCTGCGATGTCACCGAGTGGGAGCAGGTCGAGGCGATGGCCGCGGCCGCACTTGCGGCGTTCGGCCGCATCGACGTCGTCTTCGCCAACGCCGGCTTCGGCGCCACCAGGGGCTTCCTCGAGGAGTCGCCAGAGCACTGGCGCTCGATGGTGCTGACCAATGTCTACGGCGTGGCGCTGACGATCCGCGCCACCCTTCCCCACCTGCTCGAGCGCGGCGACGGCCACTTCCTGGTGACCAGCTCGGTCGCCGGGCGCCAGGCGCTGCCCGGCTCGCTCTACTCGGCGACCAAGTGGGCCGCCACCGCGATCGGCGAGTCGCTGCTGGGTGAGCTGCGCCAGATGCACGAGAACCACGCAATCAAGGTGACCCTGATCGAGCCAGGCATGGTCGACACCCCGTTTTTCGACAACCGCCCGGGCAAGTGGGCACTGCAGGACGACGACATCGCCCGCGCGGTGATCTACGCGCTCGAGCAGCCGGCGAACGTCGACATCAACGAGATCCTGATCCGACCGACTGGCGCGCCTGCAGAGTAAGGCCTGTCCCGGTAGGGCTTCCACTTAACTTTTTCGGTGGATCGTGATTGGGCTGTCGCCCACTTGCCTCGACGAAAAGTACAAGACGTTCCAGCCCTACCGGGACAGGCCTTAACGCAGCAGTAGGCAGACGAAGCGCCAGTAGGTGCGTAGCGCTAAGCGCACCGGAACCGAGCGAGCTATCTCCGGGATGAAGAGCGAGTCGAGGTCTGGGGTTAGGTAGCTGGCGAACTTTGCGGCGCTGACTGTGCGCGTGGCCTGTACATGACGTCGCTCTCGCAGCAAACGCGGCAGCCAGCGGACTACTTCGCCGGTCGCGGCGAGTTTCTGTCCGCCCCAGCCGGCGGCGATCGAGGCCGGGACCAGCGCCAGCTCGGCGAGGATCAGGGCCGGCGCCAGCAACGCCAGCAGGCTCGCCGGGTAGACGCGGATCAGGAAAGCCCAGCGGTTGCGCTCGAGCCAGCGCCACTTGTGCTCGCGGGCGCCGAACTCGTAGTCGTGGTCGACGACGGCGGCGGGCTCGATCCCCAGCGCCCCGCCGGCCAGGCGCAGCCGCAACGAGAGGTCGACGTCCTCGTGGTAGAGGAAGAAATGCTCGGGGAAGCCCCCCGTCACCTCCCAGGTCCGCCGGGGAATCGCCAGGCAGGCACCGGAGAGCGCCGCAACCTCGCCGGCCGGCGGCGCCTCGCCGATCGGGCGTCCGTGTCCCCCGGCCCAGACGATGCCGGTGAAGTGGACCGGGTTGCCGGCCGAGTTGATCGCCGTCCCGTCCCCGTCGGCGACCAGCGCCTGCCAGGCCGCCCAGCCACGCTCCTCCAGCCAGGGGCGCCGGATCGCCTCGCCGAAGCCGGGCCGCGCCGCGGCGTCGGGGTTGAGGATGACGAGCAGGTCGCCGCGCGCCTGCGCGGCGCCCAGGTTGCAGCCGGCGGCGAAGCCGACGTTGCCGCCGCTGCGCACGATCCGCGCCGACGGCGCCAGCGCCGCCACCGCCTCGGCGGTCCCATCGCCGGAGTCGTTGTCGACGACGATCAGCTCGTCCCCCTCGCCCAGCTCCGGCAGCAGCGCGGGCAGGCTTCGCCCCAGCTCCTCGCGGCTGTTCCAGGCGACGATCAGGACCGAAAGCGTCGGGCGCACCGACGCGGGAGGCTAGACGGTCCCAGCTGACGTGCCGGTGATCGAGCACCCATACGGACCGCTAACCACCGGCACGTGCTTTGCGCTTCGTCCCGCAGGGGGCGCGTAGCCGCGGGCGCAGATTCAGCTTCTTGCCGTTCTGGCCCTTGAAGCGGACGATTGCGCGCCGGCCCTTGCCCTGGCCTCGCGCCTTCTTGCCCCGGCCCCTCGCCTTGCTCGACTGTGCGCCCCTTCCCTTGCCGCGGTGCGCGCCTTTGCGCGGGCACTGGTTGCGTGAGTTGACGAGCAGGCCTTTGCTTCCACCCTGCAGGGTGAGGACGAACTTGGAGACCGGCACATCCGGAACGAGGTCGAAGGTGTTGCGGATATGGCCACGGACGCTGTCGGTCCGGCTGTCCAGCTCGATGTTGACCTGACCACGCAGGGCGGCGACCAGATCTGGCAGGGGGTTGTCGGACGAGCGCAGGTAGACCGGGCCTTCGAGTGGATCGTCAAGCAGGGGCGAGAATGCCCGCGCGTAGCCGTAGATCGAATTCTCCGGACAGTCGTGAGCAGCGAACTGGACGCGGGTGCAGACCTTGGAGAGGTTGCCCTGGTCGAGGATCAGCGATTTCGGCAGGATCGTCGTCGCGCGGGCGATGTTGGCGTCGCCGGCGTGGGGCAGCAGCACCGCGCGCAGCCTCGGGTTCTTGGCGCGGCGGGTGGCGCCGAAAAGGCGCAGGAACAGTTTCGGGGCGAAGCCGAGCTTCTCGCAGCCATCTGCTTCGAACGGCGCCGAGACCGCCACCGGGACGAAGGCCCCGGGGTCGACCGGATTGGCGCCGCCGCCGAGCAGCGACCCGCCGAAGCCGAGCTGCGAGCAGTTGGTCGGATTGAGTGAAAAGTCTTTTCGGTCGAGCTTTACCGCGATCGAGCGGAGATCGAGCGTCGCGCCGCCGTAGACATGCGGGATCGGGTCCGAGAGAGCGCGCACCTGGGCGGTGCGCGGATTGACGAACAGCGCCACCCTCACCACGACCGTGCCGAGGTCGAACGGCCCGGCCGTGGCGGGGGTGATCGCTGCCAGGGAGAGCGGGGCGCCTTTGTAGGGCCCGGCGAGGAAGACCTTGCCCTCGATCCCGATCGGCGAGGGACCGCTACCGGCGGAGATGTCGGCGCTGCCGATCAGGCTCGAGTCGGGACAGCTGGAGGCGGCAGCCTCGGCGACACCGCTGTTGGCGGCCGCGGCGGCCAGGGCCGCCGGCGGGCAGTAGCGGACGCCGGCCAGCTTCGCGGTCAGGCCGGGGGGCAGCGTCACGTCGACGCCTTTCAGCTCCTGATTGCCGTCCGCGCGGGCGATGTTCATGTGCAGGGGACTGAAGGCACCCCCCTGAGTCTTGGCCGTGCCCGCACCGAAGTTCGGCGCGAATGGGCGGTCGGCGAGCGATTTTGCGCAGGCGCCGCCTCCCGGTGCAGTGCTGAGCGAGAAATCCCCGGAAGGCGTCGCCGCCGGGTTGCCGCTCCAGGGAGTCATCAGCGCAGTGGTCTTGTTCGGCCCGCAAGCACCCGGGCTGGTCAGAACGGCGTGGGGCCCGTCGTCGAAATCGAGCCTGAACGAGCTGAAAGGGACCTGCGGCAGGCCGCCCAGTTCCTTGTCGTCGAAGGTCGTCGTCAGCTGCCCCGTGTCGGGGTCGGCGCTGACGTTGCCGACAAGGCGGGCGGAGATCCCATAGCGAGCCGACTCGATGTCGACGAAGATCCGGTACTCCTGGCCGGAGGTCGGATCGCGGCTGAGCTGCCGGCCGACGTAGACACTGCCACTCAGCGAGCCGTTTTGCAGAGGCGGGGTGTCGATGGCGGCGACGCCGATCTTCGAAGCCGCCGGACAGGCGACCGGGTTCCTGGTCCCCTTGCCGAACTGAGCGTCAGTGCAGGTCTGCAGGCCGCCGCTGGCCGCCGCGGGATTGATTCCCATGCCGGGCGGCAGGGTCACCTCGGCCCGCTTCGTCTGCGAGCTCTCGCGGGAGCCGCCGCCGAGGATGTGGGGAACCTCGACGTCGATCTTCGGCCCGGCGGGCGAGTCGGTCTGAGCCGTCCCTGGATCGATGCCAAGCGACGGTTTGTAGGGGATGCCCGGACAATCGATCGGCTTTTTTCCGTCCGGCAGCGGCGATTCGAACGCCGGCTCGGCGCTCTGCGGGAAGGCGTAGCCGGGGTCGGCCTCTTCCGCGATCGAGCTGGCGAGCAGGTAGGTCGAGTAGACGCGTTCGTGGGGCGGCTGTTCGGGATCGAAGCAGGTGCTGGGGGTCGTGATGAAGGTGCCGTCCCCGGAACGGCCGTCGAAGACGAGGCGATTTTTGAGGATCAATCCACCGAGCAGCGAAACGACCGGCACTTCGGCAAACGGCGTTTTCGGTACGTGGATCGTGAAGCCCTCGTGGTAGTCGCTGTCCCAGGCCAGATCGGCCTCGAGGAAGACGTCGTTGCCGGCGAGCTCCAAGCCGAACAGGGCCGGTTCGCCGTCTTTCGGTATGAGATTGAAGACCGGCACTTTCGTCACCCCGGGAATCGGTGCCGCCGGCGAACCCAGGACGGACACGGTCACGCTGCTTTCGCCGACCTGGGCGCCGAGCGCCGTGCAGTTCGCCGGGTTGCTTTCGAAGGCGGCCAGCGGGCACTGCGGCGTCGCCTGCGGATTGACGCTCAAGCCGACCGGGAGATCGACCCGGACGGTCTTGAGTTCTTCGACCGGGGTTTCGCCGGGAGCTTTGTGTTTGACGATGAACTGCGTGAACCCGACCTGCGGGTGCGCGGCCGCTTCTTCGAAGAACTCTTCGGGGGTGGCGACGCTGCACGGCGGATCCGTCTTGCAGGTCCCCGCCTGCCAGCCGTCGACGGCCGTGTGAGGATCGTTTTGCGGGGCGATGATGCCCGCGGTGTCGGCCATCGCGAGAGGTGCGCAAAAAGCCGCTCCCAGAACCAAAACCACGCCTACGACGGTGCCTCGCATCCTCGCTCCCCCGCTCATCCGGATCTCCTTCCCGCGGTCCATCTCAGACCTAGATTACCCGATTTTGATGATGTGAGCTAATATTTTTCGGTATTACCCAGTCAACGAAAGTGAGGTAGTCGTGAATTGGGAACGCCTGGCTCGTGCCAATACCCACCCACTCCGCGTCTCAATCCTTGAAGTACTGAGCATCGACGGCGGCCGCACGCTGTCGCCAAAGGACCTCAGCCTGGAGTTGCGGGCACCGCTGAGCACGGTCAATTACCACGTGACCGAGCTGCGCCGCTCCAACCTGGTCAAGGTCGTCGACGAACAACAGGTCCGCGGTGCGATCGAGCACTTCTACCGCTCGGTCGAAAGCAGCGAAAACGGCTCAAAAGCCAAGAGGAAGCGCAAATCCAGCCGAAAGGCGCGTGTCTAGGCCGGCCGGCGCCGCGAAGGTCAGAGAGCGGCGGACCCTGACGAGTGACCTGAGGAGTCAAATTTACGACTCAGGTCACTCGTCGGAGCCCGCCACAGCCGAACGAGCAGGCCCGTTCGAGCAGCGCAGAGCAAACCCACTCCTCTCACTCCGCTGCTCGGACCCATTGGCCGCGGTGCTTCTTGCGGTGGTGATGGCGATGCCGGTGGCGCTTCTTGCGGTGAAGATGGTGTCGGCGGCGCGGCGGCGCCGGGTGCACCAGATGCGACGTCGCAGCCAGGTGAGACACAACCGGAATCGAAGATTGTCTCTGTGGAAAAAGCGACAGGCCGAGATCGTCCACCGCCACGGCGCGGGAATTCACGGCTTCCGGACCGCGCAATCCGCCACTGAAGGCCCAGTACTGATTGGAAGGCAATCCCTTGACAATCGTCCCGTCCAGCGGACTGGCTCTCAGGTGGGCGTGGGGGTCGGCGGTGTGGTCGACGTCCCATTGGTCCATGCTCACATAGGGCTGAACCCCGCCGACGAGGCTCCAACTGCTGAGAGGAAACGGGGTTCCCCCGGCAACGCGGTAGACCTGCCCGAGAGACGTGTTGATAAACGTCCCGTCGACGGGATACTGACGCAGGTGGGAAGCCGGATTGTCCGTATGGTCGACATCCCATTGATCGATGCCGGTCGCCGCCCTGGGGCCCCCGATCGCTCCCCAGTTGCTGACATATAGCGGCGCCCCTCCCACGATCTCGTAGACGCGTCCATCGCCGCTCGTCGCGACAAGCGTGCCGTCCGCCGGATAGAGCCGCAGATGGGCGGCCGGGTGGGTGCCCGCATGATCGATATCCCACTGGTCGACCACCACACCCGGCTGTGGCCCCCCGATCGCATTCCAGTTGCTCAGGTACAGCGGCGCTCCGCCGGCGGCAATGAATACGCCGCCGCCGGACGAGTCGAGGATCGTGCCGTCAGCGGGATAGGAGCGGAGGTGGTCCCACGGCACGCCACCCCCTGCGTTGTCTATGGCGGCCTGGTCGATCACCACGCCTGGCTTCGGACCCCCGATCGCATTCCAATTGCTCAGGTACAGCGGCGCTCCACCGGCGGCAATGAATACGCCGCCGCCGGATGAGTCGAGAATCGTGCCGTCGCGTGGAAACTGCGGAAGCGACGCAAACTGACCGTCGTTCAGCGGGGTCGAGGGCTGCGGGCCGCCGACCGCCGCCCAATTCGACACGTAGACCGGCGCACCGCCTGCGATCCGATAGACGAAGCTGGCGTGGCTGATGAAGCTCCCTTCAGCCGGAGGCCAACTGGGTCCACCCGGCCCACTGGCAATGTCCTTGAAATGGATGTAACCGCTCGGTGCGCCGGCTGCGATCACCCGTTCGCTGTAATGCCCTTGAAGATCGTGGTTGTACTCCTCGATCGTCACCGATCCACCGCTCACCGCGGCCACCCAGGCGACATGGTCTCCCGGTCCCCACCACGCAATTGCGCCAACCGCAGGCGTGCCATTCACCGCATACCCGCGTACGCTCGCGTCGTGCCCCCAGCCGTTTGCGTTGTCGTGAAACGGCATCTCGAAACCGTTGCGCTCGTGCAGCCACCAGGCAACGGCGCTGGTGCACTCTCGGTTGTACTCCCCCCAGCTGTCGAAAACCGAGTCCATGGGGATATTGCGCCACTGCGCCGGATAGTCGTCCCCCGTGGCGGCCGCGCGGGCAAGAGGTGGCTCAAGCCACGAGACTGCAACCGTCGCCCCGGCGAGCAGCAGCGCAATACAGAAACCGATCACGGCAACGGTGCGTCTCACTATCCGATCCCCATTGGTCAAATGACTTGAATCGCGGCAGCATATGGCTTCCGCATCGCGAGAGACCGCCCCTGGGCACAAAAAGAAAGCGGACGACGGGTCTCGAACCCGCGACCTCGAGCTTGGGAAGCTCGCGCTGAAGCTCAGCGCGAGCCGCTTTCCAATGCGCTTTGCCTGCAGATCACCACTTTTTGCAGTGGACACCGAAGGACCACGCTGGACACGAGGGGCCCGATTCTGTTCCTACCCGTGTTCCTACCATTCGGTGTCTCCTAGGTCCTGACACAGGTGCCCTATGTGCTGAAAACCGGGCACCGTCCGCCGCTTCTGTCCGCCGCCCGACGACAGCTCAGGACAACGCGGAGAGCAGCTCGCTCAACTCCTCGTTCATCGCCGGCGGATCAGCGGCGTCCTCACAGCAGGGCGGCTTCGCCGAGCGTTTGCGCCCGGTCGTAGCGAGGCCAGGCAGGACCTCAGCGAGATCGGCTGCCGGGTTGTGGCCGCGCTCGTGCTTATCGAGGGCGACGATCACGACTTGCTTCTTGCGTGGGTAGGCCGTGAACATCCGCCATGCGTATGCGAGGTGGCGGCAACACAGCGGGTAGTCATCGCCATCGGCCGCGGCCAGCCGATAGCCACCGGCCCCGCAGCCTTCCCCGCGCAGGGCGTCGACCGCCGCCTCATAGGAGCGCTTCTCGCGCGCCGACATCCCGCCAAGCACAGTGGCGACCTGCGCCGTACGCAGGATCTCGTGGGGCATCAGGCGGGTTCGAGCCGCCCGCGGCCCAGCTGGGCCAAGCCCTCGCGCAGAGCCTCGCTACCCCGCGCTTCGCGGTCGTGCAGATGGTCGACCACAGCCCGTAGCCAATCGCGGTCCCGCCCGCGCTCGCGCAGCTCGGCGAGCGCGCGGCTGACGCGGTGCAGGCTCTGCGGCTCTATCTGCATCGGCCTGGCCCCCGCAACCGCCTCAAGCGCTCCTCGCTTCACCCAGTTGCGGATCGTCGGCTCGGAGACCCCGAGTCGCTCACTCGCCGCCGCCACGCTCACACCCGGCGTGTGCTTGACCGAGATCAGCACCTCCTGGGCCTCCTCAAGCGCATCAAGGGCAGCGTCGGAGTGGCCGTTCTCTATCGCCTCACGCGCATCAACGAGGGTGAAGAGGGCCTCCGTGACCAGCTGTGCGTCGCGCTTTCCCATTGGCTCAGAGTAGCAGAGCTTACGGAAATCGGGCTTAATTCCGTAAGCTGCAATCATCGGTCAAGCGGTTCAAACCACTACCTCGACCCGACCGCGGCGGCGCTCATCGCCCGCGCCCATGACCAGCGCCTCATCCCCGCTGCCGGCGCAGGCCTCTGGAAGCGGCTCGAGCTCCGACAAACTCAGAACATCGAAGCTCGTGCCGGTGTTCACTGGCGGACAGCCCGCGAGACCGGATTTCGCTCCATAGCTGTAAACGGATAGACGCCGGACACGATGAGCCCGATTTTGTTCCTACCTGGAGCACCCCCTAGCCTCGGGCCTGCGGCGTCGCCACGGGCCGCACCGTCCTCGCCACCGACCCGCAGCCGGTCCGCCTCGCCGATCTGCTCGACACCTCAGTGAGCGTGAATCACGACGAGCTCGCCGCAGCCTTGGAGATCTGCCCCTCGCACCCAACTGGAGGCGAAGCGACGGCGCGCGAGATGTCGCTGAACTCGTCCATTACGGCAGCGGGATTCGAAGCTGAGGCCTTCGGGTTATGAGGTTTCTCAGGGGGGTTGACCGGGCTGGTTTTTGGCTTGTTCAAGCGGTCTGAGTTGGTCCGAGTTGGACCTAGTTTCGCTCAAATTGGTACCCGTTTGTGTACCCACCGCGCCGGGCGAAGCCCCTCGACAATCGCCGGTCCGGCTACCCCCTGATCAGGTAGTGCATCTGCCCCGCGGCGGCTAGCAGCTCGACCACCTCGGGGTCCTCGAACCCCATGTCGCGCAGGAGACAGGCACGAAAAAGAAACCAGAGGCGGTGATTCAAGACGACCAGGCCCCGACCGTCGGGCACCCGGGCTGGTCGCTCGCTGGGAAAGTGGGTGAAGAAGTTGCGGGTGTCGCGAACGGTCTTCGCGAACTCCTCTCGACCCTCCGGAATGCCGCAGTAATGGATCACCTCGCCGTCGAAGCTGTCGAGAATCCGAAGGACCTGAACGAGCAGACTGGCCCGGTTGGAGCCGAGCAGATTGCGCTCGATCCACTCACCCTCTTGCTCGCGCAGCTCGGGCGACATGCCGGCCATCGCCTCGGCAACCAGCTGGCGGTGCTCGTCGGGCGGGCGCATGACGCTCTCGAAGCGGTCGCTGTAGCTGAAATACAGCTCCAGGCAACGGGCGACCAGAACAAACTGATCGGCGTTGATCCGGTGGCCGCGGCGCAGCTGGTACTCAACCAGCTGCCACATCAGTTCGGGCGCCTCCAACTGAATCCGTCCCCACGTCTCCGCCACCTGAGCGAAGCGGTCGCGCACTTTGTCGAGGGTCATCAGGGGCGGCGGCCGCGATGGCGCGCTGTTCTCGCGCCAGCGGAGGTGAAGATCAACGAGCCGACTGCCGTCCATCGTGTGTATGCGTTCGGGCGAGAGCGGTTCGTCCAGGCAGAAGGAGAGCAAGGCGAGGGCTGGCATCACGAAGTTGCTCCACTCCACGAGCGTCTTGGGAGGACCCGTCAAGACGATCTCCATCCACCACCGCACCGTCACTTCGGCCTCGTCGCTGGAGTTGTCCTGGGTGCCGATCTCAATCAGCTGCATCTGATGCTCGCCGAAGGGAACCGAGGCGTGTTCCTCGCGCACGGCGTGGCTGGTGACAACCTCCTGCGTCGTGGTCGGATTGCGATCCAAGAACCTGACGGCTCGATGATTGGAGATTGAGATTGAGGGATAGGTCCGCTCGGCGTCCTCGGAGCCCACGATCGCCGAGTTGATCGCGATTTCGGCGGGATAGGGCGTCGTCTCGGGAATGCCGAACCTGACCGCCCTGACGTAGCAATTGGGAAGGCAGGCCGGGCCGGAGTCGTGGCCCTCAAGCAAGCTCAGCCGCACTCCCTCCAGGTGGTCGTCGCCGACCCCGACCCCACCCGACTCGACCATGCGAAGCAGGCCCGGGCCGTCCTGGCTCGGCAGCTGCAGAAAAGCCCGGACGGGCTCCGCGTCGCCGACGCAGGCCATGCAGTCGATCACCTCGCCGGGCTTGCGGAGGTTGGGAGTCGCCATCGGCACCAACACTAAGGGGAGAAACGTGCCGCCTGAGCAACCCAGCGAAACAGCCGTGGTGCGTGACATCGTTTTCCGTATGAGCGCCGAGGAGAAGATCCCACCCGAGCCACCGGGGTCCCCCGAAGCCGCGGTCAACCTGCGTCTCCCCGAGCTGAGCAGCCGTTCGAGGGAGGTGCTGGAGACCCTGACCCGTCAGAAAGGGCGGGCGGACCACTTCTACGAAGGCGCCCTGCGGGCGCTCGCCGATCGCTCGAACCCGGTGCGAGCCGAATCCGCGGCTTACTGTCTGCGGGAACTGATCGAGGAGCTCGAGAGGGCGGCGCTCGCGCCGGAAACCGGACCCGGTCTCGGCAAGCTCTTCGACGCCTTTCGACCCAAGTGGGAAGCCGCCGAACGGCGACCGGAGGACAACGGATTGCTCGACAACTGCGACCCGGCCGTCTTCGCCGCGGACCAGTTCTTGAAAGACGCCGCCGCCGGATACGCGAGCCGTCAGGATCGTGCCCAGACCACCTTCTCCGAACTCGACCCGGTCCGCCGCCAGGGGCCGCCCGATACCCAAGAGGCACGCGTTAAGAAGCTGCTCGCTTTTCGCGACGAGTTCAACGACGTCCTCCACGGCGAGGAGCCAACTGATCCGGCGGCCCTCGAATCCAGAGTCGAAGGCTTCGAGGGTTTCCTTCTCGCCTGGTTTCGCCCCCGCACGTTCGACGAGTTCGGAGAGATCGACGAGTTGCTGGAGGAAGGTCCCCCAGCGTGAGCCCGCGCACTCGCGCCGAGAAGGTGGAGCTGATCCGTTCGAGCGCGGCGAACCTCGAGTACTTCTTCTCGCGCCAGCAGGACCCAGCCTGGCTCCCCTTCCTGCTCGAGGAGGGCTTCTTCCAGAACCCCACCCCGCCCGAAACGGGAGCGACCGACGAGGGCCAGACTTGGTTTCGGTTCCCGAACTGGCCCGAGTCGCAGTACCTGGCGCGGATCGCCGCCGAAGCCCCCGAGTCGGTGGTTGAGGCGATCGAGCGCATCCCCGAGACCTCCAATCCCCGCGTCCACCAGGACATCATCGTCGCCGCCACCGCCCTGCCGGGTGAGCTCGCGACTCGAATCGCTAAGCGCGAGCAGCGCTGGCTCTCCCGTTACAACGGGCATCTCGTCTCCCTCCCCCGCCCAGCCGGCGACCTCCTCGCCCACCTGGCGGAGGAGGGCGAGGTCAAGGCCGCCTTCGGACTGGCCGGAACGCTGCTGAAGATCTCGGTGGCACCCGAGCATGAGAGTCAGACCTCCCGCCACCGCGCCGTCGCGCTGGTGGGCGACTGGGAGTACGCGAGGATTCTGGAGAAGGCGTGGCCGCCGATGATGGTCGCCGAGCCCGCAAAGGCCTTCAGCTTTCTTTGCCATCGGCTTGCCGATGTGATCGAGCTGGGCTTCGTCGAAGGCTCGAGCTTCGACCCCACCTACATCTGGCGCTCGGCGATCGAGGACCACGCGCAGAACTCCGGCAACAGCCTGCTCGACACGCTGGTCGAGGCGGTGCGCGACACGGCACTCTCCGAGGCCGAGAAAGGACCCGAGGCCCGAGACCTGGTGCTGGCTGAGCTGGGCCGCCACGACGCCTCACTCTTTCGCCGCCTCGCGCTCTTCGTCCTCGCCCGCTTCGGCTCAAGTGAGCAGGTCGCCGACGCACTCAACGACGAAGGGCGGATCGACGACGTCGGCGCCTGGCACGAGTACGCCGAGCTCCTGCGACAGCGCTTCAGCGATCTCGATTCCGAGCAGCGAGCGCCGATTCTGGCCCTGATCGCGGCCGGTCCCGATCGCAAACTGACGGCCTTCCAAGAAGAACGCGGCATCTCCGAGGAGGAACTGGAGACCCGCCGCCGCTACTGGCGACTCGAACGCTATGCCCTCATCGCCGAGCATCTCGACAACGAGGCGAGGGGCGCATACGAGCCCCTGCTGGACGAGTTCGGCAAGCCTGACCACCCAACCTTCCATTCGGTCATCACGCACTGGAGCGGCCCGAGATCGCCCTACAGCGCCGAGGAGCTGGCAGAGATGGGACCCACCGGAGTCATCGAGGCGCTGCGGACGTGGGTGCCCGAGGGCGGACCTGAAGACGACTCGAAGGAGGGCCTCGGCCGCATCCTCGAGGTAGCGGTGGAAAAAGATGCCGAGGGATTTGCCGCGGTCGCCACTGAGTTCGCCGACCTCGACCCCGACTACGTGCGCGGCCTCCTCGGCGGGCTCGCCAAAGCGGCTCGGGAGAAAGTGGGCTTCGCCTGGACGCCGGTCATCGACCTCTGCGAGCTGGTGGTGGGGAGGCCGGAGGCCGACACCGAGCCCAAAGGTGAGGAGGCTCCGACGAACTGGCTACGTCGGACGATCGTCAGCCTGCTCTCCGACGGACTCAACGAGGGAAATGCCGAAATCCCCTTCGAGGAACGGGCCCGGGTTTGGAAGCTGATCGAACCCCACCTCGGCGACCCGGACCCCCTGCCCGAGCGCGACGAAGGAAACGACCCGGCGACGGTGGCGATCAATTCCGTTCGCGGCGAGGCCCTGCACGCCGCCATCCGCTACGCCCTTTGGATTGAGCGGGCGCTCGGAGCCGACGAGGGCTTCGAGGGCATCAACTCGTTGCCCGAGCTCGCCGAGACGGTAGATCGGCGCCTGGACCCGGCGGTCGAGCCCTCGCTCGCGATCCGCGCCGTCCTCGGCCAGTGGTTCGTCCAGTTCGTGCGGATGGACGAGGAGTGGGCGGCGAGCCTGGCGCCGAGAATCTTTCCGCCGGACCCCGAGGCAGCGGGCTTCTTCTCCGCTGCCTGGAACGCCTACGTCATCTTCAATCGCGCCTGGATCTCCGTCTTCGAGATCCTGCGGGACAGCTACGACCTCGCCGTCGAGCGCTTCGAGGAGCTCGACGAGGAGCGCTACATGGCGGGGAACCCACTGGAGCACCTCGGCGAGCACCTCGTCTACCTCCTCTTCTCCGACACGATCGACCTCGCCGCCGACGGCGTATTCGCCCGCTACTGGAGCGCCGCCCCGGTCGAGATCAGAAAGCACGTGATCCGGGACATCGGTTGGTCGCTGAAACACGGCAACCCGCAGCTCTCCGAGGAGGTGCGAGTCCGCATGGTTGAGACCTGGGAGTGGATCGTTGACCAAGGCCAAGCGGAGCAGGAATCACTTGGACAGTTCGGTGCCTGGTTTGGCGCCCGCCAGTTCGAGAACGCTTGGCTGCTCGCCCAAGGCCGGCGCGTTCTTGAGCTGGGCGTCCCGCTCGACCCCGACCACGTGGTCTATGAGGCGTTGCCCCGAATGGCGGGCGGGCACCCGCGCGAGGTCGTTGAGATCCTGCGGCTGATGATCGTCACCGACCCCGAAGGCTGGTCGGTACTCGGGTCCGTCGACGAGGTGCGCCAGACCTTGGCCGCGGTTCTCGACTCTGGCGACGAGCAAGCCCACTCCGACGCCACCGCCGTCGTCAACCTCCTCGGAGCCAAAGGGATGACCGAGTTCCGCGACCTGATCTCCGGTTAGTCGAGCAGGCGCCGCAGGTTTTCAGCGCTGAGGTCAGCATCGCGCAGGATGCCGGCGACGGTGCCCCGGCGGATCTCCCTGTGCAGCGGGACGACGAGTGCGTGTCGACGCCCGGCCTTCTTCAAGCGGACGTGGCTGCACGTTGACGAACAACTCTTCCGCAGCGCCTTGATGAGACGCTCGCCGGAGACGACCGGCTGGCGCGGGCTCACGCCGGCAGGGGAATCGAGCGGCGGATCACGCCGCTGTCGAGCGGTTCGCCGTCTTCGCGCAGACCCTCGACGTAGAGGGCGACCGCCTCGCTGGCGTTCGTCATCGCGTCGTCGATGTCGTCGCCCTGGGTGTGAAGACCGGGAAGGTCGGGCGCGTAGACGTGGTAGCCGCCCTCGTCCTGAGGCTCGAAGACCAGCTCGATTTCTTGTGCATCTGCCATAGCCGCCCCTATCTAGCTTACGCCAGCTTCCGGGCCGCTGGCCTAGCTGACTCGAACCGCGACCTCAAGCCGAAATAGCTGACAGAGCGCGAGCCGCCCAGGACTGTAGCCATTTGTGGCGTTTCCAGGGTCTTTTCAATCAGTCGAACCAACGACAACTATCTATTTTTGTTCCTACCCGTGTTCCTACCTGCAACGATTTCTGAGGCATGGTTGGGCCGATTTGGCTCTAGAATGGGGAAGCGGACGACGGGTCTCGAACCCGCGACCTCGAGCTTGGGAAGCTCGCGCTCTACCAACTGAGCTACGTCCGCCTGGGCACCGGATTCTAGGGCCAGGCCGAGGGGGCGTGGCGACTAGTGTTCGCGGGCCGTGAGCGTTCGTGCCTTCCTCGCCTTCCTCGCCGTCTGCGCCGTCATCGGCCTGCTCGCCTTCGGCCTCCTGAGCAAGGGCGAGACGACGATCGCGGTCGGCGAGCCCGCTCCCGATCGAGAGCTGCCCGTCCTCGGCGGCCACGGAGAGGGCTCGATTGCCGACTACCGGGGGCGCTGGGTCTTGGTCAACCTCTGGGCCTCGTGGTGCGTTCCCTGCCGCCAGGAGGCGCCCGTGCTGGATCGCTTCGCCCAGCGTTACCGCAAGCAAGGGATCGGCGTGCTCGGCATCAACGTCCAGGACAACAGCGAGGACGCGCTTGCTTTCCTGCGCGACTACGACGTCCGCTACCGGCAGCTGCGCTCGGTCGGCGACGAGCGCAGCGCCGCCTTCGGCTCGACCGGGGTCCCGGAGAACTTTCTCGTCGACCCGCAAGGCCGCCTGGCGCTGATCTGGCGGGGGCCGGTCGACCAGAGCTTCCTCGAACAGCAGGTCCTGCCGATCGCGGAGGGGGAAAGATGAGGCGGCGGGGCGTCTTTCTATCGCATAGGGATAGAAAGACGCCCCTGGGGCTGCTCGTCCTGTTGGCCCTTGCCCTGCTGGCGGTGCCGGCCCCGGCGACAGCCGGCGGCGGGGCGGACACCGAGCCCCAGACGACCATCAACGACGTCGAAGACGAGGTGATGTGCCCGATCTGCGGCACGCTGCTGGAGCTGGCCGAATCGCCACAGGCCCAGCGCGAGCGGGCGCTGGTCAAACGCCTGATCGCCTCGGGCAAGACCAAGGCCGAAGTCAAGGACGCGCTGGTCGCCCAGTACGGCCGCGACGTCCTCGCGCTGCCCGAAGGGTCCGGCTTCTCTCTCTCCGCCTATCTGGTCCCGGCGATCGCCTTCGTCCTCGCCGCGATAGCCCTGCTGCTCGGGGTGCGGCGCTGGCGACGCGCCGCGCAGAAGCCGCCGGGCCCCGGCAGCGCCGGAAACACAGGCGGGCCAGAGGGAGAGGACGCCGAGCGGCTCGACGCCGACCTCGCCCGTTACGACCTCTGATCGCTCAGGCCACGGCGCCGGCTCAGCCCAGGACCACCAGGCCGGTCACCGGTATCGACAGGTTGCGCCGGGACTCGCCAGGACCGACGCAGAGGAGGGTCGCGTCGGCCAGGCCGAGCACAGCCCTGAGCGCGTATTCGTCGCGCAGCGGCGGGCCCTCGATCACAACGAACTCATAAGCAGCACGGATCCCCTCGATCGCCCGACGGAAGCGATCCGAGGCAAGTAGGGGCCAACTGTCGTCCGCCGGTCGTCCGGCGACTGCGCAGACGAGCGGCTCGGTCGCCTCGGCCGAACCGGGGCCGGCGAGGACGACCGGCCTCAGGATCGTCTCGGGGTCGGCGGTCCCGAGCAGGTACTCGTGCAGCCCGGGCGCGTTGGCGAGGCCGAGAGCGTCGGCCAGGCCGGGCTCGGCCAGGTCGCACTCGAGCAGCGCCGTGCGCGACCCGGCTGCCGCGGCGGTTGCTGCCAGCCCGACCGCCCCCGACCGCCGCTCCGATCCGTACCCGGTCACCAAAAAACAGCGCGCATCGGGCAACTCCTCCAAGAGGCCGCTGTAAGCCTCGAGATCGCTGCGGCGCAGCGTCCCTGTGCGCAGGCCAGGAGAGGACCGGGCGGCGATCTCCGCCAGGACTTTCACATCTTCTCGGGGGCGGAGATGCCGAGTAGATCGAGCGAAGCCGCGATCGTCCGCTGCGTCAGCAGGCAGAGGCCGAGGCGCGAGCGCTCGACCCCCTCCCCCTCGGCGCCGACGACCTGGCAATCGCGGTAGAAGGCGTGGAAGTCGGAGGCGACAGCGGTCGAGTAGGCGCAGATCCGGTGGGGGCCGCGCCGCGCCGCCGCCTCGCGAACCTCCTCGGGGAATTCGAGCAGGCGCTTGACCAGGTCGCGCTCGGCCGGATGCAGCGGCGTGCCCGGGGTCGGCACGCCCGCCTCGCCCGCGTCGCCGCCGGCTTTGCGCAGGATGCTGGCAATACGGGCGTGCGCGTATTGCACGTAGTAGACGGGGTTGTCGCTGGACTCGCGGCGCGCCAGCTCGAGATCCAGATCGACGGTGGTGTCGTGGCTGCGCCAGAGCATGAACCAGCGAGCCGCGTCGACGCCGATGTCGTCGACCAGCTCGTCGAGCGAGACGAAGTCGCCGCTGCGCTTCGACATCTGCGCCCGCTCGCCCGATTCGACGATGTGGACGAGCCGCATGATCAGCGCCTCCAGCACCTCGGGGTCGGTGCCGAGGGCGGCGATCGCCGCCCGCAGCCGCGGCGCGTACCCATGGTGGTCGGCGCCGAGCACGTTGATCAGATGCTCGAAACCGCGCTCCAGCTTGTCGCGGTGATAGGCGACATCGGCGGCAAGGTAGGTCGGCTCGCCGTCCGCCCTGACCAGCACCCGATCCTTGTCGTCGCCGAAATCGGTGCTGCGCAACCACAGCGCTTCTTCGCTCCTGTAGGTGTGGCCGCGTTGCGTGAGTTGCTCCAAGGCCGTCGCGACCTCGCCGTTCGCGTAGAGGTCGCGCTCGGAGAACCAGCTGTCGAAGCCGACCCCGAAGCGCTCGAGCGTGGCCCGCACGCCCTCCAGGATCAGCTCGACGCCGCGCCGTCCGACCGCCTCCGCGTCCGTCGGGTCGACACCTTCGGATTGCAGGCGCTCGCCCAGCTCGGCGATGTACTCCCCTTCGTAGCCTTCCTCGGGTGGCTCGCCGCCGCCCATCGAGGCGGCGATCGAGGCGGCGAAACGCTGCACCTGGCCGCCCGCGTCGTTGACGTAGTACTCGCTCTCGACCTCGTGCCCGACCGCCCTCAGCAGGCGGACCAGGGCATCGCCATAGGCAGCGTGGCGGCCCCCGCCCACGTGCAGCGGACCGGTCGGGTTGGCGGAGACATACTCGACCAGGATCCGCTGCGGCGAGTCGACGGGGGTCGGGCCGAGATTCTCGCCTGCCGCGCCAAGACGCGCCATCGCCCGGCGGTACCAATCGTCGGAGAGGAAGAGGTTGACGAAGCCCGGACCCGCTACCTCGATCCGGTCGACGCTGCCCTCGGCGTCCAGCTCGCGCTCGAGCTCGCTGCCGAGACGCGACGCCACATCCCGGGGGGATTCGCCCAGCGGGGCGGCCAGCAGCATCGCCGCGTTGGAGCTGTAGTCGCCCAGCTCGGGCTTCGGCGGGCGGTCCAGGGTCGGCTCGGGACCGGTCGGCTCGCCGTCGCGCAGAGCCAGCGCGGCGCGCCGGACGGCGTCGCGCAGCTCGGCTATCGAGTCGGTGTCGGTCATCGTTGCATCGTATGGACCGGGACCTCGCCCGGGTACGCTGGCGCCGTGCGCGTAGCCGCGATCAGCGACATCCACTCCAACCTGCCCGCGCTCGAGGCCGTGCTCGAGGCGATCGACGATGCCGGCGTCGAGGAGATCTGGTGCCTGGGTGACGTGATCGGCTACGGCGCCGAGCCCGACGAGTGCGCCGATCTGGTGCGCGAGCGCTGCGACCTCTGCCTGGTCGGCAATCACGACCTCGCCGTGCTCGGCGTGCTCGATATCGCCGCCTTCTCGGAGGCCGCCGCGGCGGCGGTCGCCTGGACGCGGGAGAACGTCGCCGAGCGGACCTTGGAGATGCTGCGCGAGCTCGAGCCGGCCGGCGAACGGGAGGGAATCGCGGTCTTTCACGCCTCCCCGCGCGACCCGGTCTGGGAGTACGTCATCTCCGCCGAGCAGGCGGCTGCGAACCTCGACGTGCAGGCGGCGCGGGTCGCGCTGATCGGCCACTCGCACGTCTCGCTCTTCTTTGTCCGCCCGCCGGCGGATGCGGACGGCGAGGAAATCCGCGGCGCCCAGTCAAGCGACGACACGCTGCTCGATCTCGACGTCGGCCAGTGGCTGATCAACCCCGGCAGCGTCGGTCAGCCGCGCGACGGCGATCCCCGTGCCGCCTGGCTGGAGCTCGACAGCGACGAGCAGACCGCCCGCTTCCATCGCGTCCGTTACGACGTCGAGCGCGCCGCCGCGTCGATCTCCGCCGCCGGCCTGCCGCGCCGCCTCGCCGACCGCCTCCACGTCGGCTCATGACGATCAAATGCAGGGGAATCTTGCGCTTAGGGTGGTTGTCTAGACTCGCCCCGATGTCCCGCTTCCCCCTTTCCCTGCTCACTCTTGGACTCGGCGCCGCCGCGGCCCTCACCCTCGTCGCCTGCGGTGGCGAAGACGCCAAGCTCCTGCCTGGCGAGACGGCGCGGGAGATAACCGCCAACCTCGACAGCGTCCAGCAGCTCTCCGACGAAGGCGACTGCGTCGGCGCGGAAAGCGCCGCGCAGCAGGTGGGCGAACAGATCGAAGCCCTGGAAGGGGTCGATCGCAAGCTCAAGCAGGCGCTCGAAGACGGCGCGTCGCGGCTCGAAGAAGTGATCGCCGGCTGCGAAGAATCAAGCAGCGAAGCGATCGCGCCGGCGGAAATCATCACCGAACCGGAAGAAGAAGAGGAAAAGGCGCCGAAGGAAAAGAAGGACAAGGAGAAGGAAGCCAAGCCGAAGGAAGAGGAAGCTACGCCTGAAGAAGCACCGAGCTCGCCGTCGCTGCCGCCGCAGGCCGAAGGCGAAGGCAAAGGACTGGAAAACGGCAACGGTCCACCGCCGTCGGAAGAGGCACCCGAAGAAGGAAGTGGCGAAAGTCCGTCGGGCGGAGTCGGCCCGGGCAGCCCGGCCGGGGAAGGCAAATGATGGAGGCGGGAGCGCTCTCTGGACGCTACGACCTGGGCGACCGCCTTGGCTCGGGAGGCATGTCGAACGTCTACCGCGCCACCGACCTGACCCTCGAGCGCACCGTCGCGGTCAAGATCCTGGCCGAGCACCTCTCCGACGACGAGCGCTTCGTCGCCCGCTTCCGCCGCGAGGCGCTGGCGGTCGCCAAGCTGATCCACCCCAACATCGTCCAGGTCTACGACACCGGCATCGACGACGGTCGCCACTTCATCGTCATGGAGTACGTCGAGGGTCGCTCCGGAGCGCAGATCCTGCAGCGCCAGGGCCCCCTCGCCCCCGAGATCGCGGCGGAGGCGGGGGTGCAGGCCTGCGCCGGGCTCGACTACGCGCACCGCCGCGGGATCATCCATCGCGACGTCAAGCCGGGCAACCTGATGGTCGTCGGCGGGCCGGTCGGGAGCGGCCCGATGACGGTCAAGCTGACCGACTTCGGCATCGCCCGGGCGCTTGCGCAGACCCGGATCACCCAGGTCGGCTCGGTGGTCGGCACCGCCGCCTACCTGGCGCCGGAGCAGGTCCGTGGCGAGGAGGCGACGCCGGCGACCGACGTCTATGCGCTCGGCGTGGTCATCTACCAGTTCCTCACCGGCCGCCTGCCGTACGAGGGCTCGACCCTGGCCGAGCTGGCGGTGCGCCAGCAGAACGAGCGCCCCCTGCCGCCGAGCACCTACAACTCCGAAGTACCCGAAACCCTCGGCGGAGCGGTCCTGCGCGCGCTCGAGGGCAACCCGGCACGGCGCTACGCCAGTGCCGACGAGCTTTCCGGCGGCCTGCAGCTGGGCCTCCAGGGCGAGGACGTGACCCTGCCGCTCGACGACGCCACGGCGGCGACCAGCGTCCTGGGAGGGGAGGCGGCAACCAGGCGCCTCGACCAGACCGAGCGCACGGAGCTCCGCCCGGCTTCCCCGAGCCGCCGCCCCGCCCCCCGCGCTCCACAACCGGCTCCGTACTCACGCCCAGCGCCGGCGCCGGCCCATCCAGCTCCAGCAAAGCGCAGCGCCTTCTCCCGCTTCGCCCGCTTCGTAATGGCGGCTGTCGCTCTAGTGCTAATAGCGGCGGCTGTAGCCGCCGCAGTCATCATCGCCACCGACAAGGCCACTGGCGTGCATGCGACCGAAGTCGCCGGCGACTCAGTCGACAAGGTCGTAGAAGAGTTCAAAGAACTAGTGAAAAAGAACACCGAATAAGTCGGCGGAGCAGGGGCCCGGGGGGTGCCCTCCCGCTTGCTGGGTTTTTCGCCTACGAGGAGGCGGCCGTCCGAGGGCGCGGTTGAGGCGAAAAACGGACGCCGCTGCGCGGGAGGGCACCCCCCGGCCCCCTACGCGAACGCCTGCCAGGGTGCGGTTCCGCTCAGGATCGAGGCTGAGTAGGAGCTGAAGGTTCCGGCGCTGATCGCGGCACGAGCGTGGGTTACAAGCTCGTTCATGTAGGTCAGGTTGTGGAGGCAGAGGAGGCGGACCGCAGTCAGCTCCTCGGCGCGGGAGAGGTAGCTGAGGTAGTCGCGGTCGTGATGCCGGCAGGCGGGGCAGGGGCAGCCGTCGGCTATCGGACCGTGGTCTCCCTCGTGGCCGGCCTTGCGCAGATCCAGGCGGAAGCGGTTGGCGGGATCGGGAACTAGGGCGGTGCCGTGGCGGGCGAGGCGGGTCGGGATCGCGCAGTCGAAGACGTCGAGTCCGAGCGCGATGCCGGCGAGCAGGTCGTCGACGTCGCCGATGCCGAGCAGGTGCTTCGGCGCCTCCTCCGGCAGCAGCGGCGCGGTCAGCTTGAGCACTCCGCGCATCTCCTCCTTGTCGCGGCCCAGGGTGCCGCCGATCGCGATCCCGTCGACGCCGGCCGCGGAGACGGCCTGCGCCGACTCCCGCCGCAGATCCTCGTGGACGCCGCCCTGGACGATGCCGAACACGGCCTGCCGCGCCGGTCCATGCTCGCCGTGCCAGTCCAGGCAGCGGTCCAACCAGCGATGCGTGCGCTCCATCGAGCGCGCCGTGTAGTCGCGATCTGCGTGGTACGGCGTGCACTCGTCGAAGACCAGCGCGATGTCGGACCCCAGCTTCGCCTGCACTTCCATCGAGACCTCGGGGGAGATGAACAGGGACTCCCCGTCTTTGTAGGAACGGAACCGCACCCCCTCCTCGCCGATCGAGACAACCGACCCATGGTCTCCCCCGGGCCGCCCCTTCCCCTTCACCTCGTCGGCCACTCCCCCGTGCGCCAACGAGAACACCTGAAAGCCACCGGAATCGGTGATCAGCGCCCGCTCCCACCCCATGAATCCATGCAGCCCACCGGCAGCAGCAATCCGATCCGGACCAGGCGAGACAAACAGGTGATAAGTGTTGCCCAGGATCAGCTCGTAGCCAATCTCAGCCACCTCGCGAGACTCCAACCCCCGCACGGTTCCCTTCGTGGCCAGCGGAATGAACGCCGGCGTGTCCACAGGTCCATGCGGCGTATGAAGCACCCCAGCTCTAGCAGCTCCATCCCGGGCCGCGACCTCGAACCTCAACCTCTCCGGCTCGACCCTCACGCCGCCCCTCCCTCCGCCGACGGGCC
>DASUZP010000010.1:0-9102 GCA_036376775.1 Solirubrobacterales bacterium | reverse complement strand
CTGCAGGCGGCCGCAGGTCGGGCAGGCGATCAGCACCGGGCCGCGCTCGCGCAGCTGCAGCGCCTTGAGGATCTCCCAGGCGACCTTGACCTCCTCCTCGGCGTGGAAGGTCGAGAGGCTGATCCGGATCGTGTCGCCGATCCCGTCGGCGAGCAGCGTCCCCAGCCCGACCGAGGATTTCAGCGCGCCGGACCATTTGGTCCCCGCCTCGGTGATCCCCAGGTGCAGCGGATAGGGGATCTTCTCCGAGAGTAGGCGGTTGGCGGCGATCGTGTTGGGCACGTTGGTCGACTTGATCGAGACCTTGAAGTCTTCGAAGTCGAGGCCCTCCATCAGCTCGACGAACTCGATCGCGGCGGCGACCAGGGCCTCGACCGGCGCCTCGCGCTCGAGCTGGTGCAGGTGTTTGGGCAACGAGCCGGAGTTGACCCCGATCCGCATCGGCACGCCCGCCGCGGTCGCCTTCGCCGCCACCTCGGCGACTTTCTCACGACCGCCGATGTTGCCCGGGTTGAGGCGGATGCAGTGGGCGCCCGCGTCGATCGCCTTCAAGGCCAGCGTGTGGTTGAAGTGGATGTCGGCGATCACCGGGATCGGCGATTCCTTGACGATCGTCTTCAGCGCCTCGACGTCGTCGTCGCGCGGCACCGCGACCCGGACGATGTCGGCACCGGCGTCGGCGACCTTGCGGATCTGCTCCATCGTCGCCGTCAGGTTGGCGGTCTCGGTCTTGGTCATCGTCTGCACGACAACCGGGGCACCACCGCCGATCGGCACCCCACCAACGAATATCTGCCGCTTGGAAGCCATGCCTACAGGCTATCTGGGAGCCGCCGTGCGCCAGCTCAGTCCGCGTAGAGAGCTTCGATCTCGGCCGCGTACTTGTGCTCTATCGGCTTGCGCTTGAGCTTCATCGTCGGGGTCAGCTCGTCGCCTCCGGGGGCCCACTCGGCGGGGAGGATCTTGAACTTCTTGATCTGCTCGACGCGGGCCATGCGCTCGTTCGCCGCATCCACGGCATCGTCAATCGCCTTTTTGACGACCTCGTGCCGGGCGAGCTTCTCCAGCGAGGCGTCCTCGATGCCCTGGCCCTGCGCCCAGACCGGCGCGTAGTCGGGGTCGAGGACGATCAGGGCGACGTTGTAGCGGCGGCCGTCGCCGATCGCGGTGGCCTGGCCGATCAGCGGGCTGGCGGCCTTCAGCTTCGACTCGATCGAGGCCGGCGACATGTTCTTGCCGGCGGCGTTGATGATCAGCTCCTTCTTGCGGTCGACGATGCGCAGGTAGCCGTCCTCGTCGAGCTCGCCGATGTCGCCCGTGTGCAGCCAGCCCTCGGCGTCGATCGTCTCCGCGGTCTTCTCCGGCATGTTGCGATAGCCGGGCATATTGGCGGCGCTGCGAACGAGCACCTCGCCGTCCTCGGCCAACTTCAACTCGGTCCCCGGCACGGGCGGTCCCACCGTGCCCAGTTTGATCCGTTCGGGCGGGTTGCAGGTCGCGACGCCGCAGGTCTCCGACATGCCCCAGAGCTCCCCCACCGGGATTCCGATCGCGTGGAAGAACTCGAGCACCTCGACCGGCGTCGGCGCCGCGCCGACGCTGACCGCAACCGCCTCGTCGAGGCCGAGCTGGTGACGCAGGGCCGCGAACATCCCCTCCTCGGCGGCCTGCGCGGCTGCGGCGACATCGTCGGGTACGGGCTCGCCGCGCTGCTCGAGCCGAACCCGCTCCAGCGCCGCCTCAAATCCGCGCTCGGCGGGCTCGCGCTGCTCGTCGGGGAGGCCGGCCAGCATCGCCTCCAGGCCGGCCTTCAGCTTCTCCCAGACGCGCGGTACGGCGAAGAACCAGGTTGGGCGCACCTGCGGCAAGAACTGGACGATTTCGCGCGGATCGGGGCAGATCGCGATTTCGAGCCCTTTCACCACCGGCAGGTAGTAGTTGGCGCCGCGCTCGGCGATGTGTGCCGCGGGCAGCCAGGAGATCACCCGGCCGCCGTGCTCCGGGAACGGGACCAAGTCATCGACCGAGGCGACCAGCGTCAACAGGTTGCGGTGGGTGAGCTGGACGCCCTTCGGCGGTCCCGTCGTGCCCGAGGTGTAGATCAGGGTGAGCAGATCGTCGGGCCCGACCTCGGCGCCGGAGGCGGCGGCGTCGAAGTCCGGGTCGCGCGCCTCGAGCTCGGCAAGCGGCTCCCCGCCGGCCTCGGTGTCGAGGACGATCAGGTGCTCGATGCCGTCGAGGTCCTTGCGAGCCCGTTCGAAGACGTCGAGGTAGGCGGCCTCGACGACTGCGACCCGCGCCTCGGCGTCGCCGACGACGTAGGCGATCTGCTCCGGCGAGGAGGTCTGGTAGATCGAGAAGGGCACCGCGCCAAGCGCCACCGCGGCGAGGTCGCAGGCGACGAACTCGGGTCGGTTGTCGAGCATCAATGCCACCGTGTCGCCCTTTTCCACGCCGCAGGAAGCAAGGCCACCGGCGATCCGGTTCACCTGCGCACTGAGGTCCGACCAGGCCTGCGTGCGATCGCCGCTGCGCAGGGCGATGTCATCGCCGAGGCGCGCGACCGTGGCGAGGAACGCCTCGTAGAGGCTCGCCACCGGAATCTCCGCCGCGGGACCGCCGCTGACGTAGTTCTCGGCCGAGACCTCCATCAGCGGACGTTGAAGCCTTCGCCGCCGAGGCGGCCTATGTCGTTGCTGAGACCGACGAAGACCAGCAGAACGACCAGGACGATGCCGACGACCGTGGCCCGTTCCATGACCCGCAGCGAAACCGGTCTGCCTCTGAGTTTCTCCATCAGGCTCCAGAAGATGTGGCCGCCGTCGAGTGGAAGTATCGGCAGCAGGTTGATCAGGCCGAGCGAAAGGCTGACCAGGGCCAGCAGGAGCAGGGATTTTTCGACGCTTTCCTCGACGGTGTGGTGGGCGACGTCGCTGATGCCGACGATTCCGGAGATTTCCTTACGCTGTTCGGATTCGAAGATCCGTGAGAAGACCGAGGCGGTTTTGTGGGTGACGAGCCAGACCGACTCCCAGGCGCGGCTGGCCGCGGTGCCGATGCCGATTTCCTCGGGTTCGGTTCCGTAGGAGAAGCCGATCAGGGCTTTGCCATATTCCTTTTTGAATTCCGGCCGCACCGAAATCGTGCGTACCTGCCCGTCTCGCTTTACCGTCAAGGTTACGGGCGTAGCGGCCCGGCAGCCGTCGCTTTGCTCGCCGGCACATTTGTGCGCCGCGACGTCCTTGCCGAACCGGGTCAGTCGCGCTTCACGGTCCAGGGAGGGATAGGACTTGCCGTCGACGGCGAGGATCTCGTCTCCCTTTTTGAGCGCGGAAGCCGCCGGCGCGCCCGCGGAGACTTCCCCGACGGTCTGCGTTACCTGCTGCGCGTTCAGGTAGTAGAGCGAGAAGAGGATCAGGAACGCGAGCAAAATGTTGACGGCGGGACCCGCCGCGATGACGACGATTCGCTGCCATACCGGCTTGCGGTAGTAGGCGCGCGGTACGACCTCCGGAGGTAGCTCCTCCTCCGGATTCATGCCGCTTATTTTCACGTAGCCGCCGATCGGGAGCGCAGCGATCCCGTACTCCGTCTCACCCCTCTTGATGGAGACGAGTTTCGGGCCCATGAAGAGAAAGAACTTCTCCACCCGCATCCCGGTCGCCTTTGCAGCGAAGAAGTGGCCGGCCTCGTGGAGGACGATCAGCACCGAGAAGCCGAGAAAGACGAAGAGCCAGCTCATACCTTTGCCAAACCTCCCACCTGCTCTTCGGTGCGGCGGCGGGCCTCCTCGTCGCAGGCGAAGAGATCGTCGAAGTGGGTCACCGGTTGCGCCGGCATCTCCTCCAGAACCAGCTCGATCGCCGCGGCGATCGCGGTGAAGTCGATCCGCCCCGCGAGGAAGGCGGCGACCGCCACCTCGTCGGCGGCGTTGAGCACGCAGGGCGCGGTCCCCCCCGCCCGGCCGGCATCGAGCGCCAGTCGCAGGCAGGCAAAGGTCTCCAGGTCGGGCGGTTCGAAGCTCAGCTCGCCGACCGCGGCGAGGTCGAGCCGTGGAACGTCGACGTCGGCCCGCTCGGGGAAGTGCAATGCGTAGGAGATCGGTACCCGCATATCCGGGTAGCCGAGGTGCGCCAGAGTGGCGCCGTCGTTGAGATCGATCAGCGAGTGGACGATCGACTGCGGGTGGACGACGACGGCGATGCGCTCGTAGGGAACGCTGAAGAGATGATGCGCCTCGATAGCCTCGAAACCCTTGTTCATCAGCGTCGCCGAGTCGATCGTGATCCGCCCGCCCATCCTCCAGGTCGGGTGCGCCAGGGCGTCCTCGACGCTCACTCCGGCGAGGTTGCTGCGGCCGCGGAAAGGTCCGCCGGAGGCGGTCAGCACCAGCCGCTCGACCGTGCCCGGCTGCTCGCTGCCGATCAGCTGGAACAGCGCCGAGTGCTCGGAGTCGACCGGCAGCAGCCTCGCCCCGGTCGCCTCGGCCAGTGCGGTCGTCAGCTCGCCGCCGATCACGAGGCTCTCCTTGTTGGCGAGGGCGACGTCGATCCCCTCGCCGAGGGCGACGACGGTCGGGCCCAGGCCTGCCGCGCCCACCATTCCGTTGAGGACCAGGTCGGCATCGGAGGCTGCGATCAGCTCCCGCATGCCCTCCTCCCCGTCCAGCACCCGCCCGTCCCAGGCCGCGCGCGATCGCTCGGCCGCATCCGCGTCGGCGAGGGCCACCGCAGGCACGCCGTGCTGTCGCGCCTGCTCCAGCAGCGTTTCCCAGCCCGATCCGGCCGCGAGCCCGACAACCTGAAGCTCGTCGGAAGCGGCGACGATCTCCAGCGCCTGCACACCGATAGAGCCAGTGGCCCCAAGAATCAAGACCCTTCTCATAGCACCCAGCATAGGGACCGCCGAGACTGCATCCAGCGGCGCATAGCGACGCTGGATGCAGTCTCGCGCGTCAGTAGACGAGTTGGACGGAGAGGTAGTAGCCGGCGACGATCGTGAAGAAGACGGCGTCGAGGCGGTCGAGCAGGCCGCCGTGGGGGCCGAAGAGCTTGCCGGTGTCCTTCTTGCCCAGGTCGCGCTTGACCATCGAGGCGAAGAGGTCGCCGACCGGGCCGATCGCCGCCACCGCGGCGCCGATGATCAATGCGTCGGCTCCGGAGAGCCAGTTCTGGTAGAGACCGGCGAACCAGAACGCCATCGTGCCGATCAGAAAGCCGCCGACGAGGCCCTCGATCGTCTTGTTGGGCGAAAGGTCGGGGGCGATCCGGTGCGCGCCGAACATGCGACCGGTCGCGTAGGCGCCGGTATCGGTGGCGAAGGTGCCGACGAGGACGTCGATCAGCAGCGCCGCGCCGTGATCGGGCAGATCGCGAAGCAGCACGGCATGAACCAGCGGCAGGCCGATCCAGACCGCGCCGAGGACCGTCACCCCCATCGCCACCACGACCTCTTCGCGGGGTCGCATCCGCGCCGCGAAGAAGAAAAGCAGGGGGAAAGACGCCGTGGCGACCAGCAGGATGTTGAAGGCCGTGCCGAAGTAGGCGGCGGCGACCATCGCCACGACCGCTATGTAGGCGGCCATCTGCACCGGGCGCAACGGCGCCGTCATCAAGAAGTACTCGCGCAGGCAGAGTAGACCGATCGCGACCATCGCCAGGGCGAAGACGGGCCCGCCGAAGACGACGATCGCGATCGCGAAGGCGATCCAGGGAATGGCGACGAGGATCCGTCGCGCCGTCTCCCCGCTGAGCACGGCACGGCGCCGGCGCCGTGGCTCGCGCGGTGGGCGCTCGGGCGGCGGCGGATCCTCCGCGAACATCTCGTCGTCGAAGAGGTCCTGCACCATCAGGCCCGCCTCCCGAAGCGGCGGCGCCGGGCCTCGAACTCGTCCAGGGACTGCTCGAAGGCCGTACGGTCGAAGTCGGGCCAGAGCTCGTCGCGGAAGACCAGCTCCGAGTAGGCGCACTGCCAGAGCAGATAGTTGGAGACCCGCTGCTCTCCGCTGGTCCGGATCAGGAGATCTGGGTCGTGCATCTCGGGCGCGTAGAGGTGTCGGCGGAACTCCTCCTCGGAGTCGCCCTTGAACTTTCGCGCCGCGTCGACGATCTCCGCCCGGCCGCCGTAGTTGAAGGCGACGAAAAGGGAGATGCGGTCGTTCTCGGCGGTCGCCTTTTCCGCCCACTCCATTCGCTTGAGCAGGTCTTCGGCGACGCCGTCGCGGCGCCCGACGAAGCGCATCCGTACGCCTTCTTCGTCGAGCTCGGGCGTCTCGGCGTCGATCCGTTCGCCGAACATCCGCATCAGCCCCTCGACCTCTTCCTCCGGGCGCGCCCAGTTCTCGGTCGAAAAGGAGAAGACGGTCAGCTCCTCGACCCCGAGCTCGACCGCGTCGCGCAGTCGCGCCTTGACCGTGTCGGCGCCGGCGCGGTGCCCCTCGACGATCGGCAGCCCGCGCTGCTCCGCCCAGCGTCCGTTGCCGTCGGTGATGATCGCTACGTACCGCGCGGAGGCGCTCACACCTCGAGGATCTCTTGTTCCTTGCCCTCCAGCAGCGAATCGATCTCGGCGATCGCCTCGTCGGTCTGCTTCTGCAGAGCTGCCTCGGCGCGGCGCTCGTCGTCCTCGCCCGCTTCCCCCTCTTTCTTCAGGTCGCGCAGGTCCTGCATCGTGTCGCGGCGGATGTTGCGGATCGCGATCCGACCCTCCTCGGCGACGCCGTGCACCACCTTGACCATCTCGCGCCGCCGCTCCTCGGTCAGCTCGGGGATCTGCAGCCGGATCACGTTGCCGTCGTTGCTCGGCGTCAGGCCCACATCGGACTCCTGGATCGCTTTCTCGATCTCGCCGATCGAGCCCTTGTCGAAGGGGGTCACGGTGAGTAGGCGGGCGTCCGAGGCGGCGACGTTGGCGAGCTGCTTGAGCGCCGTCTGCGAGCCGTAGTAGTCGACCGAGATCCGGTCCAGGAGGTGGGGGGACGCGCGGCCGGTTCGTACCGTCGCCAACTCGCCACGGCTCGATTCCACCGACTTGCGCATGCGGTCTTCGGCGTCCTTGAGCAGCTCGTCGATCAGCTCCACTGAGTCCTCTCTCCGGTTCGTCAGGCGGCGCTGGAGACCAGCGTGCCGACCCTCTCGCCGCCGACGATCCTATCTATGTTGGTCTCGTCGCCCATGTTGAAGACGTAGATCGGCAGGTCGTTGTCCATGCAGAGCGAGAGCGCGGTCGAGTCCATCACCTTGAGACCGCGCTCGATCGCCTCGCGATGGCTGATCGCGGGGATGAACTCCGCATCTGGATTCGTCGCCGGGTCGGAGTCGTAGACCCCTTCGACCCCGTTCTTCGCCATCAGGATCGCCTCCGCGTGGATCTCGAGGGCACGCAGGGCCGCGGCCGTGTCGGTGGTGAAGAACGGATTGCCGGTACCGGCGGCGAAGATCACCACGCGGCCCTTCTCCAGGTGGCGCATCGCGCGCCGGCGGATGTAGGGCTCGGCGACCTCCTTGACGTCGATCGCCGACATCACCCGGGTGTGCTCGCCGATCTTCTCCAGCGCGTCCTGCAGGGTGAGGGCGTTGAGCACCGTGGCCAGCATCCCCATGTAGTCGCCGGTCGCCCGGTCCATACCGGCCGCAGCGCCCTGCAGGCCGCGGTAGATGTTGCCGGCGCCGACGACGATCGCCACCTCCACCCCGCGCGCGCGGACCGCGCCTACCTGGCGGGCGATCCGCTCGACCTCTACCGCATCGGTGCCGTGGTCGCGCTCCCCCATCAGCGCCTCCCCCGAGAGCTTCAGGAGGATGCGGCTGAATTTGGGCTCCGCCTCGGTCAATCTCCGACGCGAAAGTAGGCGAAGCGCGCCACGCGGATGTTCTCGCCGGTCTTCGCGGCCAGCTCCTGGCGCAGCTCCTCGATCGACTTCGAATCGTGTTTGTCAGCGTTGACGTGAGCCTGGTCGAGCAGCGCGACCTCCTTCGCCCACTTGGCGAGCTGGCCCTCGACGATCTTCTCGACGACGTTGTCCGGTTTGCCGTCCTCGCGCGCCTTCTCTTCGAAGACCCGCCGCTCCGCCTCGCGCTCCTCGTCGGGGATCTCCTCCGACGAGACGAAGGTCGGCGCGGTCGCGGCGACGTGTAGGGCGACCTCGTAGGCGAAGGCCTTGAAGTCCTCGTTGCGGGCGACGAAATCGGTCTCGCATTGGACTTCGACCATCGCCCCGACCTTGTCGTTGGCGTGGACATAGGAGGCGACGACCCCCTCGCTGGTCCCCCGCCCCTCGCGCTTGGCAGCGGAGGCCTGACCCTTGACCCGAAGAATCTCAATAGCGCGATCCACATCCCCCTCGGACTCGGAAAGTGCAGCTTTGCAATCCATCATCGCCGCCCCGGTCCGATCCCGGAGAGCCTTCACGTCAGCAGCAGTAACGCTCATTTGGAATCCCCCTCTCCCCCACCGGGAGCTTTCTCAGGCGCTGAAGCGGTCTCCTTTTTGGCCGGAGCTTCCTTGGGCGCCTGGGCAGTCGCCGAATCGGCCGATCCCTCAGCTTTAGGCGTCTCTGCCGCGGGTGGCGGCGTAGGGGGGACCTCCCCCGAGGAAGCTTTAGCTACCGCAGGGGGAGGTGGGTCCCCTGCGCCGACAGGACCCGCGGCCTGAGGGGCCTGAGCCTGCGCTTTAACCGGCGGCGCTTCGGCTGCTTTTTTGGCAGCCGCTTCTTCTGCCAGTTTTTTCTCCGCCTCGAGTTTCGCGACCCGCTCTTTCTCTTCCTCCTCGCGCTTCTTCCGCTCTTCTTCCTCTTTTTTGCGCCGTTCCATTTCCTCCGCGATGCGCCGCTCCTCCTGGACCCGCCAGGCGCTGGAACCCTCCTCGACCGCGCCGCCGATCGTGCCGATCACCAGCTGGCAGGAGCGAATCGCATCGTCGTTGCCTGGAATCACGAAGTCGATCTGGGTTGGGTCGCAGTTGGTGTCGACCAGCCCGATGATCGGGATCCGCAGCCGCTCGGCCTCGCGCACTGCGATGACCTCGGTCTTCAGGTCGATGATCACCACCGCCTGCGGCAGCCGCTGCATGTTCCGGACGCCGCCGAGGTTGTACTCGAGCTTC
>DASUZP010000009.1:0-5008 GCA_036376775.1 Solirubrobacterales bacterium | reverse complement strand
GGACGCCTGCTCGGTCGCAGCTCCGAAGAGGTCTCCGGGCGCCGCCTCGCGCTGGCGCGGGAAGCGGCGCGGGCGGCGGATGCGGTGGTCGTGCTGAAGGGCGACGACACGATCGTCACCGACGGCGAGCGCGTTGCCGTCAACTCCCTCGCCGCGCCGGCGCTTGCCACCGCGGGCACCGGCGACGTCCTCTCCGGCATCGCTGCGGCGATGCTCGCCCGTGGCCTCGAGCCCTTCACGGCGGCCTGCGCTGCGGTCCTCGCCCACGCTCGTGCCGGCCGCGAGGCCGCGGCCCGGATCGGCGCCGCCGAGTCGGTGATCGCCACCGACGTAATCGACTCGATCGCGGTGGGAATGCGTCCCGACTCCCGCGTCGAATAATCTCGCCGGGATGAAGACCGCCGCCGAGATCATGGACAGCTCCGTCCCGAGCGTCTCTCCCGACGCCGATGCCCGCAGCGCGATCGAGCTGCTGGCGAAGACGGAGAAGGGCGCGATCCCCGTCGTCGACGACGAGCGCAAGGTGATCGGGATCGTTAGCGAGTCCGACCTGATTCTCAGCGACGAGGAGTCCGACCTTCACCTTCCCCACTACCTCAACATCATGGGCGGCATCGTCTTCGTCGGCTCGATGAAGGGCTTTGAGAAGCGGCTCGACAAGGCGTTCGCAACCAAGGTCTCGGAGTTGATGAGCGCCGATCCGGTTGTGGTGAACGACTACTCGAGCGCCGAGACGGTTGCGCGCCGGATCGCCGAGGAGCACCACAACCACCTTCCCGTCGTCGACGACGAGGGTCGTCTCGCCGGAATGGTCACGCGGGCCGACGCGCTGGCCGCGCTCGTCGAGTAGCTATGGAGCGGGCGGTCGCCCGGATCGACCTCGGCGCTGTGCGCGAGAACTGCGCGCGGCTGAAGGCCGAGCTCGGCGAGGCGGAGCTTTGCGCGGTGGTCAAGGCCGACGGCTACGGCCACGGCGATACGACCTGCGCCGAGGCGGCGCTGGCCGGCGGCGCGACCCGGTTGGCGGTGGCGACCGCGGCCGAGGCGGAGCGGATCGGCCGCCGCTTCGCCCACGTTCCCCTGCTGACGATGGGCGCGTTGGCCCTCGAGGAGCTCGACACGGCGCTCGAGGCCGGCTCCGAGGTGGCGGTATGGCGACGGGGATTCCTCGACCTCGTCGCCGAACGGGCCCGTGCCCACGGTCGACCGGCGCGGGTCCACGTCAAGTACGACAGCGGCATGGGCAGGCTCGGCACCCGCGACCCCGCCGAGGTGCTCGACCTGCTGCGCGCGTGTGCGCAGAGCGACAGCCTGGAGCCTGCCGGCGTCTGGACCCACTTCGCCACCGCCGACGAACCGGAGTCCGCCTTCTTCGGGCAGCAACTCGACCGCTTCGCCGCCGTGGCCGAGGCGGCCAAGCGCGAGTTCCCCGCGATCACGGTCCACGCGGCCAACAGCGCGGCGGTCTTCCGCGATCGCCGCTCGCACTTCGAGATGGCGCGCTGCGGTGTCGCCGTCTACGGACTCGACCCGTTCCAGGGCGACCCGGCGGAGCGGGGGTTGCGGCCGGCGCTCTCGCTGCACTCTTACCTGGCGGACGTGAAGTCCTTCGCAGCCGGCGACAGCGCCGGCTACGGGCAGACCTGGCGTGCCGAGCGCGATACCTGCGTCGGCGTGCTCCCGCTGGGATACGGCGACGGGTTCCGGCGCGGCCTCTCCAACAACGACGAGGTGCTGATCGGCGGTCGCCGCTTCCCCCTCGTGGGGACGGTTTCGATGGACAACGTGACCGTGGATCTGGGCCCCGACACCGACCTCGAGCCGGGCGCCGAGGCGGTGCTGATCGGCGTCCAGGGCGAGCAGACGCTCCTCGCCGAGGACATGGCGAGGCGGTTGGGCACGATCAACTATGAGATCACCTGTGGGATCTCGGCCCGCGTCCCCAGGGTGCCTGGGTGAGTCTCGCCGCCCGCTTCGACGCCTCGCCCCTCGTCGGCCTGGCCCGCAGGGCGTTGGGGGACGAGGGCGACGTCTGGATCGCGGGCGGAGCGGTACGCGATGCGGTCCTCGGACGGGAGGTGACCGACCTCGACCTCGCCGTCGGCGGCGATCCGGGACGGGTGGCGAAGGAGATCGCGCGGGTGGGCGACGGACATGTCTTCGAGCTCTCGGCCGAGTTCGCCACCTGGCGCGCGGTCGCCCGCGACCGCAGCTGGCAGGTTGACGTCACCGCGCTGCGCGGCGAGACGATCGAGGCCGATCTGGCCGCACGCGATTTCACCCTCGGTGCGGTCGCGATGCCGCTCGGCGGTGGCGAGGCGATCGATCCCCACGGCGGTATCGACGACCTCGAGCGGCGCCTGTTGCGGGTCGTCGGCGAGGACAGCTTCCGTGCCGACCCCCTGCGCCTGCTGCGAGCCGCTCGACTGGCAGCCGACCTCGGCCTCGAGATCGACCCCGGCACCGCCGCTCTGGCGAGATCGCAGGCGTCGCTGGTCGAGCGAACTGCAGGCGAGCGTCAGCTCGCCGAGCTGCGCCGGCTGATCGGCGGCCCCGATCCGCTGCGCGGCATGGCGCTCCTCGACGACCTCGGCCTCACCGCCGCCGTCATCCCCGAGCTGGCGGGGCTGCGCGGGGTCGAACAGGGCCCCAACCACCATCTCGACGTCCACGGGCACACCCTGGCGGTGCTGGAGCAGACGCTCGCGGTCGAGTCCGATCTCGAGCGCTTCGCCGGCGAGCGCGCCGCGCAGACGCAGGCGCTGTTGGAAGAGCCGCTCGCCGACGAGATGAGCCGCGGCACGGCGCTGCGCTTCGGCGCCCTCCTGCACGACATCGGCAAGCCGGCCACCCGGGGCGAGCGCGATGGCTACGTGACCTTCATCGGCCACGACAGCGTCGGCGCGGAGATAGTCGCCACGATCTGCCGGCGCCTGCGTGCCAGCGGGCGGCTGAGCCGGCACCTGCAGGCGTTGACCCTGCACCACCTGCGACTCGGCTTTCTCGTCCACGAGGCGCCCTTGCCGCCGCGGCGCGTGCACGACTATCTGCGCGCGACCCAGCCCGTGGCCGCCGACGTCACCCTGCTGACCGTCGCCGACCGACTCTCCGCCCGGGGCAGCGGGCCTTTTGCCACCGAAGAGGCGATCAAGGCGCATCTCAGCCTGGCCCGGCAGATGCTCGCGGCGGCGCTCGACTGGCACCGCGACGGCCCGCCCGAGCCCCTCCTGCGCGGCGACGAGCTTGCCGCGGAGCTGGGAATCGTCCCCGGGCCCGAGCTGGGCGACGTGCTCGCCGAGCTCGAGGCCGCCCAGTATGCGGGAGAGGTGAAATCCCGCGAGGAGGCGATCGAGCGGGCGCGACGGTTGCGCGGCTGACCCGACCGTCAGATACGCTGCTCGCCAGATGGGTAAAGAGGAGAAGATCGAGATGGAGGGCGAGATCACCGAGGCCCTCCCCAACACGATGTTCCGAGTCAAGCTCGACAACGACCACGAGGTCCTGGGCCACATCTCGGGCAAGATGCGCCGCCACTACATCCGCATCCTCCCCGGCGATCGGGTGAAGATCGAGCTTTCCCCGTATGACCTCGACCGCGGTCGGATCACCTACCGCTACAAATAGCCCCAGGCCGCTGCAAACCGGCGGCTGGCGGCGTCCTCAGTCGTTCGACATCGGGTCACGCACGGAAGTGCGCTCCCCTCGTCTCACTCCCTGCGTCCTTGCCAGTCTTGGTTTTCGCGGCCTGGATCTGACATCTCGACGATGAGAGAAGACCACGCGAAGTCCTTCGCACCTAGCCCTCTTCCCGTGCGCGGGTCGTAGTACTCGCGTAGGCCTTCGCGCTCGACCGTGTCGATCAGGTCGTCTGCCATGCGATGCGCCTCTTGCTCATAGCCGAGGCGGCGCAGGCCGAGCCAGAGCAGCCAGGCGGCGTTGATCCAGGTCGGACCGCGCCAGTAGCGGCGGATCGGGCCGCGACCGCCAGCGGGCGCGTAGCTGGGCTCGCAGGTGGCCACGGACGGTGGCGCCACGGGAGCGAGGAACTCGCGGTCGTTGAGCAGATGCTCCTCGACCAGCCTCCTGCCGATCTCCTCGGGCAGGTCGGGCAGCGCCAACGGAGCCAGCGCGGCCCAGGTGAGGACGTCTGGCCGGTCGCCACCCGGCTGTGCTTCGTCGAGGAAGAGGCCGCGGCGCTCATCCCAGAGCCGCTCGACCAGCGCTGGGGTGGCGGAGGGCCGGCCGAGTGCCTGCAGCGAGAGCGACCAGAGCGTGTTGACGAGGGTCTCGCAGAGGACCGGACCGCCTCGGTCGCGGATCCGGCGGGCGTCGAAGCCGAGCCTGCGGTTGCCGCGTACGAGCAGGGGGAAGCCGAGCCGGCCGTTGGCCCGCCGGCCCCATACCGGATCGAACTTGGGCGAGGCGTCGAGGCCCGACTCGTCCGGCTGGACGATCCAGAGCAGACCGTCGCCCTCGAGGTCGCGGTGGCGCGACAACCACTCCACCTGTGCGGCGATCCCGGGCTCGGCGGCCGGATCGCCGACGGCGATCCGCCAGGCCCAGGCGAGCAGCGGCGGCTGGATCGTCTCGGTCTGGAACGAGTGGCGCGAGGCGACGTTGTAGAACGGGTAGCGGCCGAGCGAGACGGGGCGGTCCCAGAAGATCGTGTGGCCGATGAAGCCGTCGCCGCGCTGGGCGGCGAGCAGGCTCTGCAGCTCGGCGCGCGCCCGCCCGGGGTCGAAACGCCGCCAGACGATCGCCGCGAAGCACGAGTCCCAGTACCACTGCCACGGGTAGCGGCCGGGGCTCGGCTGCGTGTACGCGAATGGCACGCCGTCGCGCGACCCCTCATACCACCCCCGCCGTAGTACCGCCTCAGCAATCTCCGCCGCCGACGGGCCTAAATGTCGCCCCTGGGGCGACATTTAGGCCCGTCGGCGGAGTTTTCGGGTCACGCGGCGGTGCGGCGCATCTCTCGCAGGGCCAGGGAGCCCAGGACCGCCAGCAG
>DASUZP010000008.1:0-10899 GCA_036376775.1 Solirubrobacterales bacterium | reverse complement strand
AGGACCCGCGGGCCGAAAGCCCTTAAGCCTCTCCGGGCTCGACCGGCCGGAAGTCGGAAGTCCGCGCTCCGCAGACGGGGCAGAACCAGTCGCTGGGGATGTCCTCGAAGGACGTTCCGGGTGGAATGCCGCCGTCTGGATCGCCGATCGCCGGGTCGTAGATGAACCCGCAGCTCTCGCAGATCCAGAGGGTCGCCTCGGTGGTTGCGCTCATGTCTAGAAGATTAGGGGACGCGGGGGGTGCCGGGCTTACTTGTCGAAGCTGACCGAGACCGGCTCGCGCTCGGATTTGTCTTCGATCTCGAAGTACTCGCGTGCGGTGAAGCCGCCCTGGTTGGCGATGATCGAGCCGGGGAACTGCTGAATCGAGGTGTTGTAGGACTGCACGTTGGAGTTGTAGATCCGCCGCGACGCCTGGATTTCGTCCTCCAGCTCGGAGAGGTTGCGGCTGAGCTGCTGGAAGTTCTCGGTGGCGCGTAGCGTCGGGTAGTTCTCGGCGACGACTCTCAGGCCGGCGAGCGCGCCGGTCAAGCCCTGCTCGGCTTTGGCCGTATCGGCAACCCCTTCGGCGGACATCGCGTCGGCCCGTGCCTGGGTCACTTTCTCGAAGGTCTCGCTCTCGTGGGCGGCGTAGCCCTTGACCGTCTCGACCAGGTTGGGGACGAGATCGTGACGGCGCTTGAGCTGCACGTCGATCCCGCTCCACGACTCGTCGACCCGGTTGCGCGAGGCGATGATCGAGTTGCGCTTGGAGATGTAGTAGAGGACCGCGATGACGACGATCGCGACGACCACGATGAGAGCGATGAGCATGGAGCCATCCTACTTCCCCCGCCCCGCCGCGCAAGGGACGTGCCGGTGATCGAACGCCCATATGGACCTCTTTTCACCGGCACGTCCACACCGCACGCGTAGGATCGCGGCGTGGGTGCGAAGCAGGAAGCGCAGGATTGGGCCGAGATCGTGCGGCGCTATGGCGAGCGCCATGAGCTCGCCTACGAACCGGTTGGCGGAATCAATCCCAAAGACGGGCCGGTTGCGCTTTGCGTCGGCGGGTCCAACCGGCTCACCGGGCAGCTCGCCGAAGCCTTCTGGGGCTCCTGCTGCGACGCCGACGAAAAGGAGGTCGGCGGCCTCTTCGGCAAGGCGCTGCTGCCGACGGCGCTGCTGGCCAAGGCGCATATGCCCGATCTGGCGCGGGTGGTCCCCGCCTTCAACGTCGAGTCGATCGAGGGCCACGAGGTCGTCACCCAGCGCTTTGCCCGCAAGGTCGAGTTCGAGTCGATCGACTTCAACAAGCGCTTTCTGGCGACGGTGCCCAGCGAGTACGACCCGGTCAAGCTGCGCGAGCTGTTCAGCCCGGGTTTCCTCGCCTGGACGACGACGATGACCGGTGAGATCGATTTCGGCGTCAACGATCGTCAGCTCTGGTTCCTCTGGCACCTGCGCGAGCGCAGCGAGGTCGAGCTGAAGGAAGCGCTGAAAAACGCCGGTCAGCTGTTCAAACGGCTGCAGGGTGAGATGGACGAGAGCGGCATCCACACTTACGCCCCTGGCCCCTGGCACGCCGGGTTGGCGCCCTTTCCGGACGGCTAGCTGCCCTGCACTCATACAGACGTCCGCTGGACATGAGTCCACAAGGGGTTGTGGCGGCGCCGTCGGCGCCGATGGGATCACCGTGAGCGCACTTGCCGCAACGATCGCCGCCCCACTGGCCGCCAGGCAGAGCGGTCTGGGGGCAGCGTGGTGGCTTCGCTCGACTCTCTCGTTGCTTGTCGCGGTCGGCATCCTCGCCGTCGCCATGCCGGCTGCATTCGGCAGCAGCAGCGGTGGGGCCGGCGCGAGTCCCGTCCAGGTCTTCTCCTCGGGCCCGTTGATCGCCGCCGAGGCCAGTGGCGGAGGACAGCTCTCGGTTGCCGGATTGATCCCGGGCCAGAGCCGATCGGCGACGATTCAGGTCTCCAACACGGGCTCCGCCACGGCGGCCTTCGGCCTTGCCGCGCACCTCGTCGACCGGGTCGGTCCCGGTGGCGCTCCCCTCTCCGATGCGATGACCTTGCGGATCCTGCCCGCCGCCGGAGGCGCTCCGCTCTACGCGGGGTCGCTCGGACATATGTCACGCCTCTCCCTCGGCCAGATCCCCGCCGGGGCCCAGCGCGCCTACAGGCTCACGGTCGCACTCCCGCGCAGTGTCGGCAACGAGGTCGCCGGCTCTTCGCTGAGCGCCGGCTTCGCCTGGAGCGCCGCCTGACGCGACTTCGGGATTTCCTGGCCGAAATCTCATTTTTTGCCGCTTCCTGCCGATCAGATCCAGGCATGGAAGCGATTCAAGGCAAACCCGCCGTGAGGCGGGGACGCAAAGCTAGAGGTCTCGGCTTCGGCCGAGATAGCTCGGCTGCCGCTTTCGGAGCCCAAAAATCGAGCCCCGAAGGAGGCACTTATGTCTCGCATTTCCGTGATCCTCTCGAGTCCCCGCCATCTGCTTGGAGCGCTTCTTGTCGCGTTGCTGGCCTTTGGCGCGGTCGTTGGATCAGGCGCGAGCTTCACCTCGAAGTCCGCGAACCCGAGCAACACGTTCAGCGCCGGCAACCTCGCGCAGTCCAATTCCAAGGAAGGCGCGGCGGTCCTGACGGCAACGAAAATGCTGCCCGGAACCTCGACCAACGGCACGGTGACGATTACCAACAGCGGCGACGTTGCCGGCACGTTCACCCTCTCGAAGACGAGTCTCACGGATACGCCGGGCGCCAATGGCGGCCAGCTGTCGGGTGTGCTCGATCTGAAAGTGGAAGACGTGACCAAAGCGGGGTCGCCGGTCAGCGTGTACTCGGGCAAGGTCGGCGCGATGGGTGCGCAGTCGCTTGGCAGCTTCGCTGCCGGCGAGGCCCGCACCTACAAATTCACGATCACGTTCCCCGACGGTGGAGTTCCGGCGTCTGCGACGACCGGGGACAACGCCTACAAGGGATCGTCGATGAGCGTCGGCTATCAGTGGGATGCCGCTTCTTAGCGGTTATCCCGGGGCGGGAGACCGGGGCCGGCCGATGAGGTCGGTCCCGGTTGTCCGCTGGCTTGGCGCTGCCGCGACGGTTGCCTGTATCGCGCTCGCCGCGATCCTGCTGATTCCAGCGGCGCTTGGCTACCAGCGCTACGTGATCGTCAGCGGCTCGATGACCGGCACCTACGACCGCGGCTCGATCGTCTTCGACAAGGAAGTGCCTGTCGCTGACCTGAAGGTGGGGGACCCCATCACCTATGAGCCTCCACCGAATGCTTCTCCCGAGAAGCTGCTCACCCACCGCATCGTCTGGATCGGGCAAAATGGCGGTGGCGAACGGATCTACCGCACCAAGGGCGACGCCAACGAAACCGTCGATCCCTGGACCTTCTCCCTGGACAAGCCGATGCAGGCCAAGGTCGCCTTCTCCGTGCCCTATATCGGCTACCTCTTGGCGGCGCTCTCGATTCCGATCGTGCGGATGCTGGCGATAGGCGTTCCGGCAGTGCTGGTCGCCTTCCTGATCCTCTCCGGGATTTGGCGAGATGCCGGCGAGGAGGCGCGGCGGCGGCAGGTCGAAGCGAACGGGACGGGGACGCAGTGGACCGCCTGAGGCTGCTGATCGGCTCGCGCCACTGGCTTCTGCTGGGGGCCCTCGCCCTTATCTCCCTGGCCCTCGGCACGGCGATCTTCAGCGGCGCCAGCTTCACCTCGAAGAGCGCCAACAGTGCCTCGCTGGCGGCCGGCAGCGTCCAGCTCTCCTCCTCGGCGCCGAACCAGGCGATCGTCGCCGCCTCCGGCATGAAACCCGGCGACAGCAGGGAAGGGACGATCAACATCGGCAACCAGGGGGACGTGGCGGGCAGCGTGAACCTGAAAGCGACCGGATTGACCGGGACTGCGCTCGCCGCCGCGATCACGCTCAAGGTCGAGGACATCACCAGCGGCACGAGCAAGAAATACGAAGGCAAGCTCGGCTCTTTCAGCAGCGTCAGCCTGGGCTCCTTCGTCGCTGGGACGACGCACAAATACCGGTTCACCCTGAGCTGGCCCTCGACCTCCGACGAAGCATCGCTGCAGGGCGCCTCGACCTCGCTCGCCTTTCAGTGGGTAGGTAGCTCGTGAGGGCGCGGGCCACGGCGGCTCTCGTGCTTCTGGCCCTGGCCGCCGGCGTGTCGGCCGTGGGCTTCTCGGCCGCCAGCTTCACCGACACGACCCAAAACCCGCAGACGGTCAGTGCCGTCGCCGATTGGCTGCCGCCGACCGTGGAAGCGAGCGAGATCGTGAAGTCGCAGGGAGGTGTCGTCGGCAACATCAAGCCCGAAGGGGCCTATTACATCTACGCGAAGGTGACCGATTCCGGCAACCCCCCGAGCGGCATCGCTTCGGTCAGTGCCGACGTCTCCAAAGTCACCTCTGGGCAGACCGCTGTCCCGCTGGTGGCGGGCTCCTATGCTGCGGGCGGGGTCTCCTACAACTACCGCAGCACGCAGTTGACGGCGAGCAGCAGCCTCAGCGCCGGCTCGAAGACCTACACGCTTGCCTCCGCCGATTCCGCCGGCTACTCGGACAGTGAAAGCTTTTCGGTGACCGTGATCAAGACGGCCCTCGAAGGTAGCGGCTTCGAAACCAGCAACGTCTCGGGGGGGACCTCTGGCAAGCCGGAGAAAGGAGACACCGTCATCTACAAATTCAACCGGGCCCCCGACCCCGGTTCGATCGTCTCCGAATGGGACGGCAGCGGCACGAAAGCGGTCACCGTCACGATCTCCGAAAACGCGGCCGGAGACCTGCTGACCGTCAGCGGCGCGGCGCTCGGCAGCGTGGTGCTCGGGGGAGACTTCACGGAAGGCAAAGCGACGACCTTCACCGGCTCGAGCGTCTCAGTGAGCAGCTCGAAAGCAACGATCGTCCTCGGCACCAGCTCGGGCGGGGCCAAGACCAACACCGAAAAATTCAAACCAGTTTGGACTCCCGTGGCTTCGCTCTACGACGCTGCGGGCAACGCTTGTTCGACCACGGGCGTCACCGGGTCCAGCGCGAAACAGTTCTGAGCGTCGCTCAGGCTCAGGCCGGATAGTCGGGGTCGCCCGGGAGGACGACGCGGTGCTCGTCTTGCGTGCCGATCACCTTCGGCAGGATCGGCTCGACCGTACGGCCGCGGTGTGCCTCGATCGCCTCGGTCGAAGTGCCGAAGGGCAGCAGCGACTCGAGCTGGTTGATCGTCGGGAAGGCGAGCACCAGCGCGCCGGCCGCCTGCGCATCGAGTGCCGCCCGTGGCTCGAACCAGGCTGCCTCGGTGGTCTCAACACCGTCGGGCTCGGGCGGTGTGTGGGCGGGAGCGAGTGCGAGGAAAAACCAGGCATCGAAGCGCCGCGAGACAACCTCGGGCGTGATCCAGCGCGAGAACAGGACCAGCTCCTCGTCGCCGGGCAGCTCGATCCCGGCCTCCTCGTGCAGCTCCCTGGCGGCACAGGCTCTATGGCCGGCCTCGCCCGTTCCATCCTCCGGGTCGACGCCACCACCGGGGAAAACCCAGACGCCCGGCATGAACTTTGCACTCTCGGCCCGCTTCAGCAGGAGTACCTCCAAGGCCCGGTCGCCGTGCTTGCCGCCGCGCCTCAGCAACACGACGGAGGCGGAGGGGCGTGGCGTAGACGGCTCACCGAGATTGGGTGCCTCCGCTGGACCGCGCTGCCTCTCCGTCATTTGCTCAGCGTATATCGCGCCCGCCTTCAGCCAAGCGCCTGCTCGCGGCGCCGGCGTACCCAAGTGCGGTTGACCAGCCAGACCAGTAGGGCGATCAGGGCCGGCGGGCCGATGATCGCGAGGCCGACCACCGCTACGCCGGCAGCGGTGGCAAGGATGTGGCCGGCATCGTCGAGGGCGTCTCCCGCACCCCAGCGGCCTGAGTCCGAGGCGGTGGGCCGGCCGCTTTCGACTCGCAGCGAGACTCGGGCGAAATTGCTGCGGCTCTGCAGCCGGTCGAGCCGCGAACGCAGTGCCGCAGCCTGTCGCCGCTCTCCGCGCAGCTCGGCTTCGACCGCGCCGCGCTCGCCGTCGCTTTCGGCGCTTGCGAGCTGCGCCAGCAGGCCGTCGATCCTCGCTTCGGAGTCCTTCAGGCGATCGCTGACGGTGATCGTCGGCGCGGTGATGTCCAGCGTGGATTCGTGCCGGGAGCGAACGTCGGCGATCGCCGACAGAGACGCCATCGCATCGCCCAGTCGGGCGCTCGGGATCAGCAGCTCGAAGGCCGCCCTCGCTTCGCCGGCGTGGCTTCCCGCGTTCCCCGTCCAGTCGTGGATCGAGGAGCTGAGGACGATGCCATGGGCCGCGTGGACGGCGGCAAAGACCCCCTTCGCAGCCGCCGCGATCTCGCCCGGCCCAGAGCGAAGGACCAGCTCGGCGCCGCGCTCGACATGGCGCTGGGCGCCGGTGACGGACGGTGCCGTCTGGAGTAGGTACCCCGAGTTTGAGCTTGATCCGCTCGCCGACTCTGCGCCTCCCGACAAGCTCGCCGCGGCTCCAGCGGTCGGCGACGCGTCGGAAAAGGAATACGCCAGCCCAGCCTGTCCCTTCAGCCCGGCGTGTCCCGCCGCCGGCGTTTCGTCGCCATGCACCCTGTGATCGGACGACCTTTCGCCGTCGTGCCTGCCGGTATCGGCGACCTGGCGGGGAGGGGAGGTCGGACGCCCGCCTTCCCCAATCGCAATCACGGCGGTTGCGATGACCACCGCAGTCAGCGCCGCCGCCCCGGCGGGCAACGCGAGTCGCCGCGGCGACGCCGCCCGGAGACGGCCAGTGAGCCGGCTCCAGGCCGAGTCCTCCGGCGAAGAGGTCGGCGGGAATCCTGCGGCGGCCCGCCGGTCGAGCTCGGTGGCGAACGCGGGCGTCGGCGCAGGGCGCAGCGCACGCAACTCGGCGGCGATATCGAAGTTGTCTCTACGCATCTCCATCGAGTGCCTCCCTCAACTTGTTGACGATTCGATGCAGCTTGGTGCCGACGTTCGACTCGCTTGTCCCCAGCACGCGGCCGATCTCGGCGTTGGCCAGGCCGGCGAAGAATTTGAGCGCGACGAGCTCCCGCTCGCCCCCGCTGAGCGTGTCGAGCGCCCCCGTCAGGGCGAGCCGCAGCTCGCTCCGTTCGGTCGGGTGGGCGGTGCCGAGATCGACGAGGTCCTCGGGTTCGGCGTTCATCTGCGCCTGCCTGCCACGCCGGCGCAGCTCGTCGAGGGCGGCGTTGCGGACGATCCCGAAGAGCCAGGCGCGGGCGCTGCCGCGGCTCGGGTCGAAACGCGAGCGCTTGCGGTAGGCGCGCTCGAACGCCGTCGCGGTCACTTCCTCGGCGGCCCCGCGGTCCCGCAGCAGCCCGGCGGCATAGGCGAAGACGTCGTCGCGGCTCTCCCGATAGAGCTGGTCGAAGACCAGACTCCGTTCTTGCACACCCGGTGGCGCGTCGGTGGGCTCTGCTACGGCTTGGCTCACATCCCTACTACGAGCTGTGGGTCGATCCGTCACAGCCGCGGAGTTTGGGGCAGGGGCCTGGTTCAGGCGGCTTGGGCCAGTTGCGCCGGTGGAATCTCGACCGAGCTGCATGCGGCCTCGATCGAGTCGCGCGCGATCTCGACCAGGCGCCGCAGCTCGTCCGCCGAGATCGACAGCGGCGGCATCAGCACGACTACGTCGCTCAGCGGGCGGATGATCGCGCCGCGCCTGCGGGCCTCCAGCGCGACCCGGTGGCCCAGGCGCAGGGCCGGATCGTGCTCGCCGAGGTCGATGCCGACCATGAAGCCGCGCCGGCGTACCTCGGCGACCTCGGACATCGCCGCGACGGCCTCGAGCCGCTCACCCAGCAGCTCGATCTTCGGCTGCAGCCGCTCCAGCGTGCGCTCCTGCTCGAAGACCTCGAGGCTGGCGATCGCGGTTGCGCAGGCGAGCGGGTTGCCGGTGTAGGTGTGGCCGTGGAAGAAGGTCCGCTGCTCCTCCGGCGCGCCGAGGAAGCCCGCGTAGATCCGCTCGGTGGCCAGAGTTGCCGCCAGCGGCATGTAGCCGCCGGTAAGCCCCTTGGCGAGGCAGAGCAGGTCCGGCGAGACGTCCTCCTGCTCGCAGGCGAACATCGTTCCGGTGCGGCCAAACCCGGTCGCCACCTCGTCGCAGATCATCAGCACGCCGAAGCGGTCGCAGAGCTCGCGCGCGGCGCGCAGGTAGCCGGGCGGGTGGACCAGCATCCCGGCGGCGCCCTGGACCAGCGGCTCGACGATCAGCGCGGCGATCTGCTCCTCGTGGCAGGAGAGGACCCGCTCGAGGTCGGCGGCGTCGCCCGGCTCGGCGGCGTAGCTCTGGAAGAGCAGCGGCCGGTAGGTGGAGTGGAAGAGGTCGATGCCGCCGACCGAGACCGAGCCGATCGTGTCGCCGTGGTAGGCGTCGCGCAGGTGGACGAACGAGGTCCGCCGCGCGTGCTGGCCGCCGCGCTGCTGCTGAAACTGGAAAGCCATCTTCAGCGCGATCTCGGTTGCGGTCGAGCCCGACTCCGAGTAGAAGACGCGCGAGAGCCCGGGCGGTGCCAGCTCCACCAGCTTTGCCGCCAGCTCCGCGGCGCCGGGGTGGGAGAGACCGAGCATGGTCGAGTGGGCGACCCTGTCCAGCTGTTCCCGCACCGCGGCGTCGATGCCGGGGTGGCGATGCCCGTGAACGTTGCACCACAGCGAGGAGACCCCGTCGATGTAACGACGGCCCTCGCTGTCGATCAGCTGCGCCCCCTCGGCCCGCTCGATCATCAATGGCTCTTCCTCGACCCAGCCGAGTTGCTGGGTGAACGGGTGCCAAAGATGGTCCCGATCGAGCTGAGCGTGGTCCACTGACATCGCCGAGACCGAATCTAGAGCGACCCCCGGCCGGAATTCTTCGCCGCGCCGCCTGGGCGGTCTCGCGCATGGCGCGTTAGTCGGAATATGTACGACTAACGAGCCAGTCGGCCGGCCCTTGGAGCAGAGGGTATGCGTGATGTGCGTCACACGAACAACTATTTCGTTGGAGAAATAGTTGTGCGTGTGCAACTATTGTGCATATGCAAGCGAGCAAGATTGCGGCAATCGTCGAGAAGGCAGTCACGCCGGAGGCAAGCGGGGAGTCGCAGCACACCGCGGCGCGGCTCAGCGCCCTGATGCGGCACGTGTTCCTCTATGACCGCGGCAACCAGCTGCAGGTGATCGAGGAGTCGGGCCTCTCCATGACCCAGTGCAAGGCGCTGCTCGAGCTTGGCGGGATCGGCGATAACGCCGACCCGCGGCAGGTGAGCGACCTGGCCGAGACCTTCGGCGTCTCCGTCCCCTCGATGAGCCGGGCCGTCGATGCGCTGGTGAGGAAGAAGCTCGTCACCAGACTGGAGGACCCCGATGACCGTCGCGTGCGGCGGGTCGCGATCACCGAGAAGGGCAAGAAGCTGGTCGACACGCTGCTCGTCGTCCGCCAGGCCGGACTCGAGGCCTTCGCCGAGAGCCTCACCGCCGCCCAGCGCCGCAAGCTCGACGCCGCGATCGACTCGCTGATGGATCGCGAGGACATCGCCGAGACCTACGAGCACATGAAGGGAGTTGGACCCGCTTGACCCGTTACAGCCACCTGATCACCGACGAGAACCGCAAGTGGTGGACGCTCGGGGCGATGTGCTTCGCGCTGTTCATGATCATGCTCGACAACACGGTCGTGAACGTCGCCTTGCCCTCGATCCAGCGCGACCTCGGCGCATCGATCTCCGGCCTCGAGTGGACGATCAACGGCTACACGCTCTCCTTCGCGGTGCTGCTGGCGACCGGTGGGCGGCTCGGCGACATCTTCGGCCGTCGTCGCATGTTCCTCATCGGCGTCGTCATCTTCGCCCTCTCCTCGGCCACCGCCGGCCTCGCCCAGGGCGCCACCGACCTCGTCGCCAGCCGCGTCCTGCAGGGGGTCGGCGCAGCGCTGATGATGCCGGGCACGCTCTCGATCATCACCGACGCCTTCCCCGCGCACGAGCGCGGCAAGGCGATGGGCACCTGGGCGGGCGTCTCGGCGCTCGCCCTCGCCGTCGGCCCCGTGCTCGGCGGATTCCTCACCGAGCACGTCAGCTGGCGGGCGATCTTCTACCTCAACATCCCGGTCGCCGTGGGCGCGGTCACGGCGACGATCTTCGCCGTGCGCGAGTCGCGCGACGAAACGGTCGGCCGCGAGGTCGACTACCTCGGAGTGGCGACGCTCACCGTCGCGCTGACTGCGCTCGTCCTCGCGCTGGTCGAGGGCAACAGCTGGGGCTGGGGCTCGGCGGGGATCGTCGGGCTGCTCGCCGCAGCCGTTCTGGGCGGGCTCGCCTTCGTCTTCACCGAGCTGCGCGTCAAGGCGCCGATGGTCGAGTTCCGCTTCTTCGCCGACCGCAACTTCCTCGGCGCGGTGGTCGTCGCCCTGATCATCACCTTCGCGATGATGGGCGTCTTCTTCTTCCTCGCCCTCTACATGCAGGACATCCTGCGTTACTCGCCGCTCGAGGCGGGTGTCAGGTTCCTGCCCTCGACGCTGATGATCGTCGGCGTGGCGCCGGTAGCCGGCCGGCTTGCCGACCGCTTCGGGCCGCGCTGGCTGATCGCCGCGGGGCTCAGCATCGTCGCCGCCTCGCTGTTCAGCTTCAGCGGCATCGCGGTCAACTCCAGCTACCTCGACCTGCTGCCCGGCTTCATGCTGCTCGGCATCGGCATCGCGCTGACGATGTCGCCGATGACCAGCGCGGCGATGAACGCGGTCGCGGTCGAGAAAGCCGGCATCGCCTCCGGCGTGCTCTCGATGTTCCGCATGGTCGGCGGCAGCCTCGGCGTTGCGATCACCGGCGCGATCTTCCAGGGCGCCGCCGGGAGCAGCTTCGCGACGGCCAC
>DASUZP010000007.1:0-3082 GCA_036376775.1 Solirubrobacterales bacterium | reverse complement strand
CCACCGGCACGTCGCTTCGCCCAAGCCCAACTTGCCAGTCCCGTTGTCCGATTTGTGAAATTGGGCGTTTCTCTCTACAGTTGAATGAGTGCGAGTGAGGCGCCTCTCAGCGACGGCGGCGATCGTCGTCCTGGGCGTCCTGGTCTTTACTCCGGGCGCCCAGGCCTGCTCCTGCGCGCCGATGACGCCGGCAAGGGCGATGCATCGGGCGGACGCTGCAATCGTCGGCAGGCTGGTCGAGGTGGTTCCACGGAACCGCGTCAAGGCCGACTACAGGTATCGGGTGCAACGCGTTTACAAGCGAGGGCAGGGAATTCGTCGCGGTCGGGTGATTTCGGTGCGCAGCGCCCGCCAGTCGGCGGCGTGCGCGCTGCCGCATCGGACCGGGCGTCGCTACGGCCTCTTTCTGTTGCGCGCCGAAGGCCGCTGGACAAGCGGCCTTTGCGGCGTGGTCCGGCCGGGCCTGCTCGGCTCCACCGCCGCTCGCCTGAGTGACTGTGCTAGTTGACTGACACACTAAGCTGGTCTACTGTGTCGGTTGAATGGCACAGCAAGCCGCGCATGAGCCGAATCCTTTCGCGATTGACCCCGGCGACGAACTCCCCGTCGGTCTGCAGCTGACCTGGCGCCTGCGGGCGCTGATCGCCACCGGCCGCCTCGCTTCCGGCGAGCGGCTGCCGAGCTTCCGCCGGCTCGCCGACTGGGCCGGGGTCAACGTCAACACGGTGCGAGCCGTCTACGCCGGACTCGAGCAGGAGGGCCTGGTCGTCAGCCGCCAGGGCCAGGGCACCTTCGTCGCCGATGGCATTGTGGCCGCCGCGCAGCTGGAGGAAATCGCGACCGATGCGCTGCGCCGCGCCCTCGAGGCGGGTCTCAGCCCACGCGATCTGGCGATCGTCGCTTCCGCCTGCGCGAGCATGCCCGGTGCGCTGGAGGGCGCCGGGGTCGAGCCGTCGACCGAGCTTCCCGATTTCGCCGAGGAGAGCGAGGCGATCGAGGTACGGCACGAGCTGCGCCGCCAGATCGCCCGGCTCGAGGCCGAGCTTGCCACCTACCCCCGCGACCTGCCGCGCGACCTGCCGACCGCGCCGCGACGGGCCAGCGGCCATATCGCCGGGGTCGAGGAGCTGGAGCAGACCCGCGACACGCTGATCGCCCAGCTCTCCGCTGCTCAACGGGCGGCGGAGCGGCGGGCGCGTCAGACGGGACGCGAACGGGTGCAAGAGGCCAGTCCCCTCGAGCGGGCGATGAGCTGGTGGCGGCACAAGCTGTAGCGCGGGCGTTTCTGCCCGCGAAGTCGTTTTTCGTCGAGGTCGGGGACCTGATGGTCCTCACCGCGCGGACGCTCGTCTCGGCGGTGAGGCCGCCCTATCCCTACGGCGAGGAGCTGGTCGGCCAAGCCCTCTTCGTGCTCAAGCTGTCCTGGTTCCCGATGACGATTTCGACCTTTGCCCTCTGCCTCGGGGCGCCGGGGCTGCAGGCCGCGGGCATCCTCTCCTTGTTCGGCAACCTCGACCGGCTCGGCGGCTTCTTCGTCGTGACCGCAGTTCGCTTCATCGGGCCGATCGTCACCGCGATCGTCGTTGCCGGTGTCGCCGGCACTGCGATCACGGCCGATCTCGGCGCGCGCAAGATCCGCGAGGAGCTCGACGCCCTGCAGGTGCTCGGCGTCGACCCGATCAAGAATCTGGTCGTGCCGCGCTTCATAGCGCTGATGGTGATCACCGGCCTGCTGGACGTCTTCGCGATCGTCTTCGGCCTCACCGCCGGCATCGCCGCCTCGCTCCTCTATGGCCAGCCGCTCGGCGGCTTCTTTGCGACGCTCTTCACCAATGCCCTGATCGCGGACCTCTGGGGCTCGGTGCTGATGTGCACGCTTTTCGGCGGGATCATCGCCGTCGTCTGCTGCTACAAGGGGATGACTGCCTCCGGCGGCCCCGCCGGCGTGGGCCGCGCCGTCAATCAGGCGGTGGTGATCTCCTTCATGGGGGTCATCTTCCTCCTCTACGTCTTCACCGCGGTCCTGCTCGCCACCAACCCCGAACTGCAGTCGATCCGGTGAGCGCAGGGGGGATTCGTTGACCGGCTGGCTCGACGTGCCGCGTGGCTGGCTGGATGCACTCGGCGAGATCGCCCGCTTCGGCTCGCGCGTCGCCGGGCTCGTCTACTCGGGGCGGGTGTTAAAGTTCTTCGGTGAGAGTCTGCGCCAGGCGGGGATCCTGATCCTCGGCTCGGCGCTGGTCATCTGGGCGTTCGTCTTCCTCCTCGGTCTGAACTGCGGGCTGATCGGCGCCTACTTCGTGCGTGCCTATGGCGTGCCCAGCTACGCCGGCTTGTTCTCGGCCTACTGCGATCTGCGCGAGGGACTGCCCTACGCCTTCGGCTACATCCTCTCGGCCAAGGTCGGGACCGGGATCGTCGCCGAGATCGGTGCGATGCGGATCTCCGACGAGATCGATGCGCTCGAGGTGATGGGCATCCAGCCGGTCACCTTTCTCGCCGCGACCCGTCTACTGGGCGCCTGGATCGCCCTTCCGTTCGTCTTTCTGGTCGGAGTCGGGGTCGTGTACTTCGCGAGCTATCTGGCGGTGGTGGAGCAGGTCGCCGACGTCTCCTCCGGTGGCTACCTGCTGATTTTTTGGAGCTTCCAGGACTTCGTCGACGTGTTCTTCAGCCTCGCCAAGGGCATGGTGATGGCGACCATCATCGTCTTGGTCGGCTGCTACTACGGCTACACCGCGTCGGGTGGCCCGGTGGGAGTGGGGACGGCCACGGCAAAGTCGATGGTGGTCAACATCATCATGGTCCACATCGTCGGCATGCTCGGCACGGTGATGTTCTACGGCTCCAACCCGAGGGCGCCGATCGGCGGCTGAGACGCCTTAGAGGGACCTGGCTCCAAGTTCCCCCGGAGTGTCAGTGGAACTTGGAGTCAGTTCAGCCAGCGCTCAGGTTGCTGGGTCCCATGTGACATCAACGGGACTGCCGGCTGTATCCGTGCCTTTGACTGTGACTTCACCGAGGTATTCTGCGTTGTTGCTCTCCGCGCTCATCCCTTTGCAGATTCCTGTCCTTCTGTATG
>DASUZP010000006.1:0-2297 GCA_036376775.1 Solirubrobacterales bacterium | reverse complement strand
TCGCCGCAGCGCACGTAGCCGGGGTCTTCGACCTGGCCGACGCGGCAAAGCTCGTCGCCGCAAGGGGTCGCCTGATGGGAGCGCTGCCAAAGGGCGGGGCGATGGCGGCGCTCGAGGCCACAGAGCAAGAGGTCGCAGAGTCGATTGCCGGCAAAGAGGCGGAGCTCTCGATCGCCGCGATCAACGGACCCACGTCAACTGTGATCTCGGGCGCAGAGGAGGCGGTCGAGTCGATCCGTGCTCAGTGGGAGGACAAAGGTCGAAAGACCAAGCGCCTCGCCGTCTCCCACGCCTTCCACTCGCCGCTGATCGAGCCGATGCTGGAGGAGTTCGCAGAGGTGGCCGAGTCCCTCGCATACAACCAACCCAAGACCCCGATCGTCTCCGACGTCACCGGCGAGGTTCTCAGCTCGGAGCAGGCGACAGACCCCGCCTACTGGGTCTCCCACGTGCGCGAGCCGGTGCGCTTCGCCGACGCGATCTCCACCCTGCAAGGCCAGGGCACGAGCGCCTATCTCGAGCTCGGGCCCGACCCGGTGCTCTGTGCGATGGCGCGCGAGTGCCTGGGCGAAGACGAGAGTCATGCCGCCTTCGTCCCGACCCTGCGCGAGGGACGCGGCGAGGCAGAGGCGATAGCGACCGCGATCGGCAACGCCCACGTCGCCGGGGCGAAGCTCGACTGGGAGACCTTCTTCAAGGGCACCGGTGCCAGGCGCGTACCGCTGCCGACCTACCCCTTCCAGCGCAGGCGCTACTGGCTCAGCGCGAGCGCCGGCGCGGGCGACCTGACCGCGGCTGGGCAGACTGCGGCCGAGCACCCGCTGCTGGGAGCGGCGTTGGAGCTTGCAGACGGAGGAGGGGAGGGCCTGCTCTTCACCGGTCGCCTCTCGATCGAGACCCATGCCTGGCTGGCCGATCACGTCGTCGGCGAGGTCGTGCTGCTGCCCGGCACCGCCTTCCTCGAGCTTGCTCTGCGGGCGGCCGAGCAGGTCGAGGCCGAGAGCGTGGAGGAGCTCGTCTTGCAGGCGCCGTTGGCCCTGGCGCAGACCGGTGCGGTCGCCATCCAGGTATCGGTGTCCGCCCCCGGCGAGGACGGCCGCCGCGAGATCGCGATCCACTCCCGCCTCGAGAGGGGCCGGGATGAGGAGCCCTCCGAGGCTCCCGACTGGGTCCGCCACGCCCAGGGCGTCCTCTCGCCCGAGCCGATCCCCACCGCCGGCCCTCTCGACGCCTGGCCACCCGAGGGCGCCGAGCCGCTCGAGGTCGAGTACCTCTACGACGTCCTCGCCGAGCATGGGCTGCGGTACGGCCCGGCGTTCCGCGGGATGAGGGCCGCCTGGAAAGACGGCGAGCAGATCTACGCCGAGGTCTCCCTGTCCGAGGAGCAGGCCCAAGAAGCCGAGCGCTTCGCGATCCACCCGGCCCTGCTCGACGCCGCCCTGCACGGCATCGCCCTCGCCGGCGTCGAGAGCGCGGAGGCCCCGAAGCTGCCCTTCTCCTGGAGCGGGGTTTCGCTCGAGGCGGAGGGAGCGAGAGATCTACGCGTGCGCCTGACCGCCGAAGGCGAAAAGGTCGCCCTGCAGATCGCCGACGGCGCGGGGGCTCCCGTCGCCGCCGTCGGCTCCCTCGTCCTGCGCCCGCTCGACCCCTCGCAAGCCCAAGCGTCAAGCCAGGCCCCCAAGGGCCTGCTCGCTCTGCAGTGGCCGCAGGTCCCCCTCCCAGAGCAGACCGAGGCCCCGGCCGAGGTCGAGACCCTGCGCTGCGAGATCGATCGCGAGCTCCCCGCCGCAGAGGCGGCCCGCAGAGCGGTAGAGGACGCCCTGGAGGCGATCCAGCAATGGCTCGCCGACGAGTCCAAGGCAGACTCCCGCCTGGCGCTGATCACCGAGGGTGCGATCGCCGTTGACGGCGAAGAGTCGCCCGATCCGGCCGCCGCGGCGATCTGGGGCCTGATCCGCTCGGCCCAGTCCGAGCACCCCGGCCGCTTCTGCCTGATCGACAGCGACGGCACCGAGGCCTCCGCGGCCGTCCTGCCGGCAGCGCTCGCCCTGGGAGAGGACGAGCCGCAGCTCGCCCTGCGCGAGGGGGTGGCGTCGGCGCCGCGTCTCGTACGTGCGAGCGCAGGCGGAGGCGGAGCGGATGCCCTCGCAATCGACCCCGAGCGCACCGTTCTCCTCAGCGGCGCCACCGGCGGCCTCGGCTCGTTGGTGGCGCGCCATCTCGTCGAGCACCACGGCGTCCGCCACCTGCTCCTGGTCAGTCGCAGCGGTGCCGATGCAGAGGGGGCCAAGGAGCTC
>DASUZP010000005.1:0-2701 GCA_036376775.1 Solirubrobacterales bacterium | reverse complement strand
CGAGGCGGCCAAGCTGGCCGGCGAAATCGGCGGCGAGGCCGCCGCGCTGGTCGTCGGCGACATCGCCGACGACGCCTGCGCTTCGCTGGGCAACTGGGGCGCGGCCAAGGTCTACCGGGCCAAGAGCGTGCCCGAGGGCCTGGCCCAGCCGATCGTCGACGCGATGGCCAAGGTCATCCAGGACGAGGGCTTCTCCTATGCCCTGTTCGGCGGCGGCCTGCTCGGCTTCGAGATCGGCGCCGGCCTCACCGCACGCCTGAACGCCGGCGTGACGATGGAGGTGACCGAGGTCAAGGTGCAGGACGGCAAGCTCGTCGCCGAGCGCCCGATCCTGCAGGACTCCCAGATCGCCGACGTCGGCTACGTCTCGGAGCCGGGGATCATCATCGGCCGCCTCAACGCCTTCGACGCCAAGGAGAGCGGCGGCACGGCCGAGGTCGTCGACGTCGAGGTCGAGCTCTCGCCCTGGTCGACCAAGGCGACGATGGTCCAGCGCGGCGAGCAGCGCGGCGCCGACGTCAACATCGAGGACGCCGACATCCTCGTCGGCGGCGGCCGCGGCCTCGGCGCAGCCGAGGGCTTCAAGCAGTGCGAGGAACTGGCCGAGGCGATGGGCGGGGCTGTTGCCGCGACCCGCGCCGTGGTCGACGCCGGCTGGTACCCCTACGCGGCCCAGATCGGCCAGACCGGCAAGACGGTTGCGCCGAAGCTCTACCTGGCCGCCGGCATCTCCGGCGCGATCCAGCACAAGGTCGGGATGCAGAGCTCGGAGAACATCCTCGCGATCAACAAGGACCAGAACGCGCCGATCTTCGAGTTCTCGGATCTCGGTGTGGTCGGCGATCTGCACAAGATCGTCCCCAAGCTCACGGAAGCCATCAAGGCGAAGAAGGGAGGCTGAGCCGCCGGCTCGGCCTGACCCTTCGACCGCGACAAAGGAGCAAGCGATGCCCGCCGTAAAGCCGATCGACTACCCGCCCCCGTTCGAGTCCGCCGATGTGATCGGCCCGCCGACCGATCCGGTCGACGACCGGATCGAGGTCGGCATCGCGATCGTCGGCGGTGGGCCCGCGGGCCTCGCCTGCGCCAACAAATTGATGCAGCTGCTCGAGAACGAGCCGGAGCTGACCGAGAAGCTGGGCGAAGTCCCGGTGGCCGTGATCGAGAAGGGCAAAGTCGCCGGCGCGCACCTGCTCTCCGGGGCGAACATGAAGCCATCGGCGATGGAAGAGCTGTTCCCCGACCTCGACAAGTCGGAGTGGCCGGTCTACCAGGAGGTGACCAAGGACGCGGTCTACCTGCTCACGCCGAAGTTGGCCGTGCCGGTGAAACCGCCGCCCCCGGGTTTCCGCAACCACGGCAACTACGTCACCTCCGTCGCCAAGCTGGGTCGCTTTCTCGCCGATAAAGCGGAGGAGGCAGGTGTCTACATCCTCGCCGAGACCGCGGCGACCAAGCTGCTGGTCGAGGACCGGGTGGTGAAGGGCGTGCGCTCCGGCGACCGCGGCCGCGGCAAAGACGGCGAAGAGCTCGGCAACTTCGAGCCCGGCTCCGACGTCGTCGCCAAGGCGACCGTCCTCGCCGAGGGCACCGTCGGCCATCTCACCTACGCCGCCTACGACTACTTCGACATGCACGGCGCCGACCCGATGCGCTGGGAGCTCGGGGTGAAAGAGGTCTGGGAGGTGCCGAAGCCGCTCGATCGCGTCATCCACACGATGGGCTGGCCGCTGCGAAAGGCGCCGAAGTTCAACGAGTTCGGTGGCAGCTTCATCTACCCGATGGGCGAGGACAAGATCTGCATCGGTCTCGTCGCCGGCCTCGACTACACCGACGCGACCTTCAGCGTCCATGACGCGCTGCAGCTGATGAAGACCCACCCCTTCATCAAGAAGCTGCTCGAGGGCGGCAAGCGGGTCGCCTGGGGGGCGAAGACGATCCCCTCCGGTGGCTACTTCGCGATGCCGAAGCGGCTGGCCGTTCCCGGCATGGTGGTGGCCGGCGACGCCGCCAGCATGGTCAACATCCCGACCCTGAAGGGCGTCCACTACGCGATGCACGCGGGGATGTACGCCGCTGAGACGATCGTCGCCGCGCTGAAGGAAGACTCGGTCAACTTCGAGGCCTACGACGAGAAGATCCGCAAGTCGGAGATCGAGAAGGATCTGCACGAATCGCGCAACATGCGTCAGCCCTTCACCAAAGGGTTCTTCCTCGGCGGCGCCTTCGCGTCCGCGATGACGATCACCAAAGGCAACTTCCCCGGCGGGCACTGGAAGCAGGAGGACGACGCCGGGATCGAGATGGAGATCGGCAAGGCGGCCGACATGTACGTCCAGCCAGACAACGAGCTGACCTTCAACAAGCTCGACTCGGTCTTCCTCTCCGGCAACGCCACCCGCGACGACGCCCCCAACCACGTCCGCATCCAGACCAAGGTGCCGCGCGAGATCGCCCAGACCTGGGTCTCGATGTGCCCGGCCCAGGTCTACGAAATCCCCGACGAGCAGCTCGAGAACGGCGCTACCGAGGTCGACGTCCACGTCACCGCCTCCAACTGCGTCCAGTGCGGCGCGATCACCGCCAAGGGCGGGCGGCTCACGTTGCCCGAGGGTGGCGACGGGCCGCTTTACCAAGAGACTTAAGGGCTAGGGTCCGAGCGTGCTGGCGCTCGGCATCGTTGCGGCGGTTGGAGCTTCGT
>DASUZP010000004.1:0-12236 GCA_036376775.1 Solirubrobacterales bacterium | reverse complement strand
GCCTCGCCGTCGAGGGCGGCGACGAGCTCGGCGACGGCGCGCTCCTGCTCCTCGAGCAACCGCGGCCGGGCCGCCGCAGCCCCCAGCTCGGCGCCGCCGGGCTTGCGCCGCACCAGCGAGCTGCGGGTGGAGATCAGGCCGCGCTCCTCCAGCCGTCGCAGAACCTGGCGGTCGGCGCCGACCGCGGCCACCAGCTCCCCAGCCGACATCTCCCCTGCGCCCAGAGCCTCCAGGGCCGCCCGCTGCCTGGCGCCCAACCGACCTTCGCCGGCAAGCGCGGCCTCACCCGCGGCGGTGATCTCGGCACGCAGCTCGGTCCGCGAGCGGACCCGCTGCCCGCCGGTGCCGGTGCCCGGCGGCAGCACCAGCTGTAGCCCCCGCGAGGGAGTCGAGCAATACTCGGCGGCAACCCAGAGGCCGAGGCGGACGAGCTCCGCCGGCACCCCCGCCTCGAGCGCTTCGAGCGGCTCGGCGAGGCGCTCCGGCGGCAGCTCGGAGGTCTCCGCCAGCCCGACGATGACGCCAAGCGTCCGCTGTCGCCTGCCGAACGGCACCCGCACGACGCTGCCCACCTCGAGATCGGCCATCTCCGCCGGCAGGCGGTAATCGAAGGGGCCGCGCAGAGCACGGGCAGTGGTCAGCGGCTCGACCTTGGCGATCACCCACCTAAGCTATGGAGAAAGGCGGACGGCCGGATATCCTCCTCGGCGATGGCCCTCAACCTCAGCCCCGGCGAGCAGCTGATCTTTCAGGGACACCCCTCGTGGCGGGCGATCCTCGGCTTCTACCTCAAAGGCATCCTGGTGGCGGCAGTCGTCGGGGCGATCGCCAAGCTGTTCGACGCCGGCAGCGGCACGGTGTTCCTGATCGTCCTGGTCATCATCGGCCTCACCGTCCTGATCGGCTTCGTCAAGCGCGTCGCGACGACCTACACGATCACCGACCGCCGCCTCAACATCAAGCGTGGCATCGTCTCGCGCGAGGTCCAGGAGACCCGCCTGGAGCGCGTCCAGAACGTCAACTACCGCCAGTCGGTCTACCAACGGGTCATGCAGATCGGCGACGTCGACTTCGACACCGCAGCGACCGACGACTACAACTTCGTCTTCGCCGGGGTGGCAGATCCAGCTGACGTCGTGCACCGGGTGGACCAGGCGACCGGCGCCTCCGCTGCCGGTTCGCACGGCCTCGGCGAGGCGCAGCCTCCAGGTCAAGAGCCGATCCGGTAGGGCTGGAACGTCTTGTACTTTTTCCGCGACGACGCCAGCGGACAGCCAAAAGCTGTTTTCGGAAAAAGTTAAGTGGAAGCCCTGCCGGATCGGCTCTAAGCAGGCGCGGCGGTCACTGAGCCCGCCGCCTCACGCAGAGCATCGGCCCGGTCGACCTTCTCCCAGGTGAAGTCCGGATCCTCCCTGCCGAAGTGGCCGTAGGCGGCGGTCTTCTGGTAGATCGGGCGGTGCAGGTCGAGGTAGCGGCGGAAGGCGCCCGGGCGCAGGTCGAACTCGGCCTCGACCAGGCGCGAGATCTCCATGTCGGGCAGCGTGCCGGTGCCGAAGGTCTCGACCATCAGCGAGACCGGGTGGGCGACGCCGATCGCGTAGGCGACCTGCACCTCGCAGCGCTGGGCCAGGCCGGCGGCGACGACGTTCTTGGCGACGTGACGCGCGGCGTACGCGGCGGAGCGGTCGACCTTGGACGGATCCTTACCGGAGAAGGCGCCGCCACCATGGCGGGCCATCCCCCCATAGGTGTCGACGATGATCTTGCGGCCGGTGAGGCCGGCGTCGCCGACCGGGCCGCCGATCACAAACTTGCCGGTCGGGTTGACGAGGAAGCCGTCGCGCAGAGCGGCCTCGTCGTAGAGGCCCTCCGCCTCGGCCTCGAGCACCGGGATGACCACGTGCTGCCAGAGGTCGGGCTTGATCGTCGACTCCGAGTCGACCCCTTCGGCGTGCTGGGTCGAGATCAGCAGCTTCTCGACCCGGACGGGACGGCCGCCGGCATAGCGGACCGTGACCTGGGTCTTTCCGTCGGGCCCGAGGTAATCGAGGGTGCCGTCCTTGCGCACCGCCGCCAGCCGCTCGGCCAGGCGGTGGGCGAGGTGGACCGGCATCGGCATCAGCGCCTCGGTCTCATCGGTGGCGTAGCCGAACATCATTCCCTGGTCGCCTGCCCCGGCCAGCAGAAGTTCGTCGGCGGCGGCGGAGCCGGTCCGCGTCTCGTGCGAGGCGTCGACTCCCTGGGCGATGTCGGGCGACTGCTTGTCGAGCGAGACAAGGACGGAGATGTGGTCGCAGTTGTAGCCGTAGTCGCCGTGGTCGTAGCCGATTCCGCGGATCGTCTCGCGGACCAGCTCGGGCACGTCGAGGTGGACGTCGGTGGAGATCTCTCCGGAGACCACCGCCATCCCGGTGTTGACGAGGGTCTCGCAGGCGACGCGCCCCTCGGGATCGCCCGCCATTACGGCGTCGAGGATCGCATCGGAGATCTGGTCGCAGACCTTGTCGGGATGACCCTCGGTGACGGACTCGGACGTGAATAGGTACTCGCCCTCGGCGAGCGGCTCGATATCTGGCATGCGGCAAGATTAGTGAACGAATCTCAGCGTCGACGGCCCGTATGCGGAACGAAGTCGATGATCAGGGGGATTCCCTCGAGTCCGTACGTATCCCGCATCCGGTTCTCCAGGTGGTAGGCCCAGTCGCGGACGATCAGGCGGCGGTCGTTGACCTGGATCGCAAAGCGCGGCGGGCTCTCGCCGATCTGCGCCGCGTAATAGAGGCGCAGGCGCCGGCCGCGCCGCGAGGGTGGCGGCGTCGTCGCGACCACGTCGGCGACGAAGCGGTTTAGCTCCGGGGTGGGAATCCGCTCCGCCGCCCGGTCGGCCAGCCGCAGCGCCTTGGGCAGTAGCTTGGCGACGTTGCGACCGTGCAGCGCCGAGCAGGTGACAACCTCGGGGCGCAGGCGCAGCTTGCGCTCGACCCGGGCGCGGGCGTCGTCGACGTCGGTCATGCCGATGTCCCACTTGTTGAGGGCGAGGAGGGTTGCGCAACCGGCCCGCATCGCCAGCTCGGAGATGCGCAGATCCTCCGCCGTGACGCCGTCGGCCGCATCGCAGACGACGATCGCCACGTCGGCCCGCTCGACCGCCAGCTCGGAGCGCAGCTGGGCGTAATAGTCGACCGAGCCGGCGACCTTGGAGCGGCGCCGCAGGCCGGCCGTGTCGACCAGCAGCACCGCCCGCCCGTCGACCTCCAGCTCGGTGTCGATCGCGTCGCGGGTGGTGCCGGCGCGTTCGGAGACGATCACCCGCTCGCTGCCGAGGAAGGCGTTGACGAGCGAGGACTTGCCGGCGTTGGGACGGCCGACGACGGCGACGTGGACGAGGTCCCGGCTGGAGGCCGGCGGCGGCATCTCGCCGAGCAGACCGACGACGCGGTCGAGCAGATCGCCGCCGCCGAGGCCGTGCGTGGCCGAGACGACGATCGGCTCGCCCAGGCCGAGCTGGTGGAACTCGGCGCCCATGTGCTCGTCGCCAGGACGGTCGACTTTGTTGACGACGACAAGGACCGATACCCGGCCGCCGCGCAGGGTCTTGGCCAGCTCCGCGTCGCCGGCGCGTACGCCGGCGCGGCCGTCGACGACGAGCAGGATGGCGTCGGCCTCGGCGATCCCGATCCGCGCCTGGCGCTGCACGTCCTCGGCCAGAGCGCTCTCGTCGGCAAGATCGATGCCGCCGGTGTCGAGTAGCTCGAAGGCGACGCCGTTCCACTCGCAGGGAACCCGCTTGCGGTCGCGGGTGGCCCCCGGCTCGGCGTGCGTGACCGCCTCGCGGCCGCCGGCGAGCCGGTTGACCAGGGTGCTCTTGCCGACGTTGGGGAAGCCGACCACCGCCACGGTCGGCGTCGCCGCCGGCCGCCCCTCAGGCAATCCCGCGCTCGCGGGCGAGAGTGGCGATCTCATCGACTACCTCCTCCACGGAATGCCCGGTGGTGTCGAGCACGACAGCGTCCTCGGCTACCCGCAGAGCACTCATCTCGCGCTCCTCGTCGAGCCTGTCGCGATTCTCGAGCTCGACCTTCACGGCGGCGACGTCCTCGCCGGTTTCGCGCGCCCGCCGCCGCGCGCGCTCCTCCGGCGATGCGGTCAGGTAGATCTTCAGCGGCGCCTCGGGGGCGACGACCGTGCCCGTATCGCGTCCCTCGGCGACGAATCCGCCCGCCGCGAACAGCTCGCGCTGGCGCGCCACCATCGCCGCCCTGACCTCGGGGTAGGCGGCGATGTGGGGCGTCGCGGTGTTGACGTCCTCGGCGCGGATCGCGTCGCTGACGTCCCGCCCGTCGAGAAAGACATGCTCGTCGTGGAACTCGATCTCGAGGTCGGCGGCGATCCTTGCCGTCGCCTCCTTGTCGTCGGGATCCGCCTTCGACCCGAGAACGGCAAGCGTCACACAGCGGTACATCGCGCCGGTGTTGAGGTAGGTGAAGCCGAGGCGCCTGCTGACCATCCTCGAAACGGTCGACTTGCCCGCGCCGCCCGGTCCGTCGATCGCCACGATCAGGGGCGCACCGGGCTTTGCGGCGGGCGCAACCGCTTCCTCGGGGAGCGAGTCGCGGCCGACCGCGGCGCGCATGTCGCGGATGTGCTCGAGGCTTCCGACCGAGACGGCGAGTCGGTCGTCGCCGAACAGGACGGCGATCGCATCGCCGCAGACCGCCTCATAGGCCAGCCCGCCCGAGACCGCGAGGTAGATGTCGACCGGACCCTTGGCGGTATGGCATTCGAGCCGGCGCGCCTCGCCGTCCTCGACCGGCTTGACCTCGACGCCGGAGAGGCCGATCGCAGCCTTGATCCGCTCGACCTCGGATGGGAGCGCCATCACGTCGAGGTCGCCCGGCGAGACCTTCCAGCCCTGCAGCGCGAGGCCGCTAGAGCCGATCACGACGAAGCGGCATTCGGCCTGGGTCAGATCGACCAGCAGACCGCGCAGGTCCAGGGTCGAATCCTCCGGCTGAAGGGTCTGGCTGTAACTTGATCGCATCTTGGAGTCCTCAGATCGTCAGGCGCCCCGAGGAACGCCCCCAGCACCCGGCCTCTTGGTCCTGACGGGAGCGTCGCACACCGGCAAGACGAGCGTCGCGCGAGCCGTGCTCGACGCGGCGGGCCCGCCGGCGGCGTTCCTCAGCGTCGACGACGTGCTCGCCACCACGATCGCCCGCCCTCCGGGAGACGCCTGGGCGGAGATCCCGCTCGCCTACGAACTGCTCTTGCCGCAGGTGGAGAAACTGCTCGAAAAAGGCTGGTTCGTGACGCTTGAGAGCACCTTCACCTACGTGCCGGAGTTGGGGGCGCCGGAGTTCCACTCCGACGCGCTGCAGCAGTTGATCCAGACCGCGGAGCGGCATGACGCGCCCTGGCTGCTCGTGCAGCTCGCGGCCGGCGACGACGTGGCCCGAGCGAGAGCGGACCGCACGGGACGACTGGACCCCGACGTCGTCGACCGCACCGCAGAGCTGCACCGGGCCGCCTCTCTGCCGGAGACGACCCTCCGCCTCGATTCCGCCGAGCGGACGCCGGCCGAACTGGCGGAGCTGATCCTCGGAGAGCTGGAAAGGCGCTCAGCCGTCGGCTGAGTCTCGGTTGTCGCCCGCTCCAAACGCCTTCACCGCCGGACGCATGATCTTCCAGCTGGCGAACCCGACGATGGCCAGCAGGACGATCCCGGTCAGCAGGCTGCCGGCGTCGACGCTCGCGCCCGACCCGCCGTCGGCAAATACGCCGAGGATTGCCGCAATGGCTGCGCTGAAGAGGGTTATCGCGATCAGGAAGACCCCGAATACGACCAGGCGATCGGTCGAACGCTCGCCCGCCTCGATCCGCGCCTTGCCCTTCTCGACGCTGGTATTCAGTTTCTCGACGCGCTCCTCCAGGCCGGCGGTGCTGGAGAAGAACGCCAGCGGCTCGAACGGCTCGTCTGCGCCCGCGTAGAACAGGTTCTGCAGCAGCCGGTCCGAGCTGGGGACCTTCAGGTCGGCGACGTCCCCTTCGACACCCTCGCGGATCTCGCGTTGCGGATCGCCCTCGAGCGCGACCAGCTGGATCGCCGCGATGCTGTCCTCGTTGGGGGCGATCCAGATGGTTTCGGCGCCGATATTCGCCAGCTGGAAGTGCAGGCGGGCTCCTTCCTCCTTAGGCACCCAGGTGCCATCCTCGAGCTGGACCCGTCCGTAGCCTGGATCGACGAGCATCCCGCCCATGATCAGCAGGCCCGCGAGCGCGAACCTGAACTTGGGCGCGATGTTGCCGGCGAGATCCCAAGGCATCGACAATTGCTCGACACTCGAGACGAAAGCCCCGTCGCCGCGCTTCAGGGGAAACGCGGCATCCCGCTTCTGGAAGCGCTCGGGGGCGCCCGGCCAGTAGCGAGTCCCGTCGGGGGTGATCAGGAAATCCGGCGCTATGCGCACGTCATAGGCGGCCCCGCGGACCTGGCTGAGCTCCCAGCTGTGCGGCCGGAAGATCTGCTTCTCGGCGTCCGGCGAGACCAGCCGTTTGCAGATCTCGTTCCTGGCGAGCACGAACCCCGAGCGATTTCCCCCCGTCGTCGGTTGAGGCACGTGAGCAGCAAAGCAGCCCGCTCGGACAAATATTCAGGCGGGGAAAAGCGTGGCCAAATCGGCTCCGAAGCCCGGGTAGCTGACCGCGGCCGCGTCCATACCCCTCACCTCGACTCCCTCGCGCGACGCCAGGCCGGCGATCGCGCCGAGCATCGCGATCCGGTGGTCGCCGTGCGAGTCGATGGCGCCACCGCGCAGGCCGCCCACCCCCTCGATGCGCATCCCGTCCTCACTCGTCTCGACGCCGGCCCCGAGAGCTGTCAGGGCCGCGCTGACGGTGTCGATCCGGTCGCTCTCCTTGCGGCGCAGCTCGGCCGCGTCGCGGATCGTCGTCTCCCCCTCGGCAAAGCAGGCGGCGAGCGCCACCAGCGGCAGCTCGTCGATCGCCAGCGGGATCTCACCGCCGCCGACCTCGGTGCCCCGCAGTTGCGCCGGGCGGATGCGAAGCCGGCCGCTCGGCTCGCCGCCGCGCTCGCCCTCGGGCTCGATCTCGATCTCGGCGCCCATGCGGCGGAGGATCGGGAGCATGCCGGTGCGGGTCGGATTGAGCCCGACCCCGACGAGACTGAGGTCGCTGCTGGGGACGAGCAGGGCCGCGACGATGAAGAAGGCGGCAGAGGAAAAGTCGGCCGGGACGGCGATCTCGCCGGGCTCGAGGCGCCCCGCCGGGCGGACCGCGACGACGCCCTCGCCGCGCTCGATCTCGGCGCCGGCGGCGGCCAGCATCCGCTCGCTGTGGTCGCGGCTCGGCAGCGGCTCGACGATCCGCGTCTCGCCTTCCGCCAGCAGGCCGGCGAAGAGCAGGCAGGACTTGATCTGGGCGCTGGCGACCGGCAATTCGTACTCGATGCCCTGCAACGGCGCGGCCTCGATCCGCAGCGGCGGCAGGCGGCCGTCGCGGCACTCGACCCGCGCCCCCATCATCCCCAGCGGCGTCGCGATCCGGTCGACCGGTCGGCGCCGGATCGAGTCGTCGCCGTCGAGCGCCCACGCGCCCGTCTCCTGCCCCGCCAACCAACCCGGCAGCAGGCGCAGCAGGGTGCCGGCGTTGCCGACGTCGATCGCCGCCGCCGCGGCGCCGCGCAGGCCGACGCCGCGCAAACGCAGCGTGGGCTCGATCGCCCCGGCGCCCACCCCCACCACCTCGGCGCCCAGCGCTGCGACAGCAGCCAGGGTCGAGCGCGTGTCGGCGGCGTCGAGGTAGCCCTCGATCGTCGTCTCCCCCTCCCCCATCGCGGCGATCAACGCCGCCCTGTGGGAGACGGACTTGTCCGCAGGCGGCCTCAGCGTGCCACGCAGCGGGCCCGACGGATCGAAGCGGGTGGCGGCCACTTCGGTCAGTCCTCGACGAGCACGGTCGCGCTGTGGCCCAGCTCGCGGACCAGCATCGTCGCGCGCTCGGCCTGCTCCTTGCCGGCCACCCAGAGCGAGATCGCGCCGGACTTCATGTCGGTTGCGGGATGCAGCGCCATGTCCTCGATATTCACCCCGGCATCGCCCAGCGCCAGCGCCAGCTCGGCCACGGTGCCGGGACGGTTGGCGACGACGACACGCAGCTCATGCAGCTCGCCACCATCCAGGTCGGCCTCGAGCAGGCCGCGCCGATCGCTGCCGGCCATCGCGTGCCATGCGGCGATGGCGTCGGGGGCGCCCGCGTCGATCAGCCCCCGTGCCTCGCTCAGGCGGGCGATCGCATCGTCGATCGCGGCCGTGACCGCATCGCTGTTTGCGCTGAAGATGTCCCCCCAGATCGACGGGTTCGAGCCGGCTACACGGGTCGCGTCGCGGAAGCTCGGGCCCACCTCGGGCAGCCGCTCGGAATCGCGGGTCAGCTCCGCCGCCGCCTGAGCGGCGAGGACGTTGGCGAGGACATGAGGCAGGTGGCTCACCGTTGCCATCAGCCGGTCGTGAGCCCCGGCGTCGATCGCCTGCGGACGGGCACCAAGCCCGGCGACCGTCCGCTGCAGGCGGTCGTAGAGGATGCCGCTGGAGCGCTCTGTGGGGGTCAGGTACCAGCGGGCACCCTCGAAAAGGTCGGCACGGGCATTGGCAACCCCGGCGGTCTCGGCGCCGGCCAGCGGGTGCCCGCCGATGAAGCGCTCGTCCTCACCGAGCGCGGCGACGAGCTGCCGCTTGGTCGAGCCGGCATCGGTGACGACCGTGTCCTCGCCGCTGGCATCGAGTGCGGCCGCGACGAGATTCGGCAGCGCAGAAACCGGCCCCGCACAGAAGACGACCTCGGCCCCGGCGCACGCCGCCTCGATCGATGCCGCCGGCTCGTCGATCGCGCCCAGCTCGATCGCCCGATCCACGCTGGGGCGGTTCGGTCCCCAGCCGGCGACTTCGCTGCCGAGCCGCTGCCTCGCGGCGAGCCCGATCGAGCCTCCGATCAGGCCCACCCCGAGCACGGCGACCTTCATTTCCCGCGCCGTGTCCTGACCGCCGCCGCGAGTCCCTCCAGCGCCGTCACGGTGTGGTCCCAATCGATGCAGGGGTCGGTGATCGACTGGCCGTAGGCGAGCGACTCGCCGTCGCCCAGATCCTGGCGGCCCTCGACCAGGAAGGACTCGAGCATGACGCCGACGATCGCCCTGTTGCCGGCGGCGACCTGATCGCCGATCGTCGCCGCGGCCAGCATCTGCCTCTCCGGGTCCTTGGCGCTGTTGTCGTGGGAGGCGTCGATCACGACGCGCTCGGCCAGACCGGCGGCGGAGAGCATCTCGAGCGCGGCGGCGACGCCTTCGGGGTCGCAGTTGGGACCGCCGCGCCCGCCGCGCAGGATGACGTGGCCGTCGGGATTGCCGGCGGTGTGGAGGATCGCCGGCCGGCCGGCGTCGTCGATACCGGCGAAGGCGTGCGAGGCGGCCGCGGCGCGCACGGCGTCGACGGCGACCTGGACGTTGCCGTCGGTGCGGTTCTTGAAGCCGATCGGCATCGAGAGGCCGGAACCGAGCTGGCGGTGGGTCTGACTCTCGGTCGTGCGGGCGCCGATCGCCCCCCAGGCAACCGTGTCGGAGATGTACTGGGGCGTGATCGGGTCGAGGAACTCGCAGCCGGTCGGCAGGCCGAGGTCGAGCACCTGGAGCAGCAGCGTGCGGGCTGTCCGCAGGCCGGCGTTGACGTCGCAGGAGCCGTCCAGGTAGGGGTCGTTGATCAGTCCCTTCCAGCCGGTCGTCGTCCGCGGCTTCTCGAAGTAGACGCGCATCGCGACAAGCAGGTCCTCGCCCAGCTCCCCCGCCAGCCCGGCGAGCCGGCCGCCGTACTCGAGCGCCGCCTCGACGTCGTGCACGCTGCAGGGACCGACCACGACCAGCAGCCGATCGTCGACCCATTCGAGCACATTCTCGACGTCCTTGCGCCCGCTCACCACCGCCCGCTCGCGCTCCTCGCCGAGCGGAAGGTCGTCGAGCAGGGCTTCCGGCGGCACCAGCTCCACAACTCGCTCGATCCGCTGGTCGCGGACCCGGTCGCGCGCCTCCTGTCGCATTCCGATGATCATCTTGCCGTCGCCTTTCTCCACCTTTGGGACTCTACTTTCCGTGCGGGTCACGCCATGCGAGCGTGGGCATCGCGAAACCCGCGGACCATTCGAACCGGCGCCCGACCGAACGCTCTATGGAAGCGGCGCGACGCCGCCAGGCCGGACGCCTAGCTAAATCGCCAGAAATAGTCGAAGCGGACAGGGGCAACCGCAGCGCGCCTCGCGCACATGCTGCTCGCAGTGTCGCCTGTTCGCTTCACTTAGCCTGACTTTGTACCAGGCGCGACGCGATTAGTCGAGGACTTCGCCGAGAGCGGCAAGGAAACGGTCGCTCTCGGCCGGGGTGCCGTAGCTGACGCGGATGTGTCCCGGGTCGCCCAGGGGAGCACCCGGGCGGACGGCGATCGCCCGCTCGGTCAGGCCGGCGACAACGGCTTTCTCCTCGGCGTCGCCGAGGTCGATCCAGGAGAAGTTGGTCTGGGTCTCGGCCGTGCTCAGCCCCAGCTCGCACACCCCCTCCTCCACCCTGATCCGCTCGATCAGCGTGCGCTCGACCCGCTGCTCGACGTCGTCCTGGTGCAGGATCGCCTCGGCCGCCGCCGCCTGGGCGAGGGCGTTGACGCTGAAGGGTTGGCGCACGGCGTCGACCGCGGCGCGGAACTTCGCCGAGCCGAGGGCGAAGCCGACCCGCAGCCCGGCCAGGCCGTAGACCTTGCTGAAGGTCCGCAGGACGACCAGGTTGGGGAAATCGGCAAGCAGATCGACGGTGGTGTCGGGGTCGTCGTCGGTCTGAAACTCGACATAGGCCTCGTCGAGGACGATCGTGACATGGCGCGGGATGCGCTCGCAGAAGGCGGCGATCTGCACCGCCGGCAGGTGGGTTCCGGTCGGGTTGTTCGGGTTGCAGACGATCGCCAGCTGGGTCGCCGCCGTCGCCTCCGCCGCCATCGCCTCGAGGTCGTGGACCTCGCCGGCGGCGAGCGGCACGCGGACCTCGCGCGCGCCGGTCAGCGCCGCCAGGTACGGGTACATCGAGAACGAGGGCCAGGCGTAGAGGATCTCGGCTCCGGGCTCGCAGAGCGCCTCGGCGGCGGCGAGCAGGATCTCGCAGGAGCCGTTGCCCACGGCGACCCGACCGGGCTCTGCCTCGTAGCGCTCGGCGATGCGGCGACGCAGCAAGGTCGCGTCGGGGTCCGGATAGCGATTCATCGCCGTTGCAGCACCGCGAATCGCCTCGACCACCTTCTCGTGCGGCGGGAACGGCGACTCGTTTGAGGCGAGCTGTGCGATCCCTCCGGCGGCGATCGCCTCGGGGGCCTGCCCGGTCGGCACGCCGGCCTGGTAGCCCGGGATGCGGGCGAGCTTCTCCGCGAAGGTGACGGTCATCGGTTCATTGTGCCGACCCGGACCGCTACTGGGCCGCGTGGAGGTCGGAGCGCAGCTCCTGGGTCGGGCCCAGGTAAGCGTGGGCGGTCGTATGGCCGACGGGCGCGTAATAGTGGACCATCGCTCGGATCACCCGCGGCATCGAGCCGGGGACCGGGATCTCGCGACAGCAGAGCAGCGGCACGGCATCGAGGCCAAGACTGCGCGCGGCGACCGCCGGGAACTCCGCGTCGAGATCGTCGGTCGTCGTGAACAGGCAACTGACCATCGCCTCCGGCGCCAGCTCATTGCGGTCCAGCAGCTCCCGCATCAGCTCGGTTGTCGCCCCGGCGATCGCCTCGGGCTCGTTCGCATCGGCCTGGACGGCGCCGCGCACCGCGAAGAGCCGTTCCTGTTCTCCTGAGTTCGCGCTCATATATCCGTCATCTTTTCAAAGCGAGTGGCAGACACCGCCCGGCGACTGGTTTAGCCTTGCTGCGGGGATGTGCGCCGTGATCCGCCAAGAGCTGCCCCTTGCCATGTTCCCGAACGGACACGGCTGGACCGGCAACGGCAAAGGGACCTTCTCGGACGTCGGCGGCGAAGCGGTGGTCAACACCGACCGATCGTTCTTGATCGAAACCAACGGGGCGGAAGAAACGTCGGTCGCCACCTCGCCCGAACTCGACCCGGTCGACCTCGAAGGCAAGCACGTCGTCTTCCACTCCGAGCTCGGCTTCGCCGCGCGGCTGAAGACGATCAAGCTGCGCCTC
>DASUZP010000003.1:0-18413 GCA_036376775.1 Solirubrobacterales bacterium | reverse complement strand
CGGTCGCGGGGGGCGGGGCCCCCGACTCCCTCAAGCCACTGGGTCAGGAAACCGCTCATCCGCCGCGAGCGTCTGCCGCCAGCCTTCCTCCATGCCGCGCGGGGCGTAGCCGAGCTCGCGGCTGGCCTTCTCGTGGCTGGCCCAGAAGGTCACGCCGTCGGCGGAGGAGATCAGCTCGCGCAGGTTGGGCGGCTGCCCCATCAGTTTGCCGACCAGCGGGCCGATCGGCGTCATCGCCTTCAGCAGGGGCACCGGCATCGCGCGCTTGGGCGCCTTGCGGCCGCTGACGGCGGCGACGGTCTCGATCGCCTCGCGCATCGTCGTCACCGGGCCGCTGAGTACATAAGTCTCACCGACTTTCCCCTTGTCGAGCGCGAGCAGGATCCCGCCCGCGATGTCGTCGACGTGGGTCATGCAGATGCCGAACTCGGGGAAGGGCAGCAGCGGCAGTTTCCCGGCGAAGAATTCCTGCAGCAGGTCTGCGACCTGGGAGGTGTCTTCCGGGCCGTAGACGCCGCCTGGCTGGACGATCGTGGCGGGCAGTCCGTCCTCGATCATCCGCTTGACGATCTTGTGCGCCTCCAGCTTGGTCTCCTCGTAGTAGGAGGTGAACTCCTTGCCCGGGTGCTCGTAGGTCTCGTCGACGACTTTGCGGTGCGTGTTGCCGAAGATGCCGCAGGTCGAGACGTAGACGATCTTCGGGACCTTTGCCTCCAGCGCCGCCTTCATCGTGCGCTCGGTACCGGCGACATTTGCCTCCCACATCGCGGGGTGCTGCTTGACGGGGATCCCGACCTCGTACATCGCGGCGGCGTGGACGACGGCATCGCAGCCCTCCATGCCGTTGCGCATCGCCTCAGCGTCGCCGAGATCGCCGCTGAGGACCTGGGCGCCGAGAGCGGTCAGCTTCGAGGCTTTCTCCGGACTGCGGACTAGGCAGACGACATCGTCGCCGCGCTCGCGCAGCTGGCGCACGACGGTGCCGCCGATGAATCCCGTTCCTCCCGTTACGAAGACCTTCACAGTGCGTAAGCCTATCCAGGAAATCCCGGCGCCTACAATCAGGTCGAGTGGATCGATCCAGGAACGGGCGCAACAAGCAGACGCAATACGCCGCCGCCGATGGCGCCGGCGTCGCCAATCCACGCGCCCGGCAACGCGCGCTGGCGCTGGGGATCGTCGACGGCGGTCAGGACGGGGACCCGCTCTCCGAGCTGAAGGAACTGCTGCGTACCGCCGGCGTGGCGACGGCCGGCGAGGCGGTTCAGCAGCGCGCCGCGCCCGACCCCGATCGCTACCTGGGCCGCGGCAAGCTGGCCGAGGTCAAGGAGCAGGTCGTCGCCTGCGACGCCAACCTGGTCGCCTGCGACGACGAGCTGGCGCCGCGCCAGGAGCGCAACCTGGAGGCTGCGCTGGGCGTGCCGGTGATCGACCGCACCGCCGTGATCCTCGACATTTTTGCCGACCATGCCCACTCGGCCGAGGGCAAGTTGCAGGTCGAGCTGGCCCAGCTCGAATACAACCTGGCGCGGATGCGGGGCCTCTGGACCCACCTCGAGCGGCTCGGGGGCGGAATCGGCACGAGGGGGCCGGGAGAGAGCCAGATCGAGACCGACCGCCGCCTCGCCCGCGACCGGATCGCAGCGCTGCGACGCCGGCTCGGCCGGCTCGAGCGCAACCGCGGCGTGATGCGGGCGCGGCGGGAGCGCTCCTCCTTGCCGCGGGTCGCCCTCGCCGGCTACACCAACGCCGGCAAGTCGACCCTGCTCAACGCGCTTACCGGCAGCGAGGAGGTCGGCGTGGGGGACAGGCTCTTCCACACGCTCGACCCGACCACTCGCAGCGTGCCGCTCAGCGGCCGCGACTTCCTTTTCACCGACACGGTCGGCTTCATCGAGAAGCTTCCCCACCAGCTGGTCGAGGCGTTCAAGGCGACCTTGGAGGAGACGGTCCTCGCCGACCTGATCCTGCAGGTGGTCGACGTCGCGGCGCCGGCGGAGCGGCGCCGGGCCGACCTCGAGGCGGTCGACGAGGTGCTGGAGGAGATCGGCGCCGGCGACAAGCCGCGCCTGCTCGCCCTCAACAAGGCGGACCTGCTCGACGAGGACGAGCGCGGCGAGGCGTTGCTGCGCCACCCGGGCGCGGTCCTGGTCTCCGCCCTGACCGACGAGGGGATCGAGGAGCTGCAGGGCCGGGTCGAGGAGGCTTTTCGAGACACCCTGGCCGAGGTTGAGCTGCTCGTGCCCTACAGCCAGGGCGCGCGGTTGCACGAGCTGCATGAGCTGGCCGGCGACCTGGAGCGGACCGAGCGTGAGGACGGCGTGCTTGTGCAGGCGCGGGTGCCCGTCTCCGAGCTGCACCGGTTCGACGACTTGCGCACTGTTGACGCGGCGTAGGAAGCGAGGACGGGAATGTCCGTCCGCTTGCTGGGTTTTCGCCAGCGGAGCTGAGGTCTCTCGGATGGCCTTCGGGGCGAAAGAGGACGCCGCTGCGCGGACGGACACCCCCGTCCTCGCTTCGCGGGCGCTGTAGGGTGCGCGCCGTGGAACTTCGGGTTGCGAAGCTGAAAGACAACGCGGTGCTGCCCAGTCGGGCGCACGCGGGGGACGCCGGCTTGGATCTGTATGCGTGCGAGGCGGCGCATCTGGGGCCGGGGGAGCGGTGGAGTGTGGGGACCGGGGTCGCGGTGGAGATTCCGCAGGGGCATGCAGGGTTGGTGCTGCCGCGGTCGGGGCTGGCGCGCGATCGCGGCATCGCCCTGGTCAACAGCCCCGGGCTGATCGATTCCGGCTACCGCGGCGAAGTGCGGGTGCTGCTGCTCAACACCGATCCGGCAGAGACCTTTCGGGTTGCGCCAGGCGACAGGATCGCCCAGCTTGTAGTCGCGCCGATCGCACTGGCAGAGCCGGTCGAGGTCGAGGCGCTCACCGAGTCCGCGCGCGGCGACGGTGGCTTTGGTTCGAGCGGTCGCTGACAGGCCTCCATTGGATAAAGTCCTTCAGAGTGAGTGAAAATCTTCGTACTGCCTTGGTGACCGCCGTGGCTGTGCTCTTGGGCGGCGTGATCGCGGGAAGCGCCAGCGTTGCGACGACTGTCGTCAACCAGAATGGCGAAAACGAGCGAGTGGAACGTCGTCGCGACGAAGAAGCACGCGGGGCGGCTCGAGTGTTGACCAGCCGGTTTACGGTCCTGCTCAAGCACGCTCACATCGCTTTTGTGCGGGACAGCTACGAGTGGCTTCCGCAGAAACTCTTCGTCGCTCCGGTTTCGTCTGGGGACCTCAAACTGATCGCCGGCAGGCTTTCGCCCGACGGGTTCCATCGCGTCGATGTCGCCCTGCAGGAAATGGCGGCCTACACCTTCCTGTCCGAAGCAAAAACTGCGTACGGGGAAGAAAGATTGCTGCCCGGCGAACGCGAAGACTTCCGAGAATTCTTCGATGAAGTCAAGAAGGGTCGGGATGCGTTGCTGTCCGTGGGCGATCTGCCCGATGAACCCGAGAGCCTCTCTAGCGGCGACGGATCCGGAGCCTGAGCACGGCGGGGGAGCGGTCGCGGTTGCCGGCGCCGTCGATTGAGAAGACCCGGAACGTGTGCGCTCCCAGCCGCAGGCGGTAGATGCGCGGCGAGCGGCAGGGCATGAAGCGCCGGCGGTCGAGCTTGCAGCGGAAGGTTGCGCCGGGCTCGTTCGCGGAGAAGACGAAAACGACGTTGCGCAGTCGCGAGCGGGTAAGGACGGTCTTTTGCGGTCTGCGCAGGATCCTGGTGCGGGGCGGCGTCCGGTCGAGATGCGGTCTGGGCCGCGCGATCGGAGCCGACGTGGAGGGTGATGGCGCCTTTTCGGCGGGAGGGTTGGGGTTGGTGGGCGTGTCCGGCGGGCGGAAACTGTTCGGGTCACGCTCGTGGATTGCCTCGCAGTCGATCGGAACGGGATCGCCGTATTCGGGGTGGTCGACCTGGGCCGTGTCGAAGCCTTCGCCGCAGTCGATCGTACGGTCTTCGTCGCCGGAGTTGGCGAGGATCGAGTCGTTGCCGGCGGCGGCGAAGTAGGAGTCGTGGCCGGGCCTGCCGAGCAACTGGTTTTCGCCCGAATCGCCGACGAGCGTGTCGTCGCCGTCCGTACCCTCGATGTCCTCGATCGCTTCGAGGTTCGTCTGCAGCGCTTCGTTTGGACACCCTGGTTGCCCTTGCGGCCCGACCAGCCCGGCCTTTCGCGTACCCAGGTCGATCGCGATCGCCGAGTCGAAATTGGCCCAGTTGGCGTTGTCGCGGCCTGGGCCGCCATCGAGCACGTCGCCCTCGCAGATCGAATCGGAGATGAAGAGGTCATCTCCTTCACCCGCCGCGAGGCGGTCCTCTCCCTGGTTGTTGGGAACGGCGTCGTCGCCGCCGGCCGCGCTGACCGAATCGTCGCCGGGACCGTCGACCAACGCGTCTTCGGTCGGCCCGCCGGTCAACCTGTCGCCGTCTTTGCCACCGAGAAGGACGACCGAGGTCGTTTCCGGAAGTTCCGAAGCGTTGAGGGTGTCGCTACCGTCGAGTCCGGTGAGGACGATCGAGTCGGGCGGTTCTGGAGCGGGACAGGTGGCTTTGCCGGGGCTCGGTGAGCTGCATTCGCCGTCCAGCGCCTGCGCGGGGTCGAAGGCCCCGTCGGAGCCCGCGGTCAGTTCGAAGGTCACCGCACCGGGGACGTACCTGGCGATGACTTCGTCGCCGCCGTTGCTCCCGGTCAGGTAGAAGGCAGCCGGCCCTGCCCCCGCAGGCGTGATGAGGCCGACGCCGATCGCGGACGCGTCGCGAGGGCCGACCCGCTTGTCGGAGCCGTTGAACTCGCATGAGGACGTGGTTACGCCGGTCGCATTGCAGTAGTCGCCGTCGGCGCCGCCGAAGACATGGTCGGCTTCTCCGAGGATCACATCGGCGCCGCCGCCGCCATAGATGGCCTCGGTCTGCGCGCCGCCGACGATGATGTCGGAGAAGGGCGTGCCGATCACCTTCTCGAAGTTTTCGAAGTTTGGCGCGTCGAGCGGTTTGTCGACGCCGCCGCCGTCTGGCGCCAGGCCGTCATTGGCGAAATTGTCGGCCAGTTCGATGTACACGCCGCGTTCGCCGTCGCTTTTGGGAAAGCCCGTATATGCGACCAGGGCGCCTTCGTTTGGAAAGCCCGGAGCCACGCCGGTGGCGAAGCTGAGAGTGTCGGTGCCGCCACCGCTGTCGCCGATTTTGTCGACCGTGGCGTCGCCGCGGGCGAAGTCGTCGCCCGCTTCTCCGTCGAGCGAATCGGCACCGAAGCCGCCGGAGAGGCGGTCATCGCCCGGTCCGCCCCGCAGCATGTCGTCGCCCACGCCTCCGTAGAGCCGATCGTTTCCTTCGCCTCCGAAAAGACGATCGTTGCCCCGCTGGCCGTAGAGCGTGTCGTTCCCGCCTTCTCCGTAGACCGTGGTGATACCTCGGGGCGCGCGAATCGTGTCGTCGCATGGCGTCCCGACGATGGTTTCTTCGACGATCTGCGGCCCTTCGGCGCAGCTGGGGGCGCCGCTGGCGCCGCTCGGTGCGATCGTCAGAAGCAGCAGAGCGCCGAGCGACACAAGGGAGGCGAGGCGGCATCGCATTCCTGCATGGCTACCCGCCTCACGTGTTCGCCACTCAGCCACGCAGCGCGGCTTCGCGGGCATTCTGCTGGGCGGCGAGCTCGAAGCGGTCGTCGAGCGGCTCGAGCTCGGGGACGGCGCTGTAGCGCCGCTCCAGGGCCAGGGCGATCAGGCGGTCGGCCAGCCAGGCGTTCTTGGGCAGTAGCGGACCGTGCAGGTAGGTGCCGATCATGTTGTTGCGACGGACTCCCTCGAAGCCGTCCCTGCCGTTGTTGCCGAAGCCCTCGAGCACACGTCCCAGCGGCGTGGCGCCGTCGCCGAGGTAGGTGCGGCCGCCGTGGTTCTCGAAGCCGGCGATCGTCTCCGTGCCGTCGCCCAGGTCGGCCTCGATCGCGATATTGCCGATCAGCCGCGTGCCCGGTTCGCGCACGGTCTCCAGGTCGGCCAGCCCCAGGCCCGGCAGTCGCTCCTTGCCCAGCTCGTAGCTGTGGCCGAGCAGCTGGTAGCCGCCGCAGACGGCAAGCAGGACGGCGCCGTCGTCGACCGCCGCGGCGAGGGCCTCGCGCTTGCTGGTCACCATGTCGGCGGCGACGGCGCGCTGGTCGCGGTCCTGGCCGCCGCCGAGGTAGATGAGGTCGTGGGCCGCCGGATCGAGCCCCTCACCGGGGCCCGCGGCGGAGTAGGAGAAGCCGATCCCCCGCCACTCGCAGCGTCGCTGCAGGAAGAGGATGTTGCCGCGATCGGCGTAGATGTTCATCTGGTCCGGGTAGAGCGCGAGCACGCGGAGCTCCATCAGGCCCCCTTCTCCAGCAGGACAACGGTCGAGCCGACGTGGTCCTCGGTGGCGGGGATGGGGCGCCGCCCGGCGGGGTGCAGGCCCGCCTCACGCGCCTCGGCCTCCAGGGTTTCGGCATCGAGCCGGCGTAGCCGGACCCCGTACAGCTCCTCCGTGAGCTCGCCGTCCGGAGAGACCGTCTGGCGCAGGCGCCGTACGCGGATCGAGTCGGTGTCCACCTGGGCGTCGACCGGCAGGCTCGAGTAGACCCAGCCGTCGACCTCGCGCGTGTCGGGCAGGGGAGGGGCGGAGTCGACCGGTTCGGGCATCGACTCCACGATGGCAAAGGCGGCAAGTCCGCCCGGGCTCAGATGTGCGGCGACGCAACCCAGGCAGCGGATCCGCTCGGTCGAATCGGCGAACAGCTGCAGCAGCTGCATCGGCCCGATTACAAGCCCGAACTCAGCCTCCAGGTCGCAGTCCCTGGCATCGCCGACCTCTGCCGCCACATGCATCTCGGCGGCGCGCCCGTTCAGGGCATCGACGAAATCTCGGTCGATGTCCAAGCCGGAAACCCGATGCCCGCGTCGCGCCAAATGCAAGGCAACCCGCCCACTTCCGCAACCCAGGTCCAGGATAGGCCCCGCGTCCCTGGCCAGCTCCTCCCAAAGCGGCAGGTCCGCCGAGTAGCTCCCGCACTCGACCTCGTGCCAGATGACAGACGATCCTCGGGCGGGTGGCAGGGGGGAAGGGGGGGTCGAGGACGGACCGTGGCCCGCCCGCAGTGCCCCCCCTTCCCCCGTGACAGGACCCGCCCGCCGTGTGCTCTGTCCCTCGCCAGGGGTCATCGCCAGAACTCCTCGGTCAGCCCGCGCCCCGACAGCAGCTTGTGCAGCTCGAGCAACGCGGTGTAGGTCGGCAGGGCGTAGAGCTGTCCGGGCGCCTCTGCCACAGCCCGGTCGAGCGAGGACTCGACCTCCGGCTCGACTGCGATCGACTCCTCCGGCCAGCCGGCGTACTTGAGCCGCAGCGCCATCTCCGGCGCCCGGGTGCCGCTGCAGGTGACGCGCCTCACCGCTCCCGCCAACAGCTCGAGGTCGGCGTCCCAGATCCACGAGACGTCGCGACCGTCGGCGATGCGGTCGTTGAGTGCGATCCAGAGGTCGAGCCCTCCTTCGGCCGCCTCCAGCTTCAACGTGCGCAGGACCTCATTGGCGCCGGCCGGATTCTTGATCAGCAGAATCGAGAGCTGCTTGGAGCCGATCGCGACGGTCTCGACCCGGCCGAAGGCGCCACGCATCTCGGCCAGTGCTCGGGCGATCGACCCCGGCGCGAGCCCCGACTCCAGCGCCGCGGCGATCGCCGCCAGGGCGTTGTAGACGTTGTAGAGGCCGGGCAGGGGAAGCTCGATCGCCAGCTCACCCTGTGGGGTGCGGACCGTAAGCGAGGAGCCGCGCATACCGTGCAGCTCGATCCGCGTTGCCGCGACCTCGGGATCGGGACGGCTCGCGCCGCAGTTGTCGCAGGAATAGTGGCCGAGGTGACCGACGAAGGCGCGCGCGTAGGCGTAGGGGTGGCCGCAGCGACGGCAGTGCTTGGCGTCGAAGGCGTGCTGCAACTCGGGCAGCGCCTGCGCCTCGTCGTCGATGCCGAAGTAGACGACCCCCTCACGCCGCTTGGCCTCCTCGTCGCGGCCGAGGTCGGCGACGAGCGGATCGTCGGCGTTGAGCACGAAGCGCGTCCGGCCCGTCCGCTCCGCGACCGTCTTCGACCACTCCGCGGCCAGGACCTCGGTCTCGCCGTAGCGGTCGAGCTGGTCGCGGAAGAGGTTGCCGAGCACCATCAGCGAGGGATTCAGCTGCGCGGCGACCCGTGGCAGCCAGGCCTCGTCGACCTCGAACAGCCCCTCGCGGCCGTCCTGCTCGAGCAGGGCCGTGGCGATGCCCCAGGTCATGTTCGAGCCGGCCCGGTTGTGCACTGGCATGCGGCCCTCGGCGGCGAGCAACGCTGCCAGCATCCCCGCGGTCGTCGTCTTGCCGTTGGTGGCGCTGAGCAGGGTCACGCCGCGGTCGAGCCGCGCACCCATCCGCGCGATCGCCCGCGGATCGAGTCGCAACAGCAGCCGTCCCGGCAGCGTCGTGCCGCCGCCCCGACCGCTGGCGCGGCTGGCGGTGCCGACGGCTCGCGCGGCGAGGCGCTTGGCCGCGAACAGCGCGCCGCTGCGGTCCGAGCTCACTCCCCGGCTCGCGGCGGGACGATCACGCTGAGCGCCTGGGGCAGCACGCGCAGCGTCGCGGGCAGGTCGGTCAGGTGCTCGCCGTCGGCGTAGACCGGGAAGGGCCGGCTGGCGCTCAGTTCGAGCCGCGGGGCGCGGAACACACGCACCTCGTCCTCCTCGACGTGGGTGCCCTTGAACACCTTGGGCAGGTTACCCAGGAAGCGCAGCTTGCCGACCGCGCCGACGGTGACGACGTCGAACTCGCCGTCGCCGAGATCGGCGTCGGGGGCGATGAACATGCCGCCCCCGAACGCCTTGCTGTTGGCGACCGAGACCGAGTAGCCGGTGAAGCGTTCGCGCTCCTCGTCGACGCGGATCGTGAAGCGGGCCGGCTTCCAGCCGAGCAGGGTGCGGACGCCGGAGTAGGCGTAGACCAGGTTGCCGCGCAGCCATCTGGTCTCGTTGGCGAGCCGGTTTGCCTCCGAGTCGAAGCCGACGCTGACGATGCCGAGAAAGCGCTTGCCATTGACTTCGCCGACGTCGATGCGGCGGGTCTCTCCGGCGGCGAGCATGGCCACGGCGGCATCTGGCTCGGCCGGGATGCCGAGCACCCGGGCAAGGTCGTTGCCGCGCCCGCCGGGCACGATCCCCAGCGGCGTGTCCGAGCCGGCGAGGGCACCGCCGACCGCGCCGATCAGGCCGTCGCCGCTGATCACCACCGGGACCTCGCCGGCTTCCGCCGCTCGCAGCGCGCGCTCGACGCCGTCCTCGAGCCCACGCGTCCGCTCGACCCGGAAGGGGATGCGCCGCGCGTCCAGCTCCTGCTCCAGTCGCGGCAGCAGCTTCAGCGTGCGCCCGTGTGCGGAGGCCGGGTTGACCAGCAGCGCCAGCGGCATAGCTTCGACTCGCATCGCCCGTAGCAGCCTATTCGTGCATCGGATCGTCGGCGTGGAGACGAAGCACGCGGTAGGGCCGCTCCTCGACTTCTCCGCTCTCGAGCAGGTCGAAGCGGTGTCCTCCCAGGCGCCAGTCCAGCCACCGCCAGCGGCCGACGAGGATCAGGTGTCCGCCGGGTCGCAGGACCCGTGCGATCTGGCCTGGATGCAGACCGCCTCTCGTCTGGACGGCCAGGTCGAAGAAGCCGTCGGGGTAGGGGAGGGTGCGCGGCCCGCCCGGCTTGAAGGCGACCCGCCCCTCCGGGTCCAGCCCGATCCGCGATATCGCCTCGCGGATCGCGTCCTCGGACGGGTCGACGCCGCGCACCCGGGCAACGGGGTACTCGCGTGCCAGGAAGAGAACGCGCTCACCGCTGCCGCAACCGATCTCGAGGATCCGCTCCGGCCGCTCGGGTAGATGGAGGACGGCAGAGGCGAGAGCTATAAGTGACGAAGAGGCCACAGGCTCGATCATTTCAGGGGACGTGCCGGTGGAAAGAGGTCCATATGGGCGTTCAATCACCGGCACGTCCGCCTCGAATAGGATTTCGCCGCCATGGAGGACTCGCAGGATCGTGCCAAGCTGATCGCCCTCGCCGTCTTCGCCTTGATCGCGGTCGGCGTCGTCGCGGCGATCCTGATCGGGCGCAGCGGCGGCGGTAACGACTCGAGCACCGCGGCGAGCACCGGCGGCTGCAAGCAGGTGGAAGCGCCAAAGCCGAAGACGGTCAGCTTCAAGGCGCCGAAGCAGACCGTGCAGCCGGACGAGACGTTGACCGCGGTGGTGGCGACCAGCTGCGGCAGCTTCGACATCGCGCTGGACGCGAAGCGCGCCCCGAAGACCGTCAACTCTTTTGTCTTCCTCTCCGAAGAAGGCTTCTACGACGACCTCACCTTCCACCGGGTCGCGCCTGAATTCGTCATCCAGGGCGGCGACCCGCTCGGCACCGGCACGGGCGGTCCCGGCTACAGCGTCGACGAGAAGCCGCCGGCCAACCTCGCCTACACCAAGGGTGTGGTCGCGATGGCGAAGAGCTCGGCCGAGCCGCCTGGCCGTTCGGGCAGTCAGTTCTTCGTCGTCCTCTCGGCCGACGCCGGCCTGCCGCCCGAATACGCGCTGGTCGGCAAGGTCGACAAGGGCTTCGACGTCGTCGAACAGATCGCCAAGCTCGGCAACCCCGAAACCGGAAAACCGAAACAGACCGTCCTGATCGAATCGATCTCGATCGAGAAGGGCTAGCGGGCGCATCCGGCGAGCTGCTCGGGACGCCGCGACAGTACTCTCCTCGCATGGCGAAGGTCGACGTCGGCGACGCAGCACCGGACTTCGAGCTGCCCGGCACGGGCGGTAAGACCTTCAAGCTCTCCGACTACCGCGGGAAGAACGTCGTTCTCGCCTTCTACCCGGGTGACGAAACCACGGTCTGCACGGAGCAGTTCTGCTCCTATCGCGACAACAGCGAGCGGATCGACGAACTCGACGCCGCGGTGCTGGGCATCTCGCCGCAGTCGATCGACTCGCATGAGCACTGGGTGCAGGAGCAGAGCCTCAACGTGCCGCTGCTCGCCGACGAGGATCTCGCCGTGAGCAAGCGCTATGGGGTCACCGCATGGCTCGGCCCATTGGCGAGGTTCACCGAGCTCAAGGACGTGCCGGGCGGCCGCTACATCATGCGGTCGATCTTCGTGATCGACGGCGAGGGGGTCGTGCGCTACCGGCACGTCTCGCGGACCGGCTCGACTTTTCAGTCCGTCGACGATCTCGAGCAGGCTGTCGCAGCGCTGGCTTGATGCCGGCCGAGCCGAGGCTGTTCGCGGCCGGCGAGCGCCCGACGATCCGGGGTGAGGTGGCGGGGGAGGGCTCGCCGATCGTCCTCTGCCACGGGATCACGGCGACCCGCAGGTACGTCGTGCACGGCTCGCGGGCTCTGGAGCGCGCCGGCCACATGGTCGTCAGCTACGACGCGCGCGGCCATGGTGAGTCCGATCCGGCGACTGGGGGGCAGAGTTATGGATACCCGGAGCTGGTCGGGGACCTGGAGGGAGTCATCGCGGCGACGGTGGGCGATGGGCCGTTCGTGCTGGCCGGACACTCGATGGGCGCTCATACCGCCGTCGCCTACGCGCTGAGTCACCCTGAGAGGCTCAGCGGCCTGGTCGTCATCGGCCCGACCTACACGGGCGAGATCTCGGCCGCGACGCTTGCCTACTGGGATGGACTGGCCGATGCACTTGAGCTGGACGGTGTCGACGGCTTCGTCGAGTACATCGACCGTCACCAGGAGACCGACCCCGCCTGGCGCGACTCGGTCCGGCGCTTCACCCGCGCGCGGATACTGCGCCATCCGCACCCGCAGGCGCTGGTCGGCGCCCTGCGCGCGGTGCCGCGTTCGCGGCCCTTCGAGGAGATGGCGGAGCTGGAGTCGCTCGAGCTGCCCGCACTCGTCGTCGCCAGCCAAGACGCCGCCGATCCCGGGCACCCGCGTCATGTCGCCGAGGTCTACGCCGAGCGTCTGCCGCAGGCACGCCTGATCGGAGAGGCCGAGGGCGAGTCGCCGCTGGCCTGGCAGGGCGGCAGGCTCTCACGCGAGATCGCCGCTTTCTGTGCCGAGCTTGCCGCTTAGCCTGGCTGAAGGTGGGTCGAATACCTTTCCCGCCATGAAGCTGCCGACCGAGGGCACGCTGCGGATGATCGCGACCTTCGTCGCGGCCTTCGGCATCGGCGTCGCCACCTACATAGCGATCGCCGACTCGGGCGGCGGGTCGCCCGTATGCCTCGCGGGCGGAAGCGGCTGCGAGACGGTCGCCAACAGCAGCTACTCGCATCTCGCCGGGGTCAATATCGCCGTCTTCGGCATCGCCGGTTACGCATTGCTGCTGGCCGCGTCGTTGCTGCGCGGCGATCTGGCACGAATGGCCGGCTTCGGCGTCTCCCTGGTCGGATTCGGCTACAGCGTCTATCTGACCCAGCTGGAGCTGTTCAAGATCGAAGCGATCTGCCAGTGGTGCGTGGCGAGCGCGGTCCTGATGACCGTTCTCTTCGGCTTGAACGCGATGCGCATGGTTGGCTACGTCGGCAGGCCGGCATGAGCGGCAAAAGCGCACGAGAAGCCCGTCGCGAAGAGCGGCTGCAGGCGGAAGGCGAAGGCGCGGCGCAGGAGCGGCGCAAACGGCTCCTGCAGATCGGCAGCGCCGCGGTTTTTCTCGCCATCGTCGTGGTCGCCGTGCTGATCGTCAAAAGTCTGAGCGAAACGAGCGGCGGCGACACGAGCCTGGAGGATGTCGGCCTGGTCAAGCGCCAGCTGCAGGGCATCCCGCAGACGGGCCTGGTCCTCGGCGACCCCAAAGCCAAGGTGACGCTGTTCGAGTTCGGCGACCTGCAGTGCCCGGTCTGCAAAGGGTTCTCGGAAGAAATCATCCCCGCCGTGATCGATTCCAAGGTGCGTAGCGGCGAAGCGAAGCTCGACTTCCGTAACTACACGATCATCAGCCAGGAATCGATTCCGGCCGGCGCCGCCGCGATCGCCGCCGGCGAGCAAGGACGTGGCTGGAACTTCATCGAGCTCTTCTACCGCAATCAGGGGCCGGAGGCCTCGGGTTATGTCACCGACGGATTCCTCAGCGAAATCGCCCGGGGCGCCGGCGTGGCGGACATCGCCAGGTGGAACAAGGACCGCAAGAGTGCTGCGGTCCTGAAAGAAGTCGAAGCCACGACCGCCGAAGCCCAGCGCCTCGGCTTCACCGGCACGCCCTCGTTCGCAGTCGAAGGCCCCGGTACGTCGGGCAAGAAGAGCCTCGGCACGCCTGGGTCTGCGGGCCTACTCGAAGAAGCGATCGAAGACGCCGGCTGAGCCGCTCACGGCTGAGTTGACATAACATTCATTATCGTGCGTTGAATAGGCCGGCGGCTGCGGCATAGACTGCGCCGGTGTTCTCCCGACTCCCCGTCCTGGAACCGATCCCCAAGGGGGTTGCCAACGCAGTGGCGTCTGTGGCGCTGGCTTCGCTCGGCCTCTATTTCTTCTTTCAGACGATCCCGCCGGCCTCGCCGGATTTGCTGCGCACTCTTGCCACGATCGGCGCCGGTCTCTTGATCGCCTATGTGGTCGAGGCCGTCTGGTTGGTTGGCCGGGTCGAGCTCGACGACGAATACGAGGAATGGCTCGGCTTTGTCACCGGCGCCGGAATCGCCGGTTTCCTCGGCGTCGTCTTCGCCCTGCTTCTCTCCGAGCATCGCATTGCAGGGCACTCCAACTTCATAGATGAGATCGGCACCGCCTGGGCGGCGGTCTCGCTGCTGATCCTGGGCTTCACGCTGGTTGCTCAGCCGCTGCTGGCACACCGCTTCGGCGAGCCCCAGGGCCAGACCGGCGATCGGCCGGCGTAGGCCACGCTCGCGTCGACTCAGGCGGACAGCACCGCGCTGCCCCGTAGATCCGTCCCATCGGTTTCGTGCGTTGACTAGAAGGGCCATTGCTGAAATAATTTCGTCTAATGCTAGGTCTCGGCCCCGCACGTCCCGGAGGAGGACGCGTTTGGCGTGGGCTTGCCGCCTGCCTGTTGTTCGCGCTGGCCCTGCTGCTCGGGCTCAGCGCGACTGCGCCGACGGCTGAGGCGGCGGTGGAATTTGTCTACCTCGTGAACAAAAAAGAACTCAAAGCAGGCCAATCGTTGGAATTTCTGAAAGCAGCAGACGGCTTCCCCTACACCTTTGAACGGAGTACCGGGACGCCGCAGGTCAAATTCGGATGCAAAGGCCTGAAACTGATCGAGAAATCATTTATTTTCGGCGGTAAACCGGGGAGCCTGACCACGAAACTGGAATGGACGGGCTGCACTGGCTCTGTGGGCGGCAAAGCGTGCACTGGAATAACGGCGACGTCGACGGCCCTGCACGGCGAAGTCGTCGAACTTTTGTTCGGTTCCAGCGCGGGATTTGCCGCGATGCTGCTCTATCACGACATACTCGCAGGGGAAATCATTCGCTTCGAAAGCGTCTGTGGAGGCGTACCAGACGTGCGGATAATCAACGGCAGCGTTTTCGCTGAACCCTCCAGCCAGTGCGGCAACTCTCAGGAGGTGGAATTCTTGTTTCCTGGGACGGGATCCACCGAAGTGGAATATTTCAGCGGACGAAAAAAAGTCAGCGCGACGATGGAAGGCTCGCCGGTCACGATCACCGGGTCGACCTCCTTCTTTCTGCCCTTTTTCTTTTTCAAATGGGGCATCTGCTGAGCAGCCAGCTCTGGATTCGCAATCTCGCCTAGGCGGCCGGCACAGCGCTGCCTCTCACGAGCGCCCGACGAATCGGCGGCACCTTCGGCAACTTGCCGCATGCCGCAGGCGAACTTGGCCTCGGACGGTGGCGCCCTCCCTCAGCGGACGAATGCCGCTATTGCCCGACCCACGTCATGGGCCGTAAGCGGTCCGAAGCGCAAGGACCACGAGCTATCGAGGTTTTGGACGAGGGAGCAGTCGACTCCGGCCGCACTCAGCCCGATTCGGTGCTCCTCGCATCGCTCGTACCCTGAGGCGCCCTGGAAGACCGCGTCGAGGCCATAGCGGCCGTCGTCGACGGGGCCACAGCGTCAGCCGATCGGCAACGGGCCCCGCCGGAAAGTCGAGTTCGGTGCTCACGCGAATTTACGGCGAATCCGACTCTGCCTGGACGGCCAGTCTTGCCTGTCCCAGCACCAGGGGCCTGACCAGCGGCGGTGCCTTGGGCAGGCGCCCGGGCTCGACCCGCTCCACCGTCAGCGGCGAGGCTTCGATCGTCGCTACCGTGTCGCGATTGCAGTGGCAGCCGTCGGCGAGGAAGCGCCAGGGTCTTACGAGCCGGTCCTGCCAGCGCGCCAGGCCGGCGTCCCCTGAGCGGACGTGCTCGACGAAGAGCAGCTTGCCGCCGGGTTTGAGGATGCGTGCGGCCTCGGCAAGGGCCGCGCTCGGATCGGGCACGGTGCACAGAACCAGCGTGAAGACGGCGGTGTCGAAGCTCGAGTCCTCGAAGGGCAGCCGTTCGGCGGGCGCTTCCATCAGCTCCGCTGCGCGGCTCGACCCGCTCAGCTTCGGTCGCAGCTGTTTCGCCATGTGCGGGTCGGGCTCGGCCAGGACCAGCTCCGTGACCGCGTCGGGGTAAAGATCGAGGTTTGCCCCCGTGCCGGCACCGAGATCGATCGTCCGGCCCTGCGCGGCGGCAAGCGTTTGCCGCCGCATCTCCCTCAGTCCGGCCTCCTCGGTGCCCTTCAGGCCGCGGTCGTATAGCGCCGCGAAGGCCCTCCCCCAGGTCGCGTCGTAGATCCGTCCCATCGGTTCATTGAAGCATTTGGGGGGCCCATAGGCCCCCCAAATGCTGCGATCGGCGTCAGGCAGCGTCGCGATGCGCGGCCGGCTCGGCCTCGGATGCGGGGTCCAGCGCCGGCTCGCTGTGGGCGGCGCGCTCCTCGTAGGCCTGACGGGCGCTGTGGTCGACCTCGGTCATCAGCTTGTCGACCTTCATGAAGCGGCCGAGCGCCTCGCGCCAGGGTCTGGGCAACAGGGCGACGACCTTGAAGAGGCCGCCGTTGGCGCGCGGCACCCAGACGTCGAAGCGCGGCACTTCGAGCGCGTCGACGATCTCGTCGGCCACGTCCGAGGCCTCCACCGGTTTGATCATCTTCTGACCGACGCCGGAGGTGAGCTCGGTCTTGACCACGGTCGGCATGACACAGGCGATCTCGATGTCGGTGTCGCGCAGCTCTGCCCGCACCGCCTCGCTCACTCCGACCACGGCGTGCTTGGTCGCCGAATAGGTGGCGATTCCAGGGAAGCCCCCTTTTCCGGCCTGCGAGGCGAGGTTGACGATATGGCCCGAGCCGCGCGGCCGCATCCGCTCGATCGCCAGCTGCATCCCGGTGATCACGCCGATGACGTTGATGTCGAGCTGGCGCCGGACAGACTCGACCGACTCCTCGGCGAAGGGCGTGACCGGCATGATCCCGGCATTGTTGATCACTACGTCAAGCGGGCCGAGTTGACGCTCGGCCTCGTCGAGGAAGGCGGCGAAGGAGTCGCGCTCGGTGACGTCGAGGGAGACGGCGATCGTGCCGCCGCCCAGCTCCGCCGCGGTCTGCTCGGCGAGCGCCAGGTCGAGGTCGCCGATCGCGACGCGGCAGCCCTTGCGGACCAGCGCCGTCGCCGTCGCCTTGCCGATCCCCCGGGCACCGCCGGTGATCGCCACGACCTTTCCGCTAAGTGAGCGTCGCTCCTTTTTCGCCATCGGGCCCTCCTCCTCCAGCGACCCCTAGGCCGCCGGCTTGTAGACGGTGACCACGGCGGCGCCGCCGAGGCCGATGTTGTGCTGCAGGGCGGTCTTGGCGCCCTCGACCTGTCGCTTGTCGGCTTCCCCGCGCAGCTGCCAGGTCAGCTCCGAGCACTGCGCCAGCCCGGTCGCGCCCAGTGGGTGACCCTTTGAGATCAGTCCGCCGGAGGGGTTGACGACGACCTTGCCACCGAAGGTGGTCGCTTCTTCCTCGACCAGCTTGTGAGCCTCGCCCTCGGCCGCAAAGCCGAGCGCTTCGTAGGTGATGAGCTCGTTGGCGCTGAAGCAGTCGTGCAGCTCGCAGACGTCGACCTCGTCGGCGGCGACGCCGGCCTCGGCGTAGGCCTCGTCGGCAGCCTGCTTCGACATGTCGGAGCCGACGATCTTCATGCAGTCGGTGTCCTCGGCGAAGGTCGAGCTGAGGTCGGTGACCATCGACTGGCCGGCGATCTCGATCGCCTGGCCGCCGAGGTCGTGCTCTTCGACGTAGCGCTCGGAGGCGACGATCGCGCAGGCCGAGCCGTCGGAGGTCGGCGAGCACTGCAGCTTGGTCAGCGGCTCGTGGATCATCTTCGCCGCCTTGATGTCCTCGAGGGTGTACTCGTCCTGGAACTGGGCGTACGGGTTGTTGACCGAGTGCTTGTGGTTCTTCCAGCCGATCCAGGCGTAGTGGTCGGGGTTGGAGCCGTACTTCTCCATGTGGTCGCGGCCGGCGTTGCCGAACATCTGCGGCGCCGGTGGCGACTGCTCGGGATCGCGGATCTCGAACATCCGCATTGCGTGCTTGTCGAGCGCGTTGGTGCGGTCGGTGTACTTGACCCCGAGCGAGCCCGGCTCCATCTTCTCGAAGCCGAGCGCCATCGCGCACTCGACCAGGCCGCCCTTGACCGCCTGACGGGCGAGGAACAGCGCCGAGGAGCCGGTCGAGCAGTTGTTGTTGACGTTGACGACCGGAATCCCGGTGAGGCCGAGCTGGTAGAGCGCCCGCTGGCCATAGGTCGAGTCGCCGTAGCAGTAGCCGGCGTAGGCCTGCTCGATGTCCTCATAAGGGATGCCGGCATCGGCAAGCGCCTTCTCCCCCGCCTCCTTGGCCCAGTCGGGATAGTCGCCCTCCTTCGTTCCCGGCTTCTCGAACTTGGTCATCCCGACCCCGATAACGAACGTGCGGTTGCTCAAAGTCTCTCCTGTTGTCGCGCCGCCTCCGCGCGGCGTTTGGCTGGCTGGCCAAGAAATCTACCGGGCCGGGGCCTCCGGCGGGATCAGGGGACGATCATCGCTCGCCTCCTCCCCCCTCCCCGGGTTCGACCAGAGCAGGAAGGAAGCGCCCGCGATAGCGATGCCGACCGCGGTGGCGACGGCGCGTTGTCCCGCTGCGTGCAGCGCCGGCTCGCCCAGGGTGTCAGCGAGCAGGACGGCATAGGTGGTGATCGCCGCGGTGAACAGCGCGTACTGGACAGTGAGCAAGCCGTAGGCGAAGGCGGTGGCGATGGTCAGGGCGATCGCGAGGGCGACACCGTCGTCGTTGAGCCAGAAGGAAAGCGCCGTGGCGATGACCAGCCCGATCGCGGTGCCGATCGCGCGCAGGATCAACCTGTGGA
>DASUZP010000002.1:0-6078 GCA_036376775.1 Solirubrobacterales bacterium | reverse complement strand
CGCCGCCTGGGCGAGGTCGAAGCGCGAGGTCTGGGTCGGGAAGAGGTCGGCGACGTGGCGCGCGATCAGCGCTCCGGTCGCGGTCATGCCGATGAAGACGGGGCCGGTCCAGGCGCGGATGCAGGCGCTGGTTTTCTCGCCGAGGGCGGTGTGCGCCTCGTCGCAGATCACGATCGAGTAGGCGTCGGAGACTTTCTTGTGGTTGCGGACGAACCACTGGTAGGTCTCGACCGTGACCGGGCCTTCGGCGTCGTCGCGGTCGCCGAGCAGCGGTGGCCGCAGGCGCTCCTTGTAACCGCGGTCGGAGATCTCGCCGATGAACTGGTCGACCAGGTTGCGGCGGTGGGTGAGGATGAGGACGCCGCCGGTGCGGGTTGCATCGATGAAGCCGACCGCGGCGACCGTCTTGCCGGCGCCGGTGGCGTGCTCGAACCAGAAGCGACGGGCGGCGCCAGGGTCGTCGGCCGCCTCGGCAACAGCCTCTTCGTCGTCGTCCTCGGCCGGCTCTTCCTCCCAGTCCTGGGGCTCCTCGTCGGGAGCGAGATCCTCCGGCTCCTCCTCCTCGTCCCCGTCTGCGACCGCGCCGTCGCCGGCCGCCTCGTCGAGCTCGGCGACGGGCGGCTCGCTGCCGTTTTCGGCCGCCGTCTGCTGCTCGGACATCAGCTCGGTCAGGGTGCCCGAGAGCGCATCGACCTGGTGCGGGTTTAGTTCGGCACCGTCGCGCAGCTTCGGCGGTTCGTCGGCCAGCAGCCGCTCGAGGCCGAGCAGCAGCGAGAAGTCCCGGCGCCACTGAATCGAGGGCTCCTCCGCTCCGCCGTCGAGCTCCTTCAGCGCCGCATCGAGGGCACGGCGACGGGCGGTGCCAGGGGCGAGCGCCTCGGGGCCCTCGCCGTCGAGCAGCAGCGGCTCGCGGGCAAACGCCGCCGCCCGCTCGATGTCGGCGCCTGAAGGAACTGCCGCTGGCGCGGCAACTTCGCTGGTCTTGGCCATGAAGGCTTGTGCGCTTTCGTTCCCGCAACGACGCGACGCGTGCTGTCGGGAGACTTAGACGAGGATGCCGGGAGGTCGGCTCTTCCTTCCCCCCAGCGCACTCGAGCGGCTCGCATACGGCGAACCGGACCTGCCTATTGTAAACAGGGAACCCAGATGAGTGACTCCAAAGCTCGCATCTGCGCCCTTGCGCTCCTCGTGACCGCGTTGACGATCGCCAGCTGCGGCTCGTCGCAGAGCGGTGACTACGGCGGTCGCCACCCCGACTACGCCAAGGCGCTGGCGGGATCGCCGGCGGCGCTTGCCGCGCTGCATCGCCAGGCCGACGAACTCCTGAGCGGCGGCAAGGATGCCTACGAAGAACGGATCGCGGCGCTGCACGGATATCCGGCGGTGGTCAACGCCTGGGCCTCGTGGTGCGGGCCCTGCCGCTTCGAGTTTCCCCACTTCCAACGTGCGGCGGCGGAGTACGGCAAGCGGGTCGCCTTCCTCGGCATCGACACGCAGGACTCCGACGACGCGGCGAGCACCTTCCTCGAAGAGGCCCCGGTGCCCTATCCCAGCTACACGGATCCCGACAAAGAGATCGGCGAAGCAATCGGCGCCTCGCTCGGCCTCCCCGACACCGCCTTCTACAACCGCCGCGGCGAGCTCGTCTACCTCAAGCAGGGGCCGTACGACAATGCGGCCGAGCTGCGGGCGGACATCGAGCGCTACGCGCTCCCTCACACGGCCGAAAGCGGATAATCGGTCCATGGACCTCTTTGTCGTCGTCGCATTGATCGGGGTCGGGCTGCTGTTGGCGGAGCTGCTGCTCTCCACCGGCGGCGTGCTGGCGGCGCTCGGCGCGGCCGGCCTGATCGCCGGCGGGATCCTCGCCCTGACCGCCGATGCCGACTCCAGCGCCAGCGACTGGGCGGGGCCGGCGCTGATCACGTTCGGCGTGCTCTCGATCGCCAGCTTCTACTTCGTCACCCGCAAAGTGTTGGCAGCCCATCGCGAGCAGCCGGTCCGCGGCGGCCAGGAGGAGCTGATCGGCGCCAGCGCCGAGGTCCGCACCCCACCCGACCCGGAGGGGCAGGTGGCGATCGGGGGCGCGATCTGGCACGCGCGCCGGGTCGGAAGCGGAGCCCCACTGCGGCCGGGGGATAGAGTCACCGTCGAGGCGATCGAAGGACTCACCCTCGTGGTCCGACCTGAGGAAGGAACAACCTGATGGCAGCGCTTGTGGTGTTGGCCGTACTGGTGATCTTCGTGGCGATAGTGCTCGGATCCTCGGTGCGGGTCCTGCGCGAGTACGAGCGCGGGGTGATCTTCCGGCTCGGCCGCCTGATCGCCCAGAAGGGACCGGGCCTGATCCTCCTGATCCCGCTGATCGACCGCATGGTCAAGGTCGATCTGCGCACGGTGACCCTCAACATCCCGCCGCAGGAGGTGATCACCCGCGACAACGTCCCCGCCGGTGTCAACGCCGTCGCCTACTTCCGTGTGATCGACTCGCGCAAAGCAATCGTCGAGGTCGAAAACTATCTGCTCGCCACCTCGCAGATCTCGCAGACGGCGCTGCGTTCGGTGCTCGGCAAGGCCGAGTTCGACCAGCTGCTGTCGGAGCGCGAGCGGCTCAACGAGGAGCTGCAGAAAATCATCGACGAGTCGACCGAGCCCTGGGGCGTGAAGGTGACCGCGGTCGAGATCAAGGACGTCGAGATTCCCGAGCAGATGCAGCGGGCGATCGCCCGTCAGGCCGAGGCCGAGCGCGAGCGGCGGGCCAAGATCATCAACTCCGAGGGTGAGTTCCAGGCAGCCCAGAAGCTCACCGACGCGGCCGACATCATCAGCACCAACCCCGCTTCGCTGCAGCTCCGCTACCTGCAGACGCTGCTCGAAATCGGCAGCAACCAGAACACGACGGTGGTCTTCCCGTTGCCGATGGACGTACTCAAACCGTTCATGGAGCAGGGCGGCGACAGACCGCAACCGCCGTCCAGTTGAGCGCACCGGAGATACGCATCGACCAGCTCACCGGGCTGCGGACGATCCTCGCGCCCGGCCGCGCCGACCGGCCGCACGGGTTCAAACCCGCGGCGGCGGACCGGACGGGTGCCGAGGGGTGCCCGTTCTGCGAGGGCCACGAGGAGAAGACGCCGCCCGAGGTCTACGCCGTACGGCCGGGCGGTGGGGCCGCGGATACCCCCGGCTGGACCAGCCGCGTAGTGCCGAATCTGTATCCCGCGTTGGCGCACGGCGACGATGCGAACGGGGCACCGCGCAGCGGCGAGGGCGGGGCATTTGCCAGCGCCGGCGACCCCTTGTTGGAGTCGCGACGGGCGGGCGAGCCCGACCTCTTCGCCTCGCGGCCGGCGATCGGCGGCCACGAGGTGATCGTCAACGCGCCCGAGCACGCGACCGCGATGAGCGAGTTGAGCGAGGAGCGTTTCATCGCCGCGATGGCCACCTGGCGCGAGCGGATACGAGCCCATGCCGACGCCCCCTACGTGCAGCTGGTCGTCAACGAGGGCGCGGGGGCCGGCGCCTCCCTTCCCCATACCCATGCCCAGCTCTACGCGCTCCCCTTCGTCCCGGCGGCCGTGGCGCGAGAGCGCGAGCGGGCCGGCGCCTACGGCGAACGCACCGGCGGCGGCGGCCTGCTCAGCGACGTCCTGGTCGAGGAGGTGCGCAGGCGCGACCGCCTCGTCGCGATCGACGACGAGGCGGCGCTGATCTGCCCCTGGGCTTCGCGCTCGCCCTACGAGCTGCGGATCGTGCCGCGGCGCGAGGCGGCGCGCTTCGAGCAGGACAGCGGCGGCGCGGCGATGATCCGCACCGCGATGCGCCTGCTCGCGGCGCGCTTCGACGGTCCGCCCGAGCTGAACCTCTGGGTCTCGACGGCGCCCCGCGGCGCCGACCGGTTCCACTGGCACGTCGACATCGCCCCGCGACTCACGATCAAGGCGGGCTTCGAGCTGGGCACCGGCGTCGACATCAACATCTACCCCCCGGAGCGAGCCGCCGCCGACCTCAGAGACTGTCTGACGTGACGCCCAACCCAAGACCGATCCCGCGCTTCATCGCCGACTCGACCCAGGAGGGGATACCGCACGGGCGCTTTGCCGAGCGACTAGTCGGCGAGTTCCGCTCCGCCTGCGCGAAGGTCGACGATCTGCCGGAGGGCGTCGAGGTCCCAGAGCAAGTCGACTGGTTCCCGGAGCGCGCCTGGGGTGGCCGGGTCTGGGTGCCGGTGACGGCGCGAGCCGACGGCCCAGAGGGCGCGCTGGAGCTGTTCGGCCACGTCTCCTACGAGCTGCCCCAAGAGGGCGAGCCGACCGGCTTCCGCGCAACCGCCGACTTCACCGACGTGCTCGCCGAGGACAATCCCGGCTGGCAGATCGACCTCAACGACGACGTGATCGGCCAGTGGCGAGGTGAGAACGGTCGCGCCGGCGCCGTCACCCTCGTCTGGGGTCGTCCCCTGGTCCGTGGCGCCGTCGCCGCCACGGCCGAACTCGAGCTGGAGACCGTCGACCAGGAGGTCGTCTCCGACGAACGCTTCACCCTGATCGCCCTCGATGCGCTGAAGGGCTACGGCGACGACATCTTCATGCAGGTCAAGCTCTGGAGCCGCCGCGCACAGGTGCTGGCGTCCGAGAGCCTCTACGCCTGAGGTTCGCTCGGCTCGCCGAGCGCCTCGCGCAGCCGCTGCACCTGCTCGCGCAGCTCGGCGAGCTCTTGCTCGAGCCGAGCGAGCCGATCGGCTGTGGGCGACCCCGCGACGCCGGGGGCAGCAGAGCTCGAGTGGACCGGCGGCGGCTCTTCTCCGGACGCGCTGTCTTCGTCGCCCCCGAGCATTTGCACGTAGCGCTCCTCTTTTTGGCCCGGCCTGCGTGCAAGACGCTTCACGTAGCCTCGCTCGACCAGTCTCTCCAGCGTCGCCTGTACCGCGGCGAGGTCAGCGAACGCGTGCAGCCGGTCCGCGCGTTGCTTCAGCTCACCCGGAGTTTGGACGCCGCGCAGCATCAACACCGCGAGCAGCGACAGTTCGGCGCCGTCGGCATCCAGAGCTTCGTCGAGCAGATGCCGGTACTTACGGGCGCGGCTGCCGGCCCCGCTGGCGAGCCGCGTCCAACCACGCAATGCGAGCCGCGGCAGGGCCTCGGCAACGATCGACTCGTCGTAGTCGACGACCGGATCGCGGTTCGTGGCCTGGTTACAGGCAAGGCGCAGCGCGTTCAGCGAAAGAGGGTAAGCGTCTGGAGTCGTCCGCTGCTTCTCCAGCAGGCAACCGACCACCCGGATCTCGACAGCATCGGCCTCCATCCGAGCCAATGCTATGCGGGCCTAGCGTTCGGCGGGAGTGTGCCGGCGCCGATTCGAGTGCTTTCTGCGAACGCACTTGACCTTGGCGCGAACGCGCACTTGGCGAAAGCCCGTCCTGCACACCTTCACACAGCGGGGCTGGCCGTGGATTCTCTCGCGCCTGAAGCCTTTTTTACACTGCGGTAGGTGCGTGGTGGGGCCCGGGTCCGTTGGTGGCGGCGGGGTCGTAGCCGGCGGCGGGATCGGATCGGGTTCCGGGTCCGATTCCACCGGCGGAGGATCCGCGGTCGTAAATGTGACATCGCCCCCTTTGGCGGTGCCGGCATTCGTGCTCACCACCAGCCGGTAGTGGTAGGTCGTGCTGGGTTTGAGACCCGAGACGCTCTTGCTCTCCGCCACCGCGCTAGTCACCGGTCCCGGCAGAGCGCAGGCGTAGTTGGAGCCGTACGAGGCGGTCGTACCGAGCTCGAAATGGCAGTCCGAGGCGGTACCGCCATGGGGATTCGCCGTCCCCTTGAGTTTCGCTTCGATCTGGGTCACGCTCTGCGCTGGATCCGTCGATACCGTCGGCGGGACCGCCTGAAGCGCTTCGAACGTTTTGTCGTTGCTGCTGGTGGTGCCGGCATTGCTGGTTGCCGTAACCCGGAAGCGGTACGCGCCGCCCGGCGTCAGTCCTGAGACTTTGGCGCTGAGCGAGGTGTTTGTGGTTCCGTCTGGGTTCTCGGGGCACGACAGACTGAGCGCGTTGGAAAAGCCATTTGCCTGAAAGTCGCT
>DASUZP010000001.1:0-5615 GCA_036376775.1 Solirubrobacterales bacterium | reverse complement strand
GGGCATTCCAGGACCTCGGCTTCGACTCGCTCGCCGCGGTCGAGCTGCGCAATGCCCTCGACGCGATCTGTGGATTGCGCCTCTCTGCGACCGTCGTCTTCGACTACCCGAGCTGCGCCGCCCTGGCCGAGCACCTGCTGGCGGAGGTTGTGGCGAGTGGCGGAGGCAGCGGCACGTCGGAGTCAAAAGAGGCGGATATACGCGAGGCTCTTGCATCGATCTCGCTTGCCCGCCTGCGCCGTGCCGGGCTGATCGACCCGTTGCTCCGCCTCGCTCAGGACGATGAGGAGGCCGAGGTCGCACCCGACGACAGTGATCTGATCGATTCGATGGAGGTTGAGGATTTGATCCGCAAGAGCGCCGAAGGGCTGCTCGCCGAGTCACAGGAGGGGGGATTGTGATGAGTCCAAGCAATAGTGAGGTGGTCGAGGCTCTGCGTACGACGCTCAAAGAGCGTGACCGGCTCCACCGAGAGAATCTGCGCCTTCGTACCGGCACGAGCGAGCCGATCGCGATCGTCGGCATGGCCTGCCGCTACCCGGGAGGGATCGCCTCTCCCGCCGACCTCTGGAAGCTGGTCGCCGAGGGGCGCGACGGCATCTCCGAGTTCCCCGCAGACCGCGGCTGGGACGTAGAGCGCATCTATGACCCCGACCCCGAGAACCCCGGCACCACCTACACCCGCGAGGGCGGCTTCCTCGCCGCCGCCGGCGAGTTCGACCCCGGCTTCTTCTCGATCAGCCCGCGCGAGGCGTCCTTCATCGACCCCCAGGAGCGACTGCTGCTCGAATCCAGCTGGGAGGCCCTGGAGGACGCGGGCATCGACCCCGCCTCGTTGAAGAGGTCCCAGACCGGGGTCTTCGCCGGAGTCGGTGAGCGCAGCTACGGTCCGGCGCCCGGGCTGACGTCCAGCATCATCTCGGGCAGGGTCTCCTACGCGCTCGGCCTCGAGGGCCCGGCGATCAGCATCGACACCGCCTGCTCCTCCTCGCTGGTCGCAATTCACCTCGCCTCTCAGGCATTGCGTCAGGGCGAGTGCCCACTGGCTTTGGCAAGCGGCGTGACCGTGCTCTCAACGCCAGGGCCCTTCCTCGTCTTCAGCGCCCAGCGCGGCCTCGCCCCCGACGGGCGCTGCAAGTCCTTCGCCGATGCAGCCGACGGCACCGGTTGGGCCGAGGGAGTCGGCGTGCTCGTCCTGGAGCGACTCTCCGACGCGAGGCGCAACGGCCACACGGTCCTCGCTCTGCTCAAGGGCTCGGCCGTCAACCAGGACGGCGCCTCCAACGGACTGACCGCACCCAACGGCCCTTCCCAGGAGCGGGTGATCCGCCAGGCGCTGGCCAACGCCCGCCTGGAGTCAAAGGACGTCGACGTTGTCGAGGCCCACGGCACCGGCACGGTGCTGGGCGACCCGATCGAGGCCGGGGCGCTGCTCGCCACCTACGGCCAGGACAGAGAGCGGCCGTTGAAGCTCGGCTCGCTCAAGTCCAACATCGGCCACGCCCAGGCCGCCGCGGGAGTCGCCGGCGTGATCAAGATGGCGATGGCGATGCGCGAAGGCGTCTTGCCGAAGACGCTGCACGTCGACGCGCCCTCCTCCAAAGTCGACTGGGAGGCGGGGAAGATCGAGCTGCTGACAGAGCAGCTTGCGTGGGATGCAAACGGAGGGCCGCGCCGCGCCGGCGTCTCCTCCTTCGGCGTCAGCGGCACCAACGCCCACGTGATCTTGGAGCAAGCACCGGAGCTCGAGCCTGTCCCGGCCGGACCGAGCGGCAGCGGGGACGGCGAAAAGGCCCCGGCGACCCAGCCCCTGCCGGGCCAGATCCCACTCGCCCTCTCGGCCAAGACCAAACCCGCCCTGGCTCAGATCGCAGGGCGCCTCGCAGCCCGTCTGCAGGCCGACCCCGAGCTCGACCCCACCGACATCGCCTACTCCCTCCTCACCACCCGCAGCTCCTTCGAACACCGAGCGGTGCTCCTGGGGCAAGACCGCGAGGGGCTGCTTGCATCCCTTGCCGCCTTCGCCGAGGGCGAAAGTCCGGCGGGCGCAGTCCAAGGCACGGCCGGCAGCGAGCGCCGCCCGGTCTTCCTCTTCCCCGGTCAGGGAGCCCAGGCGCAGGGCATGGCCCTGGGCCTGCTCGAGTCCTCACCGGCCTTCGCCCGCCACATGGCCGCCTGCGAAGAGGCGCTCTCCCCACCCGTCGATTGGTCCCTGCTGGAGGTCTTAAAAGACCCGAAGGCCGCCTGGCTCGATCGCCTCGACATGGTCCAGCCCGCCCTCTTTGCCGTCATGGTCTCCTTGGCGAGGCTCTGGCAAGAAGCCGGGGTAGAGCCCGCAGCCGTAGTAGGCCACTCCCAAGGAGAGATCGCCGCCGCCCACATCGCCGGCGCGCTCTCCCTCGAGGACGCCGCCTTGATCGTCGCCAAGCGCGGCCAGGCGATGGCAAAGATCGCCGGGCGGGGAGGAATGCTCTCGGTCTCCCTCACCCCAGAGCAACTCCCCCCCTACGCAGATCCCCTGGGAGAGCGCGTATCGCTGGCGGCCATAAACGGCCCCGCCTCGCTCGTCCTCTCCGGCGACCCCGAGGCACTTGGCGAGATCCAAAGCGCCTGCGAGAAAGACGGCGTAAGAGCGCAGCAGATAGCCGTCGACTACGCCGCCCACTCGGCCCAGATCGAGCAGCTCGAGACAGAGCTCTTGGAGGCATTTGCGCCGATCTCCCCAAAGAGCACTGAGATCCCCCTGCACTCCACGGTCACCGGCGAGCAGATCGAGGGAGCCGAGCTGGGAGCCGAGTACTGGTATCGCAACCTGCGCCAGACCGTGCTCTTGGAGCCGGTCCTGCGCTCCCTGCTCGAGGCGGGGCAGCGTGCCCTGATCGAGATCGGCCCCCACCCCGTCCTCGCCTTCGGCGTACAGGAGACGATCGAGGACGTACTTCCCGATCCCGGGGAGGCCGTCTCGCTCTGCACCCTGCGCCACGAAACCGACGAGGCCGAGCGCTTTGTCCTCTCCCTCGCCGAGGCACATGTCGCCGGCGTTGCGGTCGACTGGGAGGCGTTCTTCAAGGGGACCGGCGCCAAGCGGGTCCCCTTGCCCACCTATCCCTTCCAGCGCGAGCGCTACTGGCTGGCGGCGGTTGCGAGCACGGCGGATGCGGGCGCGATCGGACTCACCCCGACCGAGCACCCGTTCTTGGGAGCGGCGATCGAAGACCCCGGCGGAGAGGGGCTCACCCTCAGCGGCCGCATCTCGCTGCAGACGCACGCTTGGCTGGCCGATCACGCCGTCGCCGACGCCATCCTCTTCCCCGGCACGGCATTCCTGGAGCTCGCCTTGCAGGCAGGGAGGCGGGTCGGCGCCGAGACGGTCGAGGAGCTCGCCCTGCAGGCGCCGCTGATCCTGCCCGAGCCCGGCGCGGTGGCGATCCAGGTCTCGGTCTCCGGCCCCCGCGAGGACGACCGCCGTGAGATTGCGATCCACTCGCGCGCTGCGGTCGGCGAGGATATGGAGTTCGGCGAGTGGACCTGCCATGCCACCGGCGTCCTCTCCACCGACCGTGCCCCCGTGCCCGAGCCCTTCGAAGCCTGGCCCCCCGCAGGGGCGCAGCCACTGCAGACCGACTACCTCTACGACGTCCTCGCCGAGCACGGACTCGAATATGGCCCGCTATTCCAGGGCCTCACCGCCGCTTGGAAGGACGGCGAGCAGGTCTACGCCGAGGTTTCCCTGCCCGAGGACGCGACCCATGAGGCGGGGCGCTTTGCGATCCATCCGGCACTTTTGGACTCCGCGCTGCACGGCATCGCCCTGATCTCGAATGACGGAGCGGCGGAGGTGAAGCTGCCCTTCTCCTGGAACTCGGTCTCGCTGCAGGCCGAGGGACCCACTGCGCTGCGGGTCCGACTTGCACCGGAGGGGGCCGGGGTGGGCCTCCATATCGCCGACAGCAGCGGCGCTCCCGTGGCCAGTGTCGGCTCCCTCGTCTTGCGGGCGTTGGACCCCTCTCGACTGCAGACAGCGGAGGTGACGGGGGATGGCCTCCTGCAGCTCGAATGGGCCGAGGTCTCCCTCGCCGAAGGGGTCGATGCACCGGCCGAGGTCGAGCTTTTGCACTGTGAAATAGATCGCGATGCACCGACCGCCGAGGCGGCACGCAAGGCGGTAAAGGACGCGCTTCGCTCGATCCAGACCTGGCTCGCCGACGAGTCGAAAGCCGACCTGCGCCTCGCCCTCCTTACGGAGAACGCCGTGGCAGCGGTGCGGGAGGAGGCCCCCGATCCGGCGGCTGCTGCTATCTGGGGGCTTGTCCGCTCGACCCAGTCCGAGCACCCCGGCCGCTTCTGCCTGATCGACACAGACGGCAGCGAAGCCTCGCGGGCGGCGCTGCCCGCCGCGCTTGCCCTGGGGGCTGCGGAACCCCAGCTCGCCCTGCGCGAGGGGGCCGCGCTGGCGGCGCGTCTGGTCCGGGTCGGGGCAGAGGAGGAGGCCGAGACCTCCGCGAGGATCGACCCCGAGCGCACCGTCTTGATCACCGGTGGTCTGGGGGTCCTCGGCACCCTCACCGCGCGCCACATCGTCGAGCGCCACGGCGCACGCCATCTGCTCTTGGTCAGTCGCAGCGGCGCCGAGGCCGAGGGAGCGAAAGAGCTCCAAGCAGAGCTCGAGGAGCTGGGGGCGGACGTGCGGATCGCCTCCTGCGACGTCTCCGTTCGCAAGGACCTGGAGCGGCTGCTTGCCACGATCCCCGAGGAGCACCCGCTGGGCGCGGTGATCCACTGCGCCGGCGCGCTCGCCGACGGCACCGTGGAGACGCTCGACCCCGAGCAGGTCGACCGCGTCTTCGCCCCCAAGGTCGACCCGGCCTGGAGCCTGCACGAGCTGACCGCAGATGCGGAGCTTTCGGCTTTCGTCCTCTTCTCGTCGGTGGCCGGTTCGATGGGGGGGTCCGGACAGGCGAACTACGCGGCCGCCAACGTTTTCCTCGATGCGCTCGCGCAGAGGCGGCGGGCGGCGGGTCTTTCCGCCACCTCGATTGCCTGGGGGCTCTGGCAGCGCGAGAGCGCGATGACCTCCCACCTGCAGGAGGCCGACCTGGCGCGGATGTGGCGCTCCGGCGCCGAAGTGCTCGGCGACGAGCAAGGACTTGCCCTGCTCGACGCCGCGCTGCGGGCCGATCGCCCGACGGCGCTTGCGATCCCACTCGATACCGCCGGCCTCAAGAGTCTGGCGCTGGCCGGCGTCCTGCCGCCGATCTACAGCAGCCTGATCCGCGTCCCGAGGAGGCGCAGCGCCCCCAGCGGCTCCTTTGTCGCGAAGCTGGCCACGCTGTCTGAGGCGGAGGCGGAGGACTTTGCGCTGGACCTGGTCAGAAGCGAGGTCGCCGCTGTCCTCGGCTACCCCTCTGCCCAAGAGGTCGAGCCGAGGCGCGCCTTCCGCGACCTGGGCTTCGACTCGCTGACGGCGATCGAGCTGCGCAACCGGCTGGCTGCGATCGCCGGCCTGCGCCTGCCGGCGACCGTCGTCTTCGATTACCCGAGCGCTGCCGCCCTGGCCGAGCACGTGCTGGCCGAGGCGAGCGCAAGCGGCGCCGCCAAACGGGTCGCCGTCCGCG